>NZ_CP024866.1:4960359-4994534 GCF_004136015.1 Pseudomonas sp. ACM7 | reverse complement strand
CGCGCGACCTTCCTGCTTATGCCTGTCGGATCTACGTCGCAGCGTCCCGTGCAAGTATTGGGCTTTAGGGAAACACGCCCCTTTACCCCGCTGCGCCGCCTCTATCCGCTTGCTGTTCGTCAAGCCAGCATTTTGCCTCGGGCTTCCTTCAGATTCGCGGTCACCCGCGACACCCTTGCCTCTGGCTAACACTTCCCCTTGCCGGGTGTGTAGAGGACTTTCACCTCCAAGTCACCAGCGAGGCCACCACAGCCAAGCTGGTTGCGCTTGCGCGCAACGCGCCATGCCTGGCGCACGTACAAAAAAGGGCGCCAGTGGCGCCCTTTTCATTGCTCTGCCTTAGTGCTGCAACGCTGGCTTTTGCGTCCCGTTGATCGGGATGCGTTTGGCTTTCGCCTCTTCCGGAATCACCCGCAACAGGTCGATGCTCAACAAACCGTTGCTCAGACCGGCGGCCTTGATTTCGATATGGTCCGCCAGACGGAAGGACAGTTTGAAGGCACGCTGTGCGATGCCTTGGTACAGATAAGTGACGCTTTCGCTCGCGTCACGTTTGCCGCCACTGATGGTCAGCACACCTTTTTCCACTTGCAGCTCCAGGTCTTCTTCCTGGAAGCCGGCGGCCGCTACGACGATGCGGTATTGGTCGTCGCCGTGTTTTTCCACGTTGTAAGGTGGGTAGGTGCTGCCTGGCTCGTTGCGCAGGGCGGTTTCGAACAGGTCATTGAAACGGTCGAAACCTACCGAGGAACGGAACAGTGGTGCCATGGAAAATGCAGTACTCATGATTCAAATCTCCTGAAACATATCAGCAAGTTTTTTTGTCTCCGCGACCCGAATTCGGCATCGCGTAATCCTTAAATAAGGACCGCTGATTGCTTTTCAAGAGATTATTTACAGATTTTTTTCAGGCTGCTGCGGACACCTGAAGACCCAGTAAACGCGAGACCTGATCCAGTTCGGTCTCACGACGCAGCACTGTGAACAGCTCGACCGCTTCGGGATAATTGCGGGTCAGCATCGCCAGCCACTGCTTCAAGCGACCCGGCGATTGGCGTGGCGTCATCTGCGCCTTGGCTTGCAGCCAGAAGTCCTGAATCAGCGGCAGCAGCTCGGCCCAGGTCATCTCGACGACGTCCTCACCGGCCCGCGCCATTGCAATTTGCCGTGCCAGGTCCGGGCGCGAAACCAGCCCGCGGCCGAGCATGATGTCCTCGACGCCGCTGATCTCGCGGCAACGACGCCAGTCTTCGACGCTCCAGATATCGCCATTGGCGAACACTGGAACCTTGACCACATCCTGCACCCGCGGGATCCATTCCCAATGGGCTGGCGGCTTGTAGCCGTCAGTTTTGGTCCGCGCGTGAACCACGATGTGCGCCGCGCCACCTTCGGCCAGGGCCGTGGCACACACCAGCGCACCGTCCGGGCTGTCGAAGCCCAGGCGCATCTTGGCAGTCACCGGAATGTGCGCCGGAACGGCGCGACGGACATGTTCGACGATCTGGTTCAGCAGCTCAGGCTCTTTGAGCAGCACCGCACCGCCACGAGACTTGTTCACAGTCTTGGCCGGGCAACCGAAGTTCAGGTCGATGACCTCGGAACCCAGTTCGCAGGCCAGCGCGGCGTTTTCCGCCAGGCATACCGGATCGGAACCGAGCAGTTGCACCCGCAGCGGCACGCCGGACGCGGTGCGGGCGCCGGTCAACAGCTCCGGGCCGAACTTGTGGTAATAGGCAGGCGTGAGCAGTTGATCGTTGATCCGAATGAACTCGGTCACGCACCAATCGATACCGCCCACACGGGTCAGCACGTCCCGCAGGATGTTGTCGACCAACCCCTCCATGGGCGCCAAAGCAATTTGCATGAAAAACACACTCAACGAAAAACGTGCGGCAGTTTACTCGAAAGCGCCGATTAGATCGCGACTTGCAACGCAGGGCCGTAGCCCTCGATGAATTCCGCCGGCATGCGCTTGGGCTTGCCGGTCGACAGTTCGATGCAGACAAAGGTGGTTTGCGCCCGCAGCAACGTGGTGTTGTCGCTGGGGCGCTTCAACTGGAAGTGTCGGGTCATTTTCAGGCGTTGATCCCAATCGACGATCCAGGTCGCCAATTGCAACTCATCGCCTTCATAGGCGGCGGCCAGGTAATCGATCTCGTGCCGCACCACCGCCATCGCCCGATCCAGCCGACGATACTCGACCAGGTCCAGGCCAAGCCGCTGGGAGTGGCGCCAGGCACAGCGTTCGAGCCAGGTCACGTACACCGCGTTGTTCGCGTGACCCAGCCCATCGATGTCCTCTGCGCCGACTTCCAGATCAATGATAAATGGCGTTGCCCGATCCCAGCCCATGCCCCACTCCCGGTCAGAAAATTTTCACCGGGGCAGTGTAACGGATGCTCAGGCCGATTGGCGCGATTGCAGACTGCGACCGGCCAGCAGCGAGAGAACGCCTTCGATCACCCGAGGGTCAGCCAGTACTCGTTGATGACCACCCTCTTTCAGGCGCAGTAAACGGCTGTCGAACCAGGCTTCGTTGATCAGCTGCGATTCCTTGACCGGAACGTAGCAGTCGTCTTCGGCATGAACGATCAGGCCGGGCATGTCGAGTTGATAGTGCGCGACATCCAGCGCCGCAGCGCGCATGCCGACGTCTTTCTCGACCTGACGAATGAACGCCGAACGGGCTTTCGGTGGCAACCGCACGTAACGGGCGAAACCGCGCAACACGCCGAGAATCCGCGCCGGGGCAGCGATAGTGACCAGGGTTTCGGTACGCAAGCCCAACTGAACGGCGAGCATGGCACTGGCGCCACCCATGGAGTGGCCGATGACGGCTTGCAGCGGCGGCAACTCGGCAGCGGCTTCAAGCATGGCTCGGGCAAACAGCACGACGTTCGCTTCGTTGCCCGGTGAGCGACCGTGAGCCGGGCCGTCCAGAGCCACCACGGTGTAACCGGCATCGACCAGCGCGGTGATGAGGCTGGCAAACTGCGTTGGCCGACCCTCCCAACCATGCATCAGCAACACGGCCGGGCCCTGCCCCCAACGCAGTGCCGAGAGACCGAAGCGCAAGGTGATCCGCTCGGACTTCGCCAGCAGCGGCAATTCCCAATCACGCGGCGGCAGCTCGCGCGGCGTCATGAATGCCAGTCGCATTATGTTCGCAACCAGTTTTGGTGCGACCCAGCCCAAGGTGCCATTAACGCCACGAACCCACTTCAACGTGCTCATCGCTCTCACTCCTCAGGCAAACGCCTTTAGGTCACAGCACCGCAGACTTGGCGGCGCGCAGCAATCGATCGGACAATTCTCCTGGCCCCAACGCGCGAGCCAAAGCCAAACCACCGACCATCAAGGCCATGTCGGCCAAGGCTTTGTCGGTGTCTTCCGGGCTGGCCGCCAACTGCGCGACCATCATTTCCACATGCTCATTCAACGCCACGCGAAACGCGTCCGGCAGGCGCCCCAACTCACCGACAGAAGCCGGAATCGGGCAGGCTGACTCAGAGGAATCACGGTGTTTACGTGACAGATAAAACGCAGCAACCAACGCGCGACGCTCTTCTCCGGTCAATTCGACGTCCATGTCGGCGATCAAGCCACGGCGATGACCGAGCAGTTGCTTGAACGCTTCCAGCATCATCGCGTCCTTGCTTTCGAAGTGCGCGTAGAAGCCGCCGACGGTCAGGCCGGCCGCGCCCATCACTTCGCCCACGCTCGGTTCGGCCGGGCCGCGCTGAATCAGCGCAGCGCTGGCAGCCTTGAGGATGCGTTCGCGGGTTTGAGCTTTTTTATCGTTCATCGTTGCCTCCGAATATTACGACTAGAATATTATTCTCATAATAATTTTTCGCAAGTCGTGGATGTGACCGCTGGTCTGAAGAACAGTTTGAAAGAAATAGGGGATTTGGCCAAACGCCAGACAAACAAAAGGGCCATTCAAAAATTGAATGACCCTTATAAAATCCCGCAGAGCGGGTAATCGTGGCGTCCCCTAGGGGACTCGAACCCCTGTTACCGCCGTGAAAGGGCGGTGTCCTAGGCCACTAGACGAAGGGGACGCAAAACCTTCTATACAACTGATCAGTGCTGAGAGCTGATCGATTCAAGGCCGGTGTGGCCAGACCTTGAACTGTAAAATTGGTGGAGCTAAACGGGATCGAACCGTTGACCTCCTGCATGCCATGCAGGCGCTCTCCCAGCTGAGCTATAGCCCCGGATTTTTCGCCTCGCGGCGGAGCGACATCTTGCAACATCGCTTCTGTAAAACTGGCGTCCCCTAGGGGACTCGAACCCCTGTTACCGCCGTGAAAGGGCGGTGTCCTAGGCCACTAGACGAAGGGGACGCAAACCCTTCTATACAACAGATCAACGCTGAGTGTTGATCGCTTCAAGGCCGGTGTGGCCAGACCTTGAAGTGTAAATTGGTGGAGCTAGACGGGATCGAACCGTCGACCTCTTGCATGCCATGCAAGCGCTCTCCCAGCTGAGCTATAGCCCCTCATCGCTGAGGACGGGGCGAATCTTAATGGCGCATCGGAAAGCTGTCAAACTTATTTTTAAAATATTTCAAAGTTTTTTGCCGACATAACAATCACTTACCGCCCTCCCCCGTAAATCCGGGGATGTATCCGTTCCTGTAGCAGCTGCCGCAGGCTGCGTTCGAGTGCGTAGCGCTCGCGATTCGGCCACCCTGCCCTTTCAGACAGATTGTGTTGCTGCCATAAGGGGCTGCTGCGCAGCCCAACGCAGCCTTCGGCAGCTGCTACAGAGAACAGTGGGAATCAGGCGATGTTGCCCAAGAGTTTTTCCCACTCCTTGTTTTCCTTCTTCGACACGCCGCCCAGCAAGTCGATCGCCTGGCGCAGACGGAAACGGGTCAGGTCCGGACCCAGGATTTCCATCGCATCGAGCACCGAGACCGAACTGGCCTGGCCAGTGATCGCGGCAAACATCAGTGGCATGGCATCACGCAGCTTCAGCTCCAGGGATTCGACCACCGCTTGAATCGTTGCGGTGATGCTGTCCTTCTCCCACTGACGCAAGCTTTCCAGCTTCCACAGGATCAACTGCATCAACTGACGCACCTGATCGCCCGACAGCTTTTTGGATTCAAACAGTTTGGCGTCCGGGTTCACGCCACCGGCGAAGAAGAAACCGGCCAGAGGCGCGACCTGGCTGAAGGTTTCAACCCGACCCTGCACGTGCGGCGCGATCTTCATCATGTATTCAGGGTTCAACGCCCATGTTTGCAGGCGCGAAGCGAACTCTTCCACCGGCAGGTCACGCAGCCATTGGCCGTTGAGCCACGACAGTTTCTCGATGTCGAAAATCGGCCCGCCGAGGGAGACGCGGCTCAGGTCGAAGTGGTCGACCATTTCCTGCAGCGAGAACTTCTCGCGCTCGTCCGGCATCGACCAGCCCATGCGACCGAGGTAGTTGAGCATCGCTTCCGGCATGAAGCCCATGCGCTCGTAGAACGTCACCGAGGTCGGGTTCTTGCGCTTGGACAGCTTGCTCTTGTCCGGGTTACGCAGCAGCGGCATGTAGCACAGCTCCGGTTGTTCCCAGCCGAAGTATTCGTACAGCAGGATCAGTTTCGGTGCCGAGGGCAGCCATTCTTCGCCGCGCAGAACGTGGGTGATGCCCATCAGGTGGTCATCGACCACGTTGGCCAGGAAGTACGTCGGCAGGCCGTCGGTCTTCATCAGCACTTGCATGTCCATACGATCCCACGGGATCTCGACGTCGCCACGCAGCATGTCCGGCACCACGCAAACGCCTTCGCTCGGCACTTTCATGCGGATCACGTGCGGCTCGCCAGCGGCCAGGCGGGAAGCGACTTCTTCCTTGGACAGCAACAGCGCACGGCCGTCGTAACGCGGGGTTTCGCCGCGGGCCATTTGCTCGGCGCGCATCTGGTCGAGTTCTTCGGCCGTACAGAAGCACGGGAAAGCGTGGCCCTTTTCGACCAATTGCTGGCAGTACTTCTGATAGATGTCGCCACGCTCGCTCTGACGGTAAGGACCGTGCGGGCCGCCAACGTCCGGGCCTTCGCTCCAGTCGATACCCAACCAGCGCAGGGCGTCGAAAATCTGTTGTTCGGACTCGCGGGTCGAACGCAATTGGTCAGTGTCTTCGATCCGCAGGATGAACTCACCGCCGTGCTGCTTGGCAAAGCAGTAGTTGAACAAAGCGATGTAAGCGGTACCTACGTGGGGGTCCCCGGTAGGCGATGGCGCGATGCGAGTGCGGACGGTGGTCATGGCAAGTCTCGAAATGAAGATAAAACAAAGGGCGAATGGTAACAGGCGTTGCCCGCCCGGCTCCAGTGAGCAGGGCATTTAAGCCAAGGTTGCGTCTACAACGGGCTCCAGCCTTGGTGAATGGCCGATTATCAGCCGATGGCATTTACCCATCATTCGCTGTATGCCAGATTTGACCACTGATAACTTTCCTTACAATTTCTCGACTACAGTCTGCCCATGCCTGCCCAACTCAAGCGTCGCCTGTTTATTTTCCTGCTGCTCGCCCTGTTGATTGCCGGGGGCTTTTTCGCCCAGTGGTTCTTCAAGGGGCGATTCTATGAAAGCACCGACAACGCTTATGTCCAGGGCGAGATCACCCGCGTGTCGAGTCAATTGGGCGCGCGCATTGATCAGGTGCTGGTGCAGGACAACCAGCACGTCGAGAAAGGTCAGCTGCTGATCAAGCTCGAAGGCGATGACTTCCACCTCGCCGTCGACCGCGCCAACGCTACCCTCGCTACCCGCCAGGCCGAACGCCTGCAAGCCCAGAGCAAACTCACTCAGCAAGCCAGCCTGATTGCCGCCAGCGACGCGCAAGTTGCCTCCAGCCAGGCCAGCCTCGGTCGTTCGCAGATCGATTTGTCTCGCGCGCAAACCCTGCGCAAACCCGGCTATGTCTCGGAAGAACGGGTGACGACCCTCTCCGCCGACAACCACATCGCCCGCTCGCAAGTGACCAAGGCACAGGCAGACGCACAAAGTCAGCGCCAACAAATCAACTCCCTGGCCGCCGAGATCAAACGCCTCGACGCCATGATCGCCAACGCCAAAACCGATCTGGCCCAGGCCGAACTGAACCTGACCCGCAGCGAAATCCACGCGCCCATCAGCGGCCTGGTCGGCCAGCGCGCCGCCCGCGAAGGCCAGTACGTGCAGGCCGGCGCTTACCTGATGTCTATCGTTCCGGATCAGGACATCTGGATTCAGGCCAACTTCAAGGAAACCCAGATCGGCCGCATGCAGCCCGGCCAAACCGCCGAGCTGACTTTCGACGCCTACAGCAACACGCCCATCGAAGCACGAGTCGACAGCCTGTTTGCCGCTTCGGGTGCGCAGTTCAGCCTGCTGCCGCCGGACAATGCCACCGGCAACTTCACCAAAGTCGTACAACGGATTCCGGTAAAACTGACCTTCGCCGCGAACAACCCGCTGCAAGGCAAGATTCGTCCGGGCATGTCGGTCACCGCCAAAGTGAACATTAAAGACGCCCCTGACGATGGCCGGTGACCAACTGATCCGCCCGGTCGGCGAACCGACCCGGCGGGACTGGATCGCGGTAATGAGCGTGATGCTCGGCGCCTTCATGGCGGTGCTCGACATCCAGATCACCAACTCGTCGCTCAAGGATATTCAAGGCGCGCTGTCGGCGACCCTGGAAGAAGGCTCATGGATTTCCACCTCGTACCTGGTGGCGGAAATCATCATGATCCCGCTGACCGCGTGGCTGGTGCAGTTGCTCTCGGCGCGGCGGCTGGCGGTGTGGGTGTCCCTCGGGTTTCTCGCTGCTTCCCTGCTCTGTTCCATGGCGTGGAGCCTGGAGAGCATGATCGTCTTCCGTGCCTTGCAGGGCTTTACCGGCGGCGCGCTGATCCCTCTGGCGTTCACCCTGACGCTGATCAAACTCCCCGAACACCACCGCGCCAAAGGCATGGCGATGTTCGCCATGACCGCAACGTTCGCACCCTCCATCGGCCCGACCCTCGGCGGCTGGCTGACCGAGAATTGGGGCTGGGAATACATCTTCTACATCAACATTCCGCCGGGCCTGATCATGATCGCCGGTCTGATGTACGGCCTGGAGAAGAAAGAAGCTCACTGGGAGCTACTGAAAAGCACCGACTACCTGGGCATTCTCACGCTCGGCGTTGGCCTCGGTTGTTTACAGGTGTTTCTGGAGGAAGGCCATCGCAAGGACTGGCTGGAATCGAGCCTGATCGTAACCCTGGGCAGCATCGCGCTAGTCAGCCTGATCACCTTTGTGCTCGTGCAGACGTCCAAACCCAATCCGCTGATCAACCTCGGCATCCTGCGCAATCGCAACTTTGGTTTATCGAGTATTTCCAGTGTCGGGATGGGTGTCGGATTGTACGGTTCGATCTACCTGTTGCCGCTGTACCTGGCGCAGATCCAGAACTACAACGCCCTGCAAATCGGCGAAGTGATCATGTGGATGGGTGTACCGCAGCTGTTTCTGATTCCGCTGGTGCCGAAGCTGATGAAAGTCGTCTCGCCGAAATGGCTGTGCACGTTGGGTTTCGGGCTATTTGGATTGGCGAGTTTTTCATCGGGGGTGTTGAACCCGGACTTCGCCGGGCCGCAGTTCAATCAAATCCAGATCATCCGCGCACTGGGCCAGCCGCTGATCATGGTGACCATCTCATTGATCGCCACCGCCTACATCCTGCCGCAGGACGCGGGGTCGGCGTCGAGCCTGTTCAACATCCTGCGCAACCTCGGCGGCGCGATTGGCATCGCCCTCCTCGCCACGTTACTGGATGCGCGAACCAAGACTTACTTTGATTATTTACGTGAAGCGATTGTGCCGACCAACCCGCAGGTGGCCGAGCGCATGGCGTCGCTGACGGATCGGTTTGGCAGTGAGACGGCAGCGCTGGGCAAGCTCAGTGAAATCGCGCATCAGCAGGCGTCGATCATGGCTTACAACGATGCGTTTCACTTTGTCGGGATTGCGCTGGGGATCAGCATGCTGGCGGTGTTGCTGACCAAGGCGTTGCCGGCGGGATTGAAGGCTGGAGAAGCACACTAGCTGAAAATTGTGGTGTTTCGTCGGACGCCTTCGCGAGCAAGCCCGCTCCCACATTTGACCGCGTCCGGCCGGACAACTCGATCGAATGTGGGAGCGGGCTTGCTCGCGAAGAGGCCATAACAGCCACCGTAAGACTCAGACGGTGATCAACCGCTCACGCAACTTGCCAATCTCGTCGCGCATCTGCGCCGCGGCTTCGAACTCCAGGTCGCGGGCGAGTTGGTACATTTTCTCTTCCAGCGCCTTGATACGCTTGGCGATTTCGCCCGGTGAGCGCAGTTCGGCTTCGTACTTGGCGTTTTCCTCGGCAGCTTTGGCCATGCCTTTGCGCTTCTTGCTACGCGAACCCGGCACGGTGGCGCCTTCCATGATGTCGGCAACGTCCTTGAACACGCCCTTGGGCGTGATGCCGTTGGCCAGGTTGAAGGCGATCTGCTTGTCGCGACGACGCTCGGTCTCGCCAATCGCCCGCTCCATGGAACCGGTGATGCGATCCGCATAGAGAATCGCCCGACCATTGAGGTTGCGCGCCGCCCGGCCGATGGTCTGGATCAGCGAGCGTTCGGAACGCAGGAAGCCTTCCTTGTCCGCATCGAGGATCGCCACCAGCGAGACTTCCGGCATGTCCAGGCCTTCACGCAGCAGGTTGATCCCCACCAGCACATCGAAGGTGCCCAAACGCAGATCGCGGATGATTTCGACCCGCTCCACGGTGTCGATGTCCGAGTGCAGATAACGCACCCGTACGCCGTGGTCGGCCAGGTAATCGGTCAAGTCTTCGGACATCCGTTTGGTCAGCGTGGTGACCAGCACCCGCTCTTCCAGCGCTACGCGCTTGCCGATCTCCGAAAGCAAATCGTCGACCTGGGTCAACGCCGGGCGGATTTCGATTTGCGGGTCCACCAGGCCAGTCGGGCGGACCAGTTGCTCGACTACGCGACCGGCGTGCTCCGCCTCGTAATTGCCCGGTGTGGCCGAGACAAAGATTGTCTGCGGGCTGATGCTTTCGAACTCGTCAAAGCGCATCGGCCGGTTATCCAGGGCGGACGGCAGACGGAAACCGTATTCCACCAGCGTCTCTTTACGCGAACGGTCGCCCTTATACATGGCGCCGACCTGCGGCACGCTGACGTGGGATTCGTCGATCACCAGCAAGGCGTCAGCCGGCAGGTAGTCAAACAAAGTCGGCGGCGCCTGGCCGGATTCGCGGCCCGACAGGTAGCGCGAGTAGTTTTCAATGCCGTTGCAGTAACCCAGTTCGAGGATCATCTCCAGGTCGAAACGGGTGCGCTGCTCCAGGCGCTGGGCCTCAACGAGTTTATTGTTGGAGCGCAGGTAGTCCAGGCGCTCCTGCAACTCGACTTTGATCCCTTCGACGGCACCCAGCAGGGTTTCTCGCGGGGTCACGTAGTGGCTTTTCGGATAGAACGTAAACCGCGGCAACTTGCGGATCACTTCGCCGGTCAGCGGATCGAAGGCGGACAGGCTCTCGACTTCGTCATCGAACAGCTCGATGCGGATCGCTTCGAAATCGGATTCCGCCGGATGGATATCGATCACATCGCCGCGGACCCGAAAGGTCGCACGGGCAAACTCCATGTCGTTGCGGGTGTACTGCAAGTCAGCCAAGCGACGCAGCAATGCACGCTGATCGAGCTTGTCGCCGCGATCCACGTGCAACACCATCTTCAAATAGGTTTCCGGACTGCCCAGACCGTAGATGCACGACACCGTGGTGACGATGATCGCGTCTTTGCGCTCCAGCAGCGCCTTGGTCGCGGACAGCCGCATTTGCTCGATGTGGTCGTTGATCGAGGCGTCTTTCTCGATGAACGTATCCGATGACGGCACATAGGCTTCGGGCTGGTAGTAGTCGTAATACGAAACGAAGTATTCGACCGCGTTGTTCGGGAAGAACGCCTTGAACTCACCGTACAACTGCGCGGCCAGGGTCTTGTTCGGCGCCAGCACCAGGGTCGGACGCTGAATCTGGGCGATCACATTGGCGATACTGAAGGTCTTGCCCGAGCCGGTCACACCGAGCAACGTCTGGTGCGCCAGCCCGGCTTCGATGCCCTCGACCATCAGGCGGATGGCTTCCGGCTGATCGCCGGCGGGCTCGAAGCGGGTGACTAGCTGGAATTCAGACATGAAAAACCTCTGGGTTCGCGCCTGTCCGGGCGAACCGGGCAGCAACGGGAAAGACCGCAAACGACCGATGTCGCCCGAGGAAAAAACTGGATTGCGTTCAATGTGGAGCCGATTGCCCGCGCTTTCAAGGCAAACGTCCTACATCGGGTAAAACCTTTGACGATGCCAATCGACTAACGGTCAAGAAATAATCGGAAAAACTTACCGTAAAAGCCGAATCGTCTGTCGCCATCAATCGCAGATGGCCTCTATACTAGCTCCCCGTTTGTGCACCGCTCTAGTGCATTCGGCTGGAGCGCGACACGTCCCTCCACTTTCCATTCAGAGCCGCCGCAAAATGAGCCTGTTCTCCGCTGTCGAAATGGCACCACGCGATCCAATCCTGGGCCTCAACGAAGCATTCAACGCCGATACCCGTACCAACAAAGTCAACCTGGGGGTCGGTGTTTACTGCAACGAGGAGGGGCGAATTCCACTCCTGCGCGCCGTTGTCGAAGCCGAGACGATTCGCGTCGCTCAACACGCTTCCCGTGGCTACTTGCCAATCGACGGTATTGCCGCCTACGACCAGGCCGTGCAGAAACTGCTGTTTGGCAATGACTCGCCACTGATCGCCGCTGGCCGCGTCATCACCACCCAAGCCGTTGGCGGGACTGGCGCACTGAAAATCGGTGCCGACTTCCTCAAGCAACTGCTGCCGAATGCCGTCGTGGCGATCAGCGACCCGAGCTGGGAAAACCACCGCGCGCTGTTCGAAACGGCCGGTTTCCCGGTGCAGAACTACCGTTACTACGACGCCGCGACCCACGACGTGAACCGTGTTGGTTTGCTGGAAGATTTGAACGCTCTGCCGTCCGGTTCCATCGTTGTCCTGCACGCTTGCTGCCATAACCCGACCGGCGTGGACTTGAGCCCGGCGGACTGGAATAACGTACTGGACGTGGTGAAAGCCAAAGGTCACGTACCGTTCCTCGACATGGCCTACCAGGGCTTTGGCGATGGTATCGACGAAGACGCCGCTGCGGTGCGTCTGTTCGCTGAATCGGGCCTGACCTTCTTTGTCTCCAGCTCGTTCTCCAAATCCTTCTCGTTGTACGGCGAGCGCGTGGGCGCCCTGTCGATCGTCAGCGAATCGAAAGAAGAAAGCGCGCGCGTGCTGTCGCAAGTCAAACGCGTGATCCGCACCAACTACTCCAACCCGCCGACCCACGGTGCAAGCATCGTCGCCGCTGTACTGAACAGCCCGGAACTGCGCGCTCAGTGGGAAGAAGAACTGGCTGAAATGCGTCTGCGGATTCGCGGCATGCGCATTCAGATGGTTGAGCAGTTGGCGAAGCAAGCTCCACAGCGTGATTTCAGCTTCGTCGGTCGTCAGCGCGGCATGTTCTCCTACTCCGGCCTGACGGTTGAGCAAGTGACCCGCCTGCGCAGCGAGTTCGGTATCTACGCCCTGGACACCGGCCGCATCTGCGTCGCCGCGTTGAACCAGAGCAACATCGACGTTGTGACCAAGGCCATCGTTGCGGTGATCTGAGTCGTCGAGCGGTAAAAAAACGGGAAGCCCTTGGGCTTCCCGTTTTATTTGCCTCAGATAATTCCCAGCGCAGCGAACGACCGCTCTAGACTGCACGCAGATCAAATGTGGGAGCGGGCTTGCTCGCGAAAGCGGCCGATCAGTCACATTGATGCTGAATGTGCCGCCGCCTTCGCGAGCAAGCCCGCTCCCACAAGGTTTTATGTACACCCGAGAATTTTTGAGAGCCGACATGAAAAACGATGACCTACGCGCCGACCGAGATGAGCTGGACCACTTCGTGCCTCGCACCCCGGCCAAACGCAGTAACAACCTGGTGATGCAAGTCGCTGCCGGCGTGTTTCTCGGCGGCCTAGCCTTGTGGCTGGTGCAGCTGACCGCAACGATTCTGTACGCCAAATTGATGGTCGCCACCGTCACCTTCGGCGGTTAGGCCAGTTCGGTTGCGCGCTGGCTGGCAGCGTCGTCATAGGCAACGTAGAGCGATTCGGCGACCTGGCTTTTGATGGCCTTGGCGCTTTCCAGGCCCAATACAAAACCTTCCGCCTTGCCACCGGCACGGTTCAATTCGTCAGCGGTGCTGGCCTGAGTGATTGCGTCGAACAGTTTTTCGGCGTGAGGGCCGACGCCTTTGGGCAGGCTGATCTGAGCGATGCTCATGCGAACACCCCGTTGTGACGAGGTGTGATGGTTGGGTGATTCATGGCGCGTACCTTTTCGGCGAATGGCCGGCAGCGCGTGTAACCACTTCCGGGCCGCCATGGTAGACCTCTGAGGAGATTCTGGTAACCGCCCACGGTCGATAAACCACCGTCCGTCCCCATGAACCCGCCAAATTGCTAACAGGTGCTTGACTTCTCTTTTTGAATCAGTAACATACACGTCATTCCGCGATAGCTCAGTTGGTAGAGCAAGTGACTGTTAATCACTGGGTCCCTGGTTCGAGTCCAGGTCGTGGAGCCAGACAGCAATATCGAAAAGCCCCTGAATCGAAAGGTTCAGGGGCTTTTTTGTGGCCAAAAGATCGCAGCCTCGTTTCACTCGACAGCTCCTACAGAGAATTGCGTTCCACTGTAGGAGCTGTCGAGTGAAACGAGGCTGCGATCTTTTGATCTACCAGCCTTTTAAGCGAATACAACTGTCAGACATGCTCACTGCTTTTGGCATGAGCCGCTCGATGCTCGCTCGACTCATGGTCCGCCTCCACCACCGGAATCTCATTCCCGTCGCAGTCACGCAGTTTGCCTTCGCTGAAATAATCCCCTTCGCGCAACGCTGCCAGATGCTGATAACGCAGAACGCGCTCAGTACCGGCCGCGAACACCGACTGCTGATCGGAGTTACCGGCAGTGAGGTGGTTGAAGGTCAGGTTCAGCACGATGGCCATGATCGCCGAGGAGCTGATGCCCGAATGGAAGATCGTGGCGAACCAGCTTGGGAAGTGGTCGTAGAAGTTCGGCGCAGCGATGGGGATCATGCCGAAGCCGATGGAGGTGGCGACAATGATCAGGTTGACGTTGTTGCGGTAGTCGACCTTGGACAGCGTACGAATACCGCTGGCCGCCACGGTGCCGAACAGCACGATACCGGCACCGCCGAGGACAGAAGTCGGTACAGCGGCGATGACACGGCCCATAAACGGCAGCAAACCGAGGACTACCAGAAACAAACCGCCGGTAGCCACCACGAAGCGGCTCTTGATCCCGGTCACCGCCACCAGCCCGACGTTCTGGGCGAAGGCACTTTGGGTGAAGGAGCCGAAGATCGGCGCGATCATGCTCGACAGCATGTCGGCGCGCAGGCCGTTGCCCAGTCGTTTGGAGTCGACCTTGGTGCCGATGATTTCACCCACCGCCAGGATGTCAGCCGAGGTTTCCACCAGGGTCACCATGACCACAATGCACATCGACAGGATCGCGGCGAAATGGAAGGTCGGCATGCCAAAGTGGAACGGTGTCGGGAAGCCGAACATCGGGCCTTGAGTGACGGACGAGAAATCCGCCATGCCAAGGAACACCGCGATCACCGTGCCGATAACCATGGCCAACAGGATCGACAAACGAGAGATGGTCGCGCTGCCAATCTTGCTCAACAGCAAAACCAGCACCAGCGTCACCGCCGCCAGACCAATGTTCGCCATACTGCCGAAGTCCGGGGCATGGCTGTTGCCGCCCATGGCCCAGCGTGCAGCGACTGGCATCAGCGTCAGGCCGATGGTGGTGATCACAATGCCCGTGACCAGCGGCGGGAAAAACTTGGTGATTCGCGAGAACACCGGCGTGATCAGCAGGCCGATCAACGACGCGGCAATCACCGCCCCGAGAATCGATTGAAACCCGCCCTCCCCGCCACTGCTGACAATCGCCACCATCGTCGCGACACCAGAGAACGACACGCCCTGTACCAGCGGCAATTGGCAGCCGAAAAACGGTAAACCCAGCGTTTGCAGTAATGTCGCCAAGCCCCCCGCAAACAGGGAAGCAGCAATCAACAAACCGATGTCCGCCGGTGAGAGCCCGGCCGCCTGGCCGATGATCAAAGGCACCGCGACGATGCCGCCGTACATGGTCAGAACGTGTTGCAGGCCGTAAGCCATATTCGCGCCGATCCCGAGATTTTCGTCCTCAGGCCGCTGGTGTGAAACATGGGGCGTTTTCATGGTTGGGGGGTTCCCTGGTTTTTGTTATGCGCACACTGTATGCAACACTCAGGACAAATGTCTATAGAGTTGTATACAACTAATCAGTCAAATTATGGACACATAGCCATTCCACACTAGAGACTTGCGCCGCACCTTCCCTGATAAACTCTGCCGCTCCGCACCCTGGCGGACAATTACGGACATGGAAGCCGCCACCTTGAATGATCGCTCAGCACTCGAACACCTTACCCAGATCCTGCCCCTGACCTTTGGCGCGTTTTGCACCGTGGTCGCCGTGCAAGCCCTGGCCATTGCCCTGCCCTATGCCATGGATTCCCCTGATCTGGAGATTGGCCTCTGGGTTGGCGTCGGCGTCTTTTTGCCTTTTTTGGTCGGTGGCGTGTTCTTTGGCGTGGTGCCCGTGCTCGTGGGTTTCACGCCGCTGTACGCCTGGCTCAGCGCCAAGGGTTACGCCAACTGGGTGACTGGCGTGTTGGCTGGGGTGGCGATCGCCGGACTGGTCTGTCTTCACCCTAAATGGCGGTTGCTGTGGATGTTCTGGCTAATCGATGGCGCGGCAGTCGGGCTGATCACCCACTGGGCGTGGCGCCGAGTCCAGAAAATCCAGCGTGACGCAACATCCCGGGCCCTCTCACGACCATGAACACCGTGGAGCGATTTACCCTTTGGCGGCCTGAAGACCCCGACGACCCGAGCCCCGACACATCACCGGTGATCATCGACGGCCACCGCTCAGCGCTGGTCATTTCTGGTCGCACGCTGCTGCGCCAATACGAAACCGCGTCCGGCTATCTGTTGGTGACCGACTTCGATTGCCCCTTTGAAGAAGCCGTGTGCTTTTCGCTGATCAGTAAAGACCTTCAAAGCGTATTGGGCGAACACCTCGTCGGATGCCTGTACAGCTCGTACTATCTGGCAGAGCTGGTATGGCTGGACGAGGTACACTTTTTCGCGACCTTCGCCGGCCTGGTCGATTACCGGTTTTACTTCACGATCGCCAGTTCGGCATTCCCTGGATTTACCCGAGACTGGGTGTGGCGTGCAGGCGCTTTCATCCCAAGAGCGGAACGTGGCGGCGGGATATTCGTTAAAACGCGAGCCAGCGAGACTCTTAACCGGCAGCCCCTTGAAGCCAAAATCTCCCGGCAACATGACGCAAGGCAAGACGTGCACTACCTTGATAGAGGTACGCTCTCACTGAGACCACGATAGGACATCGACATGAGCAAGGCTGACCAACTCGCCGCGAAACTGAAGCAAACCCAGCAGTCCAGTGCCGACGAGACACTCTGTGCAGATCACCAAATAGACAGCTGGCCTGCGCAGGTTTACGACCTGTACCACCTCATCGAAGCCTGGCTGGCGCCGCTCAGCGAAGCCGGGCTGAACATCCGGCGAGTACCGACGCACGTCTTCGAGCGTCATCCTGACGGTGCGACCTACGACTACGCCATCGACCAGTTACTGATTGAAGGCAACCACCACAGCATCACCTTCGACCCCGTCGCTCGTTTCACCGAGGATGGTGCCGGACGGGTCGAGATCCGCACCCAAGGGAAAACACTCTCGATGCTGCGAACCGTGAGCGAACACGGCGAGACGCAGTGGTGGCTGCAAGCGATCGATCAATCCGGGCAACAGCCGGATGCGATTGCCATGACCGAAGACAATCTGCTGTCAGTGGTGCAGGAGGGACTGCAGCTGTGAGGCTCAGGGCTGTTGAATCAGCCCTTCAATAACCCTGCGCAACGCCGCCTCCCGCGGCACCCGAATGTCGAATTCGCTGCGCAACAAACCCATCAATTCATCCACATCCGTCACCTGCCGCCGTTCAGTCTCACTGCCGATCCGATGAATCGCAAAACTGCCGTTGTTCAGCGTGCGGCGCCACCCTTCGCCGGTGCGCGCCACCATCAACTGTCTGGCGAACGACGATTCGGGATGAGTCGAGACATACCAGTTGCCGACGGCGTAATCGATGTCTTCCTGGCGCTGCAAGTCGAAAATGTACATCGCCCGCCATTCGCCGCCGACGTTGGCGCGCAGGGTGTAGCCATCCTCGTGCTGTTCGATGCGATAGGGTTCGTGAGGTGTGAACTGTTCAGCCGAGGTATCGAGCATCAGCGGTGCGGTGGGCACCATGCCGCCGAAGCCGACGTCGGTGATGTAGCGCACGCCGTCCAGGGTTACCAGGCTCAAGCGGTGTGTACGGGCGGTCCATGCGCCTTCGGGTTGGCCCATGACCACTCGGCCGGAGATGCCGCGAGCTTCAAAGCCCAGCGCCTGGAGCAAGGCCAGGAACAGGTTGTTGAGTTCGTAGCAGTAACCGCCGCGGCCATCGTGCAGGACCTTTTGTTCGATGGACGGCAAGTCAATAAGCACCGGCTGACCCGACAACGTGCTGAGGTTTTCGAACGGGAAGACGCCGGTGTGGCGCAGTTGAAGTTGGCGCAGGGTTTCCAGGGTCGGCGCCGGAGGCGCGTCGAAGCCCAGGCGTTGCAGGTACAACGCAAGATTGCTCAGGTGTGGCTCGCTCATTGCTCAGTCCTTATGCAGGGGCCGCGGATTTCTCCGCCGATGGGCGCCATGTATAAGGGAAAAAGCGGTTCAACTGACAATTGATTTAGCCAATCGGCGCACACGTAAAGATCAACGCCGCTTGCGCGAACTCAACCGAATCCACGTCGGCGCATGATCGCTCGCATGCGGCTCGTTGCGAACCCAGGCATCGACTCCGGCCTCGTGCAGATAAGGGCTCAGCGCCGGGTTAAGCAACAGATGATCGATGCGCAGCCCTGAGTTCTTTTGCCAGTGCTGGCGAAAATAATCCCAGAAGGTATAGAGCCGATCCTCTGGATACAGATGGCGCAAGGAATCGGTCCAGCCCTGAGCCAGCAGGCGCTGATAACACTCGCGGCTTTCAGGTTGCAGCAACGCATCCTTCAGCCAGGATCGCGGGTTGTAGATGTCGAGGTCGGTGGGCACCACGTTGTAGTCACCGGCCAGGACCACGGGATGCTCACTGGCCTGAAGCGTCTGCGCGTAGTGGATCAGCCGTTCGAACCACGCCAGCTTGTAATCGAACTTCGGCCCCGGCTGCGGGTTGCCGTTGGGCAGGTACAGGCAGCCCACCAGAATCCCGTGCACGGCGGCCTCCAGATACCGGCTATGGGTGTCGCTGTCATCGCCCGGCAGGCCTCGACGACTCTCCAGCGGCTGAGCATCCCGCGCCAGAATCGCCACGCCGTTCCACGAAGACTGACCTTGCCAGATCGCGCCGTAGCCAGCGGCCTCAAGCTCGGCGGCGGGGAAAGCACTGTCGACCGACTTGAGTTCCTGTAAACACGCAATGTCCGGCCGCTCTCGCTCCAGCCAGGCCAACAAGTTCGGCAGTCGGGCGCGCATGCCGTTGACGTTGAATGTCGCGATTTTCAGGTTCTTCATGTTCCAACGCTCGCAACGCAGGGTCGATATCCAGTTGTGACCGGGGGTGCGTCCCGGCAGTTGCCTCTACGAGCGAGTCAGGCGACTAAAGGCACGCCCCTACACTGGAAACTCGTCATGCGACGCCTTGAGCAATGGCAGCAACGCCTGCTTTTCCATAGGCCGACTCAAGTAGAAACCCTGCACCTCATTGCACTGGTCCGAGACCAGGAAGTCCAGTTGCTCCAGGGTCTCGACGCCCTCTGCCGTCACGGTCAGGCCCATGGCTTTGCCCAGGTTGATGATCGCCTGCACCACGGCGCGATCATTGCCGCCGCCGCTCATGGACGAGATGAAACGCTTGTCGATCTTGATCCCGTCGAACGGGTACGTGCGCAAGTAACCCAGGGACGAATAGCCGGTACCGAAGTCGTCCATGTTCAACCGCACACCCAGTTCCTTGAGCGCATTCATGGTCGCCAACGCGCCATCCACATCGATGAGCATCACGTTTTCGGTGATCTCCAGCTCCAGCCGACTGGCCGGTAAACGGGTCTGGATCAATGCCTCCCTGACGTCCTCCACCACATCGCTGCGGGCAAATTGCACAGGCGACAAATTGACCGACACCATCAACGCACCGGGCCAGGTCAGGGCCGTTTCACAGGCTTCGCGCAACACCCAGCGCCCCAAAGGCACGATCAGGTCAGTCTGCTCGGCCAAAGGGATAAACTCGTCGGGGCTCAGCAGCCCCTGTTCCGGATGCTGCCAGCGCAGCAACGCTTCCACCGAAACCACCTGCTTGCCGCCCATGTTGTAGCGCGGCTGGTAATGCATCACGAACTCGTTGTTCTTGATCGCCCGGCGCAGGTCGTTTTCCAGTTGCCGACGATGCTGGATCTGATCGTTCATGTGCGGCGAAAAGTAGCACCAGGTCTTCTTACCGTTGGATTTAGCCTGATACAGCGCAATGTCGGCACACCGGATCAGCTCATTGGGAATGTGACCCTGACGCCGACTCAAGGCGACACCGATGCTCGCGCCGATGTGCAGCGTGTGATGCTCGTAATGAATCGGCTGCTGCAGGCTCTCGAGCAAACGCTCGCAGAACCGGTCGATTTCGGCGTGACTGTCCATGCCGTTGAGCACCAGCACAAACTCATCACCACCGAGCCGGGCGACCAGATCGATGTCCCGCGTGCACTCGCGCAATCGGGTGGCCACTTCCAGCAGTACGGCGTCGCCAGCCGGGTGGCCAAGGGAGTCGTTGATCGGCTTGAAGTTATCCAGATCGATCATCAACAGCGCCAGTGCCGCCGAATGCCCTTTCTGCGCCAAGGCCTCGTCGAGGTAACGCGCCAGTTTGTTGCGATTCGGCAGCCCCGTCAGGGCATCATGCAACGACAGATGCTGGATCTGGGCATGGGCGGCGACTTCATCGGTGATGTCGCTGGCCGTTCCGCGATAGCCCAGCACCGCGCCCTTGCGATGGATGGGTCGTGCCGAAACCCGGCAAATACGCTGTTGTCCCGACTGATCGCGATAGGAGCAGCGCAAATGGCTGACGGGCTGTTCTTCATTGAGCTTATGCAGCCACAGCGACAAGGACAGCGTATCGCAATTGAGCAGTTGCCCGATGTCCTGCCCGATCCATTGCTGATCGGAATAACCGGTGACGGTGGCGAAACGTCCTGACAGATAAGAGAGGCAATGCTTGTCGTCGATTTCCCAGATCCAGTCGGAAGCGGCCTCAGCCACGGCACGAAATCGCTCTTCACTGGCCTCCAGCGCCTGGTTCGATAAATCGAGGCTGGTGTAGCTGGCATCCACGTGCCCGGACGTGCGCAAGACATACCGGAAGAAATAAGCTGTTAACAACGCCAGCACCAACAGCGCGCCGCCCAATGGCGGCAGCAGCGACCAGAGCAACTGGTGACCCGGTTGCTCAAGTCGGGAAACCAGGCTGTAGCCGGTGTCCGCCATTGCCACGGCTGGCCTGTCGGGCGAGATGGCGTTATCAGGCGTCAGGTTTAAATCATGCAAACCGTAATCGGCGCTCAGGACGCTGAGCTTGTCAGGGCTTAATTGGTCGACGAACACCAGCACCGAGGTGCTTTGAGGATCGACCGCCGGCCTTTCGTCATTGGGGACGATCGCGGCAGCCGTCAGCAATGCCGGTTTGCCCTCGAACAGCGTGAACTGGCTGACGGGTTCAATGAGGCTTTCCTGACTCTGGACTGCCTGTATCAGCGTCGCCATCGATGCCGAAAGATAGGTGGTCGCCGCCTCCTGCACCTGAAGCCCGCGCACCACTGCGTATTTGGTTTGCTGATGATCGACCACGAAGACGCCATCGTAGTGATCGATGCGGAACAAGGTTTTGCCCAGGTTCTGCTCGATGTAGGCCCATTGCACATCGACCTGGCCGTTCAAATGGTCGTAGGCGGTCGTCCAGTTTGCATAACTGGCGACGTAGCTTTTCGAGGCGGTGATGCGGTTTTCCAGCGCACGCTGGGTGTAGAAAGTGGTCTTGGCCAGCTCCTGGGCGTCCAGCCTCCCGGCAATGTTGAACAAGGCCAACAGGGCGATCAGCACACCCAGGACAAACAGCAAGCCGATGACAAACACCAGGTTGCGGGTTATCGGCGTATGACGGGGAGCGGCGACGGTGGTAACAGCGTTCATATCCATGCACTTGATCCTGTCAATCGATTGCCTGATCGGGATGCGACGCTCGCAATGCTTTTTACCAGGGCACTCGCCGAACGCTTACTGAACATAGCAGCCATGCTGGGCCTTGGCGCAGGGATAGCGCGAGTCATTGCCGCAATTAAAGAACCGTTCACACAACCATTGCCAATCGACGGCTGCAGCCCTGTAATTGCAAGCAACGCCCGCGTACTCCCGACTGGGTACGTCGCCATCGTTTGTTATCGCGCAAGAAAAGGAAGTCATGACATGCCCCTCATCCCCCAGCACTTCATCCTCCATGAAACCGAACACTGGATCGTCAACCACCGCCTCAACTCGGCACTGCCGGGTTACGTGATGCTCGCGCCCGAGCGAACGTCAGCGCCCTCCACGAACTGCCCGAAAGCGCCCTCGCCGAGCTCGGCCCGCTGCTGGCGAAAACTCAACGGATTGTCGAAACGTTGTTCAAACCCAAACGACTGTACATCGGTCGTTACGGACATGTGCCCGGCCATCCGATTCACTTTCACGTGATACCGATCTACGACTGGGTCGAGGATTTGTTCTGGCAGGATGCACGCTACAGAGTGCTAGAGACCTTCTCTTCCCCCCACCCGGAA
Source organism: Pseudomonas sp. ACM7 (assembly GCF_004136015.1). Taxonomy (NCBI): domain Bacteria; kingdom Pseudomonadati; phylum Pseudomonadota; class Gammaproteobacteria; order Pseudomonadales; family Pseudomonadaceae; genus Pseudomonas; species Pseudomonas sp. ACM7. The sequence goes on along the minus strand of NZ_CP024866.1, from coordinate 4,972,372 downwards.
AGCATCACCGATGGTGCCGAGCTGACGCTGTTTGTCTGGCGTGAGTTTTGTGAACGGCCTGATCCGCCGACTGTACCGGGAATGACAGTAGAAGTAGCGATCAGCCACCTGCGCGAGGCTTTCGCCTGAAACGTACGTCGACCACTCGTCAACCAATCGGCACCAACCGCCCTGCCCTTCATACCAACATCAGGTAACGACTCATCTTTGGAGACGCACCATGATGACCATCAAAATGACTTCGCTATTACTGGCTGGAGTGCTGTCCGCCATGTCCGTCGGCATTTTTGCAGCCTCAGGCGATGGCGCTGATGCAACCGGCACCCAATCGGGTTCAATCGGCGGCTCGACAATGGCGCCCAACAATAACCCTGGCCAACCTTCGGGCGGCCACAACGCTGACGGCGGCAATAGCGGGTCGGGCTCTTCCAGCGGCGGCAACGGCGGTAACGGTGGGAACAGCGGCTCTGGCGCGGGGGGTGGCACGGGTGCTGCGGGGGGAGGAACAGGCGGTGCCGGAGGCGGGACAGGCAGCTGAACGCGTAGAGGCAGCCGATGATGAGAGATCGTCGGCTGCTGTCAGTTGGGCGCTACACACCGGCTTGTGACCGCCGACAGGTTCCACTTGCCGTTCAACACCTCGGGCTTGAGCCCATACAAACGTGTGGTCAGGTTGAACCGACCCTTCGGCCGTTGACCACACGAGCGAGGGTTGGAACCTTCCACGTCATCAGCGTCTGCGCGTCCTCGGGCACGGTCTGAAGTGCTGCTTTGATTTCAGGTTCCAACGCATCCATGTCGAAGGATTTTCCGGGTTCGATACCGATACGCTTCATCTGCGCCAGGATCGGCTGATCGGTGATGTGCGCTGGGTGCACTTTGAGCAGTTCGGCGGCGTAGGCGAAGTAGTTGGCTGCCGACATTGTGTCGACCTGGATCTTCGGCGGGGTCTTCATATCCACGGCCGGGTCGACGTTCACGCTGACCGGCTCAGGGCTTTTGCCCAGGCGGGACAACGGCGTCACTGTGTAGCCGGCCTGAATCTTGTGCACCACCGCGTAGTCCGCAGCGCCGTCGGTCTTGGTGCGGCCAATGACCCAGACAAAGGGCGTAGGCGCCGGCAGATGGTTCAGTCCGGCAGGCACCGTCCCGGTCCAGCCCGGCGGTGTCACCAGAAACTGCCCCGCTTGGGTGCCCGTGGTGCGCCAGCCCGGTGAGGCGAATACATCGGTCCACATGTCGAGCATCGGCAGCAAGTAGAAACGCCCGGCCGTATCGGGCGCTGCGATCACCTGCGGTTCTTTGGTCAAGTCCAGCCAGGCAATGGAATACAGGGTGTCGAAGTTCGAGCGCACCACCCCTTTGAAATCGGCAGGTGGATACTGCGGCACGCTGACAAACATATTCATCGGACCTTTACCGAATTCCTTGCCCGGTTCGATGTTGGTGAATTGCTTGCGGGTGATGTCCATGGTCAACAGCGGGTAAAAATAAAGGTAGGCATCCACGCCGATGGCGTGAGCTTCTTCGGCTGTGACTTTCGATTGAGCATGGCTCGCGAGCGGAAAGATGGCGCAGGCTGCAACGGTTAGAGCAACGGCTGTCAATGCTTGAGTAATCAACATTCTGACGATCATCCGTGCGGTGGGGAGACCTGCCGGGATCGGCAGCGTTACCGCAACTCTAGACGATCAATTGAAGAGGATCTGACAGGCAGACAGCCGGCTGGCCGGGGTGTTGCGCGGGTGAAACAACATCGAGAGACACCTCAACGATCCGAACGCAGCAGTGCCTCGACACCGCCCTCCATCGACAGCACCGCCGAGCGGTTTCGCCCCGAATGCTTGGCTTGATACAGCGCCGCATCCGCACGTTCGATGAACACTTCCATACTGTCCCGCCCCGTCGGCACAAACGAATAACAACCCAGACTGACCGTCACGTAGCCCGAGGGCGAACCGCTGTGGATGATGTTCTTGTCCATGACACTGCGGCGGATCTGCTCGGCAATCACCATCGCGCCGTGAATGTCGGTGTCGGGCAGCAATACCGCAAACTCCTCACCGCCGTACCGCACCGCCAAATCGGCTTTTCGATGGCAGCACCCCTTCACCGCCCGCGCCACTTCAGCCAGGCAATGGTCCCCCGCCACGTGGCCGTAAGCGTCGTTGTAGCGCTTGAAGTAATCGATATCGAGCATGATCAGGCTCAGCGAACTCGACTGCCGGGCGCCTCGGCCGAACTCGATGTCCAGCGCTCCCTCGAACAGCCGGCGATTGGCCAGGCCGGTCAGGCTGTCGTGGGTCGCGATCAGCTTCAGCGCTTCCTTTGCCTTGCGCAAATCCGCCTCGACCTGTTCGCCGACACGCACCTGATAAAGGAACATCCAACCGAACAGCCCCACGCCCAACACCACCAGGGCAACGATGACCGTGGAGCGAAACGCCGTGTCGTTCCAATCCTTGAGAATCGAATCCCTGGACGAGGCGGCAGATACGACCAGCGGATAAGTGTCGAGCTGACGGTAGCCATACAACCGCACAACACCATCGACCAGCGAGCTGAACATCGCGTTACCGGAAGGCGCGTTGGGCAGCAATTTCTCGAAGATCTCGCTCTTGGCCAGTGATGTGCCAATCAGCGATTCCACAAACGGCCGTCGCGCCAGCAGCGTTCCGTCGGTCAGCCCCAAAAACATCGAACCGTTGTCATCAATGCTGAAGCTTTTGAAGAACTGATCGAAGTACGCCATCTTGATACCGGCCAACAAGACGCCCTGGAAATTGCCATTCTTGTCGTTCACCCGTTTGGATATCGGGATGATCCACTCGCCATTTTTTCGACTGCGAATCGCCGGCCCGATGTGCGCCAGGGAGGAGACGTTCTGCTGATGAAACTTGAAGTACTCGCGATCCGCCACACCCGGGCCGCGTGGCAGGTCTTCAAAGGAGCTAACGATCCACTGCCCCTTTTGGTCGAACAGAAATATCCCGTGCAATTGATTCAGCGCCTGCACCCGCCGGGCGAACGTTTTCTGCAAGCGTGCCTTTTGGGGCGCGCCGAAACCGTCAGCCTGAATCCAGTCCGCCAGACTGGTCAGTACCAGATCGGCTTGCATGAAGGTGTCTTCGGCCTGCTGCGCCATGGCCCGCGTCAGGTTTGATGACGCCACTTGCGCCAATGCCAAGTCATGCCGGCGCGACTGCTCCAGTTGCAGGTAAAGCAAACCGCACAGGCTCAGGCACACGACCGCAATAAACAGTACCGCTGCTTTGCGCAGAGGTAACCGTTTCAACGTGACGCCAGTGGCGTTGTACGAATCGTGAAGAGGGATTGGCAAAAGCGCGTCCTGTAAGGGTAAGGCATGGGTAACACCCCCAAATCCCTTATTTTTTGTGAGCTTAGTCTACGGGGGGGGGATGGGGCAAATGTCCTTTGGCTAGTCGCCGCATCGGCGACGATCACCCCGTGGTTCTTCAAAAACAGAATGTCGGCATCGCCCATGACGCTGGCAATCCGGTCGCCTTCAGACTCGTCGAGCGCCAGACCGTTGTAGTCTTCGTCCACCACGACGTTGCCCTGAAAATCGCACCAGCAGGTTGTCAGCGGTGACTTCTTCGAACGCGTAGCCGTAGGAGTTCACGAAAAACAGATCATCCCGACCCGGCACCATGGCGGAAAAGTGGTTGCAGATGCCCTCTTCCAAACCGTGCAGCGCCGCCAATTGAAAGCACGCCGCCAATTCCGTGCGAGCGGTGATGGCGGCCTCCGAATCGGGAGTTTTTGCGCGAGGAACTGGGCCAGGCATGATCACAAAGAATGGGCGTACCACGAACGCCCATTCCTTCACGAGAATCACCATCAAGGCGTGAGCTTCAGATGTGCGTTGACTCTCCCGTTCTTTGGGTCGACGAACCAATACACATTATTGGCGACCTTCACTTGGCTGCATTCGGTTGGGTACTTGTTAGGTATGACGCAAACAACACCGTCTTTGAGAGTCCACCGTTCTTTCTCCGGCGCGTCAGGCGCCATCTCGAACACATCGATACCATCGGCTAAAAACCTGATCGAGTAGGGGTGACTGCCCTGCCGGGTGGTTCCATAAAACTTCTTACCCACTAACGTGCTATGAATTTGCCCATCGTCTAGCGTCATCGCAGATGCCGGAACCGGTGGAGGCTCATAACTATTGCTGGTCGCGCAGCCTGCCAGACAGACCATCAGGATCGACGCGCCGAACTTTAATAAAGTCATGCCACACCGTCCTTGTAAGTACCGGAAGAATGTCCGGATAAATCAAAGCTTAGGCGACACTTATTTGCAGATCCGACGCAATTGCCGAACGGTTGACGGTCGATAAATCACACACACAAAAATGGGCGCCCCGAGGGCGCCCATTTCAATAAAGCCCGACCAACCCTTAGATCATCTTGTCGATCTCATCCAGCGTCACTCGGGGAATAAGTTCACCCGGAATCCTTGAGGAACTGGACAGGTTGTAGACCTGAAAATCATCATCCACGACGTACTTCGACAAGATCTCGAACGACGGCAGGATTCTCGTATAAAAATGCTGATCGAGCAGGCATGGCGAGGCGAACGTGCCTGCCTCTTCGTAAAAACGGCTCACAGACTGATTCAAGTCGACGCCTACCAAAAACACCTTGGTGAAGCCCACGTGATAGGCAATCTGCAACGCCAGATAAGCCACCGTACGGGCATCAAAAAAACCGCGTTTAAGGTTCTTGCTGAAACCAAGGGTTCTATTGCGGCCGTTTCCGAGCTTGCGACTTCTGACCAGTTCTTTATCGGCCCTGAAAACCAGGTCCGTCCAGGAGAGCTTGGGTGCTCGGCCGAGTAAATACAGTTCGCCCTCAGGCGCTACCGTCGTATGCCAGATGTGCTCTTGCCACAGTGCAACCCGCTGACTGATGCGCATCGCCTCTGAAAACAGTTCGGGTTGCTGTCGGGAAAAGCCTTGATCTGTACAGGCATAAAAGAATGGCTTGGTACCTGTCCCGGAGAACATGGAGATGGCGCCATTCATCGTAATCATCGGAATGTCGGCAAACTTTTCCAGCGGAAAATCTTTAGCGGACGCCCCCGAGGCAATGATAAACACAGCTCCTTTTTGAATGTTGCGGCACTCATCGAGGTCATGCACATCAAGCATACCTGTGAGGAGTGACGGTTTTCTTTGCGCAACATCCATCTTCAATTCCCTATCCCTTTACATCGATGATCGGTGACTATTTTGCATTGTGATAGTTATCAACGGGTGAGCCAACCTTTTGGCTTCGCCAACGCCGGAATCTGCGACAGAGCGCAAAGGTTGACGCAGAGCGCTTGCATCGTTGGCGCATCGATGACCTGCCCTTTCCATACGGGTGACAAGTCCCAATTCCTTCATGGCTACTGCTGGTTTTGCCCCGTCGCGACAGCGGAAGTTCCTGCTCGTCGCACATCCAGAACGGGCAGTTCCGAAGGCAGATTCAACCCCCGCAGTACCGCGGAATCGTACCCGTACACATCGGGTTTAAACATCACTCGACCATCGTTACTCAGGTCCACCGTCCAGTAAGCCAACAGCACCGGCACCTTGATGGGCAGTCTGATGTTTTCGGTCTTGCCGTTAGCCAGCTGAGCCTGTATTCCGGCACTGTTCCAACGAACAGGGTCGTTGAACAGCAGCTCAACCAACTGCAGCGGGTTCTCCACTCGTATGCAGCCTGAACTGGTGGCACGGCGTGATTGCGCAAACAACTCGCGATGCGGCGTGTCGTGGAGATAAATCGAATAGTCATTGGGAAACCGAATGACCACCTGCCCCAGCGAATTATCCGGCCCGGCATCCTGTCGCAGCGTGATACCACGCGGGTTATCCCAGTCGACGGTCGACGGATCGAGCACATTGCCCTCTCGATCAAGGGCTCTTATACGGTTAGCGGCAAGGTAGCCGGGATCTCGTTGAATCTTCGGCAGCATGTCTTGGACGAGGATCGTCGGTGGCACGGTCCAGGTGGGGTTGAACGTTACATAAGTAATCTCGGCTTGAAACACAGGCGTACTGCGAAACGGCTTGCCGACTTGAACCCGGGAACGCCATATCGCCTTACCGTCGCGATAGAGCGCCACTTTGTAGCCCGCAATATCAACGATGACAAAAGTGCCCTGAAGTTTGTACAGCAACCAACGCGCGCGCTCCATGTTCACCCGAACCTGGTCTATCCGTGCCTCTACGGGCACATTCAACGCAGCCAGTGTCGCGGCCCCTGCCACGCCATCCGCCCCGAGGTATTGCTCGGTCTGATACTTTTTCACCGCCGCGGCGACGCTGTCGTCGTAATCAGTGCGTTGCTTCTTTGATGGGGCCAGATAACCACCCACCACCAAACGTGCTCGCAACTGCGCGACCGCGGCGTCATCCATGCCAGGCTTGAGCGATTGGCCTTCGGCAATCTTCGGCCAGCCACCCGCACCCCGAACCTTGCGCAGTTGCGCCAGGCCCACGCGCAGGCTGCGGTAAACCGCCTCTTGTGGTGGCGCTTCGGCGAAAGCGCGCGCCACGTCATGAGCATCGAGCGCGGCGAACAAGTTATTCATGTCTCCACGAGGATCGGCGCCGACGGGGTCGAAATTCCAATGGATGTCCAGACGCGAAGGGTCAACCTTGCCGCGCCGCAATTGCAGCAGCGCCGTGATAAAGGTCCGGGTGGCCGCGATATCGAACGCCGCTCGTTGCGCCACCGTCGGCTCTGCTGCCTGCATCGACGCTCGGGCCTTCGCCAACTCATCGATATGAAAGTCCGCAGGGTCCAACCCATCGGCCTGGGTCTCGCTCAGGCTTTTCAATAACTGGATGACATCGCTGTCGTTCGCCCAGGCCGAGCGATAACTCCGATGCATGTAAAAATCCATGACCACGCGACTCGGGTCCACCCGTTGATGGCCACGGGAAGTGAGCAAGGGTGGAAACGCTGAACTCAATGGCTCAAGTGCCGCCTGAATCGTTTGAGCGACGTAATCGTCAGGTGCTGCGCCAGTTCTGCTGATGACTGCAGATACCGCCTCAATCGGCGAAGTTTCTGCAATCGCTGCGCCGCTGATCAGAAAGCCCATAAAAAAGATGCGGCTTATGACGAATAACCTTGTTAACTGCCCCATGGATAATCCTTAATCGCCCCGTATTCAACGGCTAGCATCCAGCACACTGCTAGACTCGAAACATTAATGTGAGACTTACATATGGCGCCAGACCGCTTTGGTTTCCTATTCACGGCCTTGCTGCTGACGTTAGTTTCGGTACCGGCAGCCTACGCCGATTCGCTTGAAGCCGCGCTGCTCAAAGCAGCACCAGGCGCCAACGCCAAAGTCATCGGGCTGGCCGTACGCGCTACCCAATGCAGCTTGGCTCAAGGTAAAGCACCTGTCCAAAGACTTGCTGTCATCGACTATTCACTGCCTTCGACCGAACAACGGTTGTGGGTGTTCGATCTGAAGAAACGTAAATTACTGTTCCACGAACTGGTTGCCCATGGTCGCAACAGCGGCGAGAACATGGCGGTCAAGTTCTCCAACCAGAATGAAAGCTTTGCCACCAGCCTCGGTTTGTACCGCACCCAGTCGAGCTATGTCGGCCAGAACGGTTATTCCTTGCGCATGGAAGGTCTGGAGCCGGGTTTCAATGACAACGCATTTGAGCGGGCGATCGTTATTCACGGGGCGCCCTATGTCAGTCCGGTTCTTGCCCGAGCGAATGGCCGGATTGGTAGAAGCCTGGGTTGTCCGGCTGTGCGGCCGGCGATTGCGCATAAGTTGATTGATTCGATGAAAGATGGGCAGTTGTTGTTTTCTTATTATCCGGATCAGCGTTGGTTGAAGTCGTCTTCGTATATCAATTGCGGTGGCGGCACTGTAGCCGCAGCATTAACGCCCGATACACGCCAATAAATACGGCATGAAACTGTCAAAACTGTAATCCCCGCCTCAACCTGCTGAAAGGCACCGCCCGTTAGCCTCGTCGTCAATCTCTTCACGCTGACGGACCGGGAAAACGGCATGCACTCCAACACATCAAGACGCACCTTCGTGAAGGGGCTGGCCGCGGGCGGGCTCCTGGGCGGCTTCGGGTTATGGCGCACGCCTGTAATCGGTCGCTCTGTGGTAAAACCACCCCAACGCCCCCCCTGAAGGAACAGGCATGTCCATCACCGCCACTCTGACCCCGGAACAGAAAGCGAGCATCCGGATAGCACTGGCTGAGGCGTTCGTAGACAACCCCGTCGACTACGCTTACATCGCCGAGCAAATTCGGCCATACGACTTAAAAGCCGCAAAAGACATCCTTTACACAGAAGTCGCACCGGTCTGTTTCTGGAACCTGGAAGCGACCGTTCCACCCATCTGGACGGGTTTCAAGGATGACTGGCTACTGAGTGAAATCGAAAACACATTGAGCGCACGAGCGTCGAGTCCGGTTCGTCGCACCTTCGCAAAAGTGAAAATCGCTTGGCTGCGCTACAGCTACGGATACGTCTGGAAGGAAATTCGGGAGTATTTATGAGCGTCGGTGTTATCCATTCCCCCGCTGAGTTTCAAGGATGAAAAAACTGATCGCTGTTAACGCGCTGATCTTATTGGGCGTGCTGAATCTTGGTTACTACAACGCCGTTGAAGACGGCGACGTCGAAACAATCCCCTTCATCAAGAAACACCCAACCCTGCAAATCGAGTTCTACAACATCCACGCCAATGACGGCGACACTCGAAAAGTGGAACGCCTGACGCAAGAGCAACGCGCGTGGATTATCGACTACTGCAAATACCGATTGGGAATCGAGACCGATTTGAAAACCCAGGATGATGTTGAGCGGTGCAGCAGAAAGTAAGTACTCTCAGCCCCCACTCCATCATGGAAGCCGGATAACAATGAACAACCTAAAAAGCACAATGATGCTCGGTGGTCTGCTCGCTCTATCGTTTGCCGCTCAGGCAGAACAATCGCATTTGGACAGCGTCATCCAACAAGGCCAACTGCGCGTGTGCACAACAGGCGACTACAAACCCTATACCGTCAAAGCCGAGGACGGCGAGTATTCGGGCATCGACATCGCCATGGCCCGCTCGCTGGCCGACAGCCTCGGCGTCAAGGTCGAGTGGGTGCAGACCACCTGGAAAACCCTGATGCCCGACATGCTGGCGGGTAAATGCGACATCGGCGTCGGCGGCATCTCCGTCACGCTGGAGCGCCAGAAAAAGGCTTTCTTCAGCACCACGCTGGACGTCGACGGCAAAATCCCGCTGGTGCGCTGCGAAGATCAGGCGCTGTACCAGACCGTCGAGCAAATCAACCAGCCTTCGGTTCGCCTGGTCGAACCGGCCGGCGGCACCAACGAAGCCTTTGTTCACGCCTTTCTACCCAAGGCGCAACTGAGCCTTCACGACAACGTGACCATCTTCCAGGAGCTACTGGACAAGAAGGCTGACGTGATGATCACCGACGCCTCGGAAGCGCTGTATCAGCAGAAACTCAAACCTGGGTTGTGCGCGGTGAACCCGACGCAGTTCATGCAGTATGGCGAGAAGGCTTACTTGCTGCCGCGTGATGACATGACTTGGAAGTTGTATGTCGATCAGTGGTTGCACCTAGCCAAGGTGACCGGCAACTACCAGAAAGTTTTGGGCCAATGGATAGCGACACCCGAGCCCAAATAACCGTACTTCATGTAGCAGCTGGCGAAGCCTGCGTCCGGCTGCGCAGCAGTCGCCAACCCAAAGCACACGGCACATCAGGCAAAACGCAAAACGGCGGAAACACTTCCGCCGTTAATCGTCGTGCAACAACCCCGAACCGTACTCGCCGAAACTGTTGCCGAGCGCACTGCCATGGAAATTCATCTTATTGGGATTGTTGGTAGGCCCCGGACCAAAACCGGCAGACGGCAGGGTAGCTTCCGAATATTCGCTATGGGTGCTTGCACCCGAACAGGCGCTCAATAGCAACGCACCACCGATCAGCACGACTTTTAAGAGATTCGAGATCATTTTTCAGTTTCCTGTGGGTTGGAAGCGCGGTGACCTTAGGTAGTCATCCTATGCCGCATGCCCGCCGGGAATTATGAAACTTTGCTGGGCGACAGCATTGGTTCAGGTAGTGATTGCTTGAGGCAAAAAAGGGTGTTCTCCAGACAAACTGTCAAAAGAGCAACGTCCTACACGACTCTGGGAATTGTCCGTACACTTGTCCATTGCTGTGCTTTTGTCACGAGGCCTATAGTCCGATCCGCGTCCATATGACGTGTCGGGTTTGGCGACTCGATGATAAGGCACAGAAACCTCCGAGCCAGCTCGGAGAGTTTCTAAACGCACTTGGCTACCTTTTTTTGGTGGCTGTGCGTGGGAGATCTTCGGGTCTGCCGGTTTGTGCCTTGTCCGGTTCGCCAACCCGCGTACAGCTACCACCCTTTGTTTGGCGACAACGAGTGGTAGGTGATCTCACTTCACTTCAAGGCAATCACTCATGAAAGAATATATGGCTTTAACCAGCAACGCCGACGACCTTCCCTCGCTGTATGTAAACACCACCCAACCGCTGCATTCACTCCTAAGCACCGCTCGTTACCGAATTGGTGCGGTAACGCAGATCCTGGAAAACCTCGCAATGCGCGGCGACATCACCACGGATTCGGTGATACTCAGCGACTTCGCAATGCTTTGCTGCATACCGTTGCGCGATGGATGCGATGTGCTGGATGTCGTTGCCAGACGTATGGATGCTGAACCGTCCTGATGTCACAAAGGGGCGCCCTCCCCGGACGCCCCTCCGCCCTCACAGGGGGCTGGCAGCATAAGCAGTCCCGTTTACCGCTCTTGCGGTTTACCCGAGTACTATCAATCACATTAACTAATCAGCATGAATGCGCACCCTTCGGAATCTCCGACGACCACTACAAAAAAAAACCGATAACCGCTAGAGGAAAGTCATTCGTAAAGAATTGACGTCCCTGGATATTCGGGAAGCAGTATGTGATGGGCAGAAAGTGCTTGATACGTTTGTGATCACCGGCAAGCTACAACGACTTAAAACATTGAGACGATAAGGATGATGCGGCGATCATACGGCTTCGACGAGGTTCGAGATCATTTTTCATTTCCCGGCGGGCTGGAAGCACTTGACACGACCTTAGGTCATCATCCTATGCCGCGAGACTGGCTGGCATTATGAAACTTTGCTGGGCGACAGCCTAGAATCCGTCTGCTATGACACTGGATCTTTCATGATGTGATCGAGTACATTTACGCACCGAGTTAATGCGCAAGGATGGGTTCGTCATGGAGTATCAACATTATTCAATCCGGAAAATCCTCGACGCAGTAGTGTCGGGCGAAATCCGAATCCCCGCATTTCAACGTGGGTTTGTTTGGGAGATGGATCGGGTTGCATACTTATTAGACAGCGTTTACAAAGGTTATCCGTTCGGTTCTCTTCTGTTCTGGCGCACCAAGCAGCAATTAACGACAGAACGAAACTTGGGCACCTTCACGTTACCTGCCCCCCACGCCGACTACCCAATTGACTATGTACTAGATGGTCAACAACGGCTGACTTCGATATTCACAGTATTTCAAACAGAGCTTGTCGCAGAGCCGAATCCCGACTGGGCCGATATCTACTTCGATCTAAAAGCCACAGGTAATCCTCAAGATAGCGTGGGCGGCCGCGGAAACTGAGTGCAACACCTGACCTTTCCGGTACGGTGTTGCCCCTATGTCCTATCACGAACTTAGCGTCGAAGAGCGCGTAACCATCCAACTCGGTCACGTCCAAGGCTTCAGCCTGCGCAGGATTGCCCTCTTGATCAAGCGCTCGCCCTCAACCATCAGCCGGGAGTTGAGGCGTAATGGGGAGCGTTGCGGCAGTTACTCAGCCCACACTGCTCAGCACTCTATGCGGGTTCGTCGTCGCCCCTGCCGCCCCAAGCGCAAGCTGTTGCGGGGCAGTGAACGCTTT
>NZ_CP024866.1:4880612-4960259 GCF_004136015.1 Pseudomonas sp. ACM7 | reverse complement strand
GAAGACTGGCGTCGCCATCTATTTTTGCGACCCGCACAGCCCTTGGCAGCGCGGCAGCAACGAGAACATCAATGGTTTGATCCGCCAGTACCTACCCAAGGGCACAGACTTGTCGAAACACAGCCAGGAAGAACTGGATGCCATAGCCCTGCAATTGAACATGCGCCCACGTAAGCGTTTCGATTTCAAATGCCCCATCGAAATGATGGGCCAAGTGATGCAAGAGGCCATCGCTTGGCGGCATGATGCCCCAACTTCAATTCAATAACCGTGTTGCACTCAGCTCCAGCATCCGCCAATCTTATTAGCCTCTAACCGTGGAAACGAAAACCGAATCAACACCCCCGCATCAGCTCCCTCACCCGCAAGTACCAACTCAGCAGACCGGATATTTTCAGGTGATGCGTTTAGCGCGCTAACCGCATTCGGCTGCCCTTTGGCATTCACACCTTCCAGAAACGTATAGGTCAGACTCCCGGAGGTCAGGCCGACCTGCTCAAAGTTGGATAACTCCGCTGTTAACTCGTCTTTACTACTCACTTTCTTCGCAACTTCAATCACGTCCAGCATTGACTTATCATCGGTCATGGAAACCAACGTGAACGTCTTGGAAAGCCCTGCAATGGCTTTGCCATACAAATCCTGATCGAACGGGCTGATCAACGACACCATGATCAGCTTGTCGCCCGAAAACACCAACGCCACGGTGAATTTCTCTTCCAGGAAGTCGACATCGTCGATGCACCTGGCCGTGCCGCCAACATCCTCGGAGCAATCGTAGTAGCCAGCGGCTTCGGTGTAGTTCGCGAGAGGAGATTGATAGACGTAATTCTTGAAGAGCTTTTCTTCGGCGGCGGCGCTTTGTGCGAATGCAAAAATGCCGGCGGCGGCGAAAGCAAATGACGCGATTCTCGTCAGCATAGGATCCCTTCCTCAAACAGCTCACTAGTTAGTAGCCAGATGCTATCAGTACGTCTTGTAGCTGTCTCGCTCAATCCCACAGCTACGCGTGCTCATCGCAATAGGACTCGCCTAAGCCCTGCAACCCCAATCCTGATAAACTCCCCACCTCCCAGCCCCACCCATCTCAGAACCGCCAATGCCCCCAATCACCGCTACACCCGCCCCGCTCTCCCGCCGCTTCTCCGTCGCCCCGATGATGGATTGGACCGATCGCCATTGCCGCTTCTTCCTGCGCCTGCTCTCCAAGCACGCCCTCCTCTACACCGAAATGGTCACCACCGGCGCGCTCCTCAACGGCGATCACGACCGCTTCCTGCGTCACAACGAAGCCGAGCACCCGCTCGCCCTGCAACTCGGCGGCAGTGTGCCGCTGGACCTGGCGATGTGCGCGCGCATGGCGCAGGAGCACGGTTACGACGAGGTGAATCTGAATGTCGGCTGCCCGAGTGATCGGGTGCAGAACAATATGATCGGTGCGTGCCTGATGGGGCATCCGCAGTTGGTGGCTGATTGTGTGAAGGCGATGCGGGATGCGGTGTCGATTCCGGTGACGGTGAAGCACCGCATCGGGATTAATGGGCGGGACAGTTACGAGCAGTTGTGTGATTTCGTCGGCACGGTTCGGGATGCCGGGTGCACGAGTTTTACGGTGCATGCGCGGATTGCGATTCTGGAGGGGTTGTCGCCGAAGGAGAACCGCGACATTCCGCCCCTGCGCTATGACGTGGCGGCGCGGTTGAAGACGGATTTTCCGGAGCTGGAGATTATTCTCAACGGCGGGATCAAGACACTGGAAGCCTGTCACGAGCATTTGCAGACGTTCGACGGCGTGATGTTGGGCCGTGAGGCCTATCACAACCCTTATGTGATGGCTGAGGTGGATCAGCAACTGTTCGGCAGCACGGCGCCGGTGATCAGCCGGGCCGAGGCGCTGGCGCAGTTGCGGCCTTATATAGCCGCGCATATCGATGCGGGCGGCTCGATGCACCACATCACTCGGCATGTGCTGGGACTGGGCACCGGGTTTCCGGGGGCGCGCAAGTTTCGGCAGTTGTTGTCGGTGGATATTCACAAGGCAAAAGAGCCTTTGGTGTTGCTGGACCAGGCGGCGGAGTTGCTTGAGGGGCGTTAACGGTCGCTTGGGTTGAACCTGTGGTCTGATTTGGCATCGTATTTACCGATACCGCGCCCCGCCTTTCAAACAGCCGTTTTCCGGATGTTGCCGCTGGGGCCCTCGATACGTACACGCACCCTTGAGTGGCTGTCAGCGCTCGGGTAATGTCATTAGACCCATAGGACAGAGCACGCCCATGACTTCCAAGCTGGAACAACTCAAACAAATGACCACCGTTGTTGCCGATACCGGCGACTTCGAAGCTATCGCTCGCGTTAAACCCGTGGACGCTACCACCAACCCTTCCCTGCTGCTGAAAGCGGCGGCCATTCCCGGTTATGCCGAGTTGCTGAACGCTTGCGTCAGCGACTGCAAGGGCGATGTTGGCCTGGCCAGCGACCGTTTTGGCGTCGCGGTAGGGCAAGAAATTCTGAAAGTGATCCCTGGCCGTATTTCCACCGAAGTGGATGCGCGCCTGTCGTTCGACACTGACGCCGTATTGAAGCGTGCGCACCGTCTGATCGACCTGTACGACAAGGCCGGCATTGGCCGTGACCGCGTGCTGATCAAGATCGCTTCCACCTGGGAAGGCATCCGCGCTGCCGAAATTCTGGAAAAAGAAGGCATTCAGACCAACCTGACGTTGCTGTTCTCGTTCGCCCAGGCTGCGGCGTGTGCTGACGCCGGGGTGTTCCTGATTTCGCCGTTCGTGGGTCGTATCTACGACTGGTACAAGAAGGCCAACGGCAACGACTACACCGGCGCGGATGATCCGGGCGTGCAGTCGGTGACGCGCATCTACAACTACTACAAGGCCAATGACTACAAGACTGTGGTCATGGGCGCGAGCTTTCGTAACCTGAATCAGATCGAGCAGCTGGCCGGTTGCGATCGCCTGACCATCAGCCCGGATCTGATTGATAAGCTGGCGGCGGATACTGGCAAGCTGGAGCGCAAATTAGCCCCGGGTCATGCCGGTGAAGCTCGTTTGAACTTGAATGAAGCGCAGTTCCGTTGGTTGTCCAACGAGGATGCGATGGCGACCGAGAAACTGGCTGAAGGTATTCGTCAGTTCGCTCGCGACCAGGAAAAGCTTGAGGCGCTGTTGCAAGCCAAGCTGTGATCTAGTTCAAGGCAATGCAAAAAGGGCGAACCTTAATGGGTTCGCCCTTTTTTATGCGTTGAATTTGGGTATTGGATGGGCTTCGCACTGAAGGATGTGGTGCTTGTTATGGCGCCATCGCGGGCAAGCCCGCTCCCACAGGGGATTTGTTATGGATCGCGATAGTGTTTACGACTGAGGTTATGTGGGAGCTGGCTTGCCTGCGATAGGGCCTGTAAGGCCCACATCACTTTCAGGTGATCAGTGACGCTCGAGCGCATTCACCAGATCATGAAACGCTTCACGATTGGAGTCGTTCAACCCCATGAGGATCTTGTGCGCTTCAAGCACTTTGATCCGCACCACTTCTTCGGACTGATCCTGGTCTGGCAGGTCGGTCAAGCACTCAGGACACGGGATCGGGCGGTCAACGATGTTGAACACTTGCTCGAAGCCCATGGACTGCAGCAGACGGGTGATGTCTTCGTGGGTGGTGACGACGGTCGGCAGCAAGCCGACCTTTTGCCGCGACAGGATCGACAGCTTGGCCAAAAGGCCAAGGGTGGTGCTGTCGATGCTGCGGGTTTCGGTCAGGTCGATCACGATCGCGTTGAAGTTCAACGCCGTGAAGATCCGCTCAATAGTCGCATCCAACGCCGAACACAGGGTCAGGCGAACTTCACCGACGAACTTCAGGACGAAGGTGCCATCCTGCTCGGCGAACTGGATTCTACCGGTACTCATTAAAGATTCCTGCTCAACACCAACAGGGCGATATCATCCGGCATCTCCCCTAGCGTGGCCAATCCAAAAACCTGCCGCAGACCATCCAGGCTGCCGCCCGCTGCCTTGACCCGTTGGGGCAAAGCCGCTTCTTTTTCTTTGAGTGTAGGTTCTGGCAAAAGGTCCAGAATGCCATCGGACATCAGCGTCAGGCTGAACGTCGGCGGCAGCTCCAGTACGTGGTCTTCGTAGGTGGCTTCATTGAAGAGGCCCACCGGCAGACCACGCCCTTCCAGATAACAAACACTGTCTGGCGTGTACAACACTGGCAACGGCAAATGACCGCCGATGCTATAGGTCAACAAACCTGTCTCCTCGTCGATGACTCCACCGACCATTGTGACGTGTTTACCCAGCTTACAACTGATCAGGCCTCGGTTGATATGACCAAGGACCTCTGAAGGCTTGAATTCCGGCAATGTACCGCTGCGCTTGGACTCGAACAGCAAGCGCGTGGTCATGAACTTCAGCAACACGGTAACGAAGGCTGAAGAGGCGCCATGACCGGAAACGTCCGCCAAGTAGAAGGCTACCCGACGCTCGTCGACCCGAAAGTAGTCGACGAAATCACCCGACAGGTACAGCGACGGGATGATCTGGTGAGCAAACTGGAACTCGTTGATGGTCCAGGGGCTGACCGGCAGCATGTTCATCTGCACCTGGCGACCGGCGTTCTGGTCTTCCTGGAGCAGGTTCAGGCTGGCGGCGAGCTCGCGGTTGGCCTTTTCCAGCTTCTCGCGGTAGCGCTGGTTTTCCAGCAGCAGGCGCGCACGATCCAGGGCCCGGCGCACAGAGTGCTCGAGCACAGCCAGATCTTCGAGAGGCTTGATCAGGTAGTCCGCTGCGCCCAGGCGCAGGGCCTCGACCGCGTCGTTCATCACGCCGGCGCCCGAAACCACGATCACCGGGGTTTGTGGCGACAGCTCGGTGACCTGGCGAATGAGTTCGAGTCCGCCCATCTGTGGCATGCGCAGATCGCAGATGACCAAGTCGGGCTTGTCTTGCTCGAATACCTGAAGACCCTGCTGGCCATTGCTGGCCTGCAAGACGCTGAAACCACTGTCTTCCAAATAGGCGGCGAGGCTCGCGCGCACTACTTCGTCATCATCGATTATCAGCAGCGTGGCACTGGTTTTTGGCATGTGGGCAAACGGCGCCAGAATTAGGTTGGCGTAGCAGGCAGGGGCTTTGTCCCGGCTCACACTACTGGATTCGCTTTCTAGCCTCTCTACTGCACTGTTTTCGAGCATTTGCCCTACACACAGGTACACCAGAGGTGCCCTTCTAAGGCGCAGACGGTACTCCCATCCGCGGGGCGTTTCAAGCTCACGCCGATGGTCGCTTGACGTCTTTCCATTTCAAATCACCGGGAGTTATAAGAACCGGCAAAACCGTAACGTAATGGAAGGTTCGAATCCATCAGTCAAACCGGCCCCGCAAGCCAAACGAAAGAAGGCGGCCCACTGGCCGCCTTCTTCGTTTTACCGGTCGAGATCAAAAATCGTCTTCGACCTGGCCGTCTTTGACTTTGAATTCGCGGTTCTGCAAGTACGCATTGCGGATGAAGGTGTACTTGTCGCCGGTGATCAGCTTCTCGCTCGACAGCAGGTTGGCGCGGGTGTCGATGATGTTCAGGCCGAAGATCGAGTTACGCACGGGCACGTCGTTGATGTAAGGGTACGGGCCGGTGTAGCCGTCGACATACTTGGACGGCGCGTCACGCAAGGTGCTTGGGCCCAGAAGCGGCAGCATCACGTAAGGGCCGCTGCCTACGCCCCAGTAGCCGAGGGTCTGGCCGAAGTCTTCGTCATTGCGTTGCAGGCCCATCTTGGTGCCCACATCAAAGAAGCCCAGCAGGCCGAAGGTGGTGTTGAAAATCAAGCGTGCGGTGTCGACGCCAGCGGCGGCCGGTTTGGCCTGCAAGATATCGTTGGCAAGGTTGGTGACTTCACCGACGTTGCGGAACATGTTGTGGATGCCGTCTTCAAGGAACTGCGGCGTCACGAACTGATAGCCCTGGGCCAAAGGCTTCAGCGCATACGTGTCGAGCACATCGTTGAACTTGTAGATCGGGCGGTTGATGCTTTCCCAAGGGTCGTCTTCCGAGGCTGCCTGGGCAACGAACGGAACCAGCAATACGCTGGTAAACACACAAAACTGAGCTAGATGATTGCTCCAGCGCATAGAAAAACTCCTTGGATTGTACTGGCGCGGGCGCTTGGCCCAAGCGTTAAGCGGGCTAGTATAAGACGGAAAAGCCGCTTTAGGCAGCTTGCGGATCATTCGTGATGATTGTGAGCGATTCACATCAGTGTCACTCAACTGTCACCGTCGCCCCCTAGCCTTGAGGCTATTTCAGGGACGTTGATATGCCGCACGCCGAAACCTTGCCCCACATTGCGCCCAGCCTGACCGCCGTACTGTTCGGCCTCAGTGGTTGCCTGGTGGATTTCGGTGCCCGCACACGTGCACACGGCATCCCCTCTGCCATGCACGCCGAGGCCACGCCCGGCGCGCTGGATAGCCTGCGCAGCTTGCAGCATCAGCAGATTCCCTGTGCCTGGCTCGATGAACTTCCCCCTGCCCTCAGCCATTCCCTGGCCGCTGCCTTGCCTTCATGGATCAAACCCTCGCAACACCCCGAAACAAACAATCCATGGCCGGCACCGCACGCCTGCTGGCAAGCCTTGATGACGTTGAATGTTGAACGACTGGAGGGTTGCGTTCTGGTCAGCGGCGAACCGCGATTGCTGCAAGCGGGGCTCAATGCCGGTTTGTGGACGATTGGGCTGGCGTCCTGCGGCTCACTCTGCGGCCTGGCGCCCAACGAATGGCAGGCGCTGACTCAGCAGGAACGGGAATTCAAACGCGGCAAGGCAACGATGCAACTGTTCGGTCTGGGTGTGCATTCGGTGATCGATCACCTCGGTGAGCTCGACACCTGCCTGGCCGACATCAGCCTGCGCCGGCTCAAGGGCGAAAAGCCCTGATCGAGATCATGCAGGTTGCGCGCGAGTGGATTAATCTAAAGGTCAAGCCATAGACCTTTGGCGTGCTGCTGCGGTCTATGCCAGTGCCTATCGATAAAAGGAAGAACGCCATGCCTGCCCGCGAACTGCAACAACAGCTCAATACTCTGCGCGAGCAATTGGAACAGAATCCACCGCTGACCGAAGCCGAGCGCGAAGACCTGCACGCGCTGATGCAACAAATCGAACTGGAAATTGAGCTGGAAACCAAAACCCAGGACTCCAGCCTCTCCGACAATGTGAACCTGGCCGTCGAGCGTTTCGAAATCGAACATCCAACCCTTGCTGGCACCTTGCGCAACATCGTGCAAGCCCTGGCCAACATGGGGATCTGAACCCGCTGAATACAAAAAAGCCCCGCTAGTGATAGCGGGGCTTTTTCATATCTGCGACTTGCAATGCAATCCCCTGTGGGAGCGGGCTTGCTCGCGAAGGCGGAGTGTCAGTCACCATTGATGTTGAATGTAACGGCCCCTTCGCGAGCAAGCCCGCTCCCACAGGGGTTATTTATTGACGGACCAGACGGTGGTTTGGCAGTTGAACGGTTTCAGTACTGCGATACGGGTTGATGTCCAACCCACCGCGCCGCACATACCGCGCATACACCGTTAATTTCTCCGGTTTCAACAACCGTTGCAGGTCGAGAAAAATCCGCTCCACGCACTGCTCGTGGAAGTCGGAGTGCTGACGGAAGCTCACGATGTATTCCAGCAAACTCGCGTGATCCAGTGCCGCGCCACGGTATTCCACCGCCACGCTGCCCCAGTCCGGCTGACTGGTGACCGGGCAGTTGGATTTGAGCAAATGGCTGTGCACGCTCTCCTCCACGATGCGTGATTCATCGCAACGCAGCAGTTCCGGACGCGGATGCTCATAGTTGCTGACGCTGATGTCCAGATCATCTATGCACACGCCCGGCAACGCCACGACGCCTTCGGCCTCGACGTCCTTCAGGCTGCGAATCCGCACGCCGACCGGTTTACCGGCAGCAGCCGACAGGTCTTTCGCCAACGTCGCCTCAAGGCTCGCGGTGTCGGCAAACGGTGTCTGGTTCAGGGAATTGAGGTACAGCTTGAACGACTTCGATTCGATGATATTCGGCGAATCCGCCGGGATACTGAATTCACCAATGGCCACCACTGGTTTGCCGGACGGCAACAGCCACGACAGCTCGAAGCAATTCCAGAAATCCACGCCCTTGTACGGCAGGGTTTCAGCCGTCAGGCCCAGCTCGGCCCATTTCGCGGTGCGCGGGATCGGGAACAGCAAGGACGGCGTGTAGGTGGCGATGTATTCGCTGGATTTGCCCAGCGGCGAGTGTTCGGCTGCGGGATGCATGGCGGAAACCTGACTGAAGAATCAGCGGATTCTACCAGCCTTTGCTCCCGCCTTTGAGTGCTTACTGACTGACAGTCAACTTGCCGACCATGCCGGCCTGGTAATGACCGGGGATGTTGCAGGCAAATTCCAGGTTGGTGGCCTTGGTGAAGGTCCAGGTCAGCTCGGCGGTTTTACCCGGTTCTACGAGCACGCTGTTAGGGTCGTCGTGCTTCATGCCGTGATCCATACCGGCCATTGCGCCGTGGTCCATTTCCTTCAGGCCTGCAGGCATCAGCATCCCGCTCTTCTGCATCTGCATCATTTCCTGCTGATGCTTGGCATGCATCGCCGCATCACCAAGGTTGAATTCGTGCAACAACTGGCCTTTATTCACCAACACAAAACGAACCGT
This sequence comes from Pseudomonas sp. ACM7, assembly GCF_004136015.1. NCBI lineage: Bacteria > Pseudomonadati > Pseudomonadota > Gammaproteobacteria > Pseudomonadales > Pseudomonadaceae > Pseudomonas > Pseudomonas sp. ACM7. The sequence goes on along the minus strand of NZ_CP024866.1, from coordinate 4,951,536 downwards.
CTCACCGGCCTTGATATCAATCGCCTTGGGCGTGAACGACATGTCGTCCATGACGACTTCAACGCTGCGAGTCGCCTTTGCCGCCGGGGCCGGTTGGCCGAAGTCGTAGGTATGTGCCGGGGCAGCCACGCTGGCGAGCTCAGCGCCAGCAAACACGCGACGCGCACCAGTGAATTGCGCAAAAACATAGTCGCACTCCAACAAGATAAGGTTCAGCCTGTGGAAAACTCTAAACTACTGCGACTGCCCGCAACCTGACAGCCAGATTACAACTTTGTCAGGTTGACCTGTATTAACGCTGCCCACGGTATAAAGCGTTCGTTCCATTTGCCTCGAGTCGCCCATGAAACTGCTGATCGTCGAAGACCAACCGAAAACTGGCCACTACCTGCGCCAGGGCCTGACCGAAGCCGGTTTCAATACTGAACTGGTGGCGGACGGCAGCACCGGCCAGCAACTGGCGCTGACCGGCGATTACGCCCTGTTGATCCTCGATGTGATGTTGCCCGGTCGCGATGGCTGGCAGATTCTGCAAGCGGTGCGCGGTGCCGGTCTCGACACGCCGGTACTGTTTCTGACAGCACGCGACGCGGTGGAGGACAGGGTCCACGGCCTCGAACTGGGCGCCGACGACTACCTGGTCAAACCGTTCGCCTTCTCCGAACTGTTGGCCCGGGTCCGCAGCCTGCTGCGCCGTGGTAACGCCACACCTCAGGAAACCAGCCTGCAACTGGCGGACTTGCGTCTGGACCTGATCCGCCGCCGGGTCGAACGCAGCGGTCAACGCATCGACCTGACGGCCAAGGAATTCGCCCTGCTGGAAATGCTCCTGCGCAGGCAAGGCGAAGTCCTGCCCAAGTCGTTGATCGCATCCCAGGTCTGGGACATGAATTTCGACAGCGACACCAATGTCATCGAAGTGGCGATCCGTCGTTTGCGCCTGAAGATCGACGATGAATTCCCCAACAAATTAATTCACACCGTGCGTGGCATGGGTTACGTCCTTGAAGAGCGCCCTGCCTGATGCGTCGACTTTCGTTAAGCAGCCGTCTGGCGCTGCTGTTTGCGGCGTGCACCGCCGTGGTGTCGCTGTTTGCCGGGGTGTTGTTCAGCAGGGCCAGCGAAGCGCATTTCGTTGAACTCGATCAGCAGTTGCTGGACGGCAAGCTGATTGGTATGCGTCGGGCACTTCATGACATTCAGTCGAGTGAAAGCGAAGTCAAACTGGCCGATGAATTGAGCCGACAGACTGATCTGTCGCTGCGAATCACTGGCAGCGACGGCAAGCGCTGGTATGACAGCTCAACGCACCTGCCTCAGGCATTGCCGACCCAACCTGGCTTGTCCACGGTGAGCAGCGAAGGTACCGACTATCGCGTCCTCAACGCTCCGTTGTACCTCGACAAACCTGACTCGCCGCAGTTGACCTTGCTGCTGGACATCACCCATCACCAGCACTTTCTGCAACGCATGCAGCACCTTATCTGGCTGACAGTCGGCTTGTCGGCACTGGCCACCGCCCTGCTCGGTGCCTGGGCCGCGCGCAGTGGGTTGCGGCCGTTGCGGCGCATGAGTGCGGTTGCCAGTGGCGTTTCAGCGCAGTCGCTCAATGCCCGCTTGCCCGAAGAAAATATGCCGCCAGAACTCGCGGAAATGGCCCACAACTTCAACGCCATGCTCGGACGCCTCGACGACTCTTTTCAGCGACTCTCGGCCTTCTCCGCCGACATCGCCCATGAATTGCGCACGCCGTTGTCGAACTTGCTGACCCACACCCAGGTCACCCTCACCCGCCCACGTCCCATCGAGGATTACCGCGAAGCACTGCACAGCAATCTCGAAGAACTGCAATGGATGGCGCAACTGGTCAACGACATGTTGTACCTGGCCAAGGCTGACCACGGGTTGTTGATGCCCAAGCGCGAACCGCTGGAGCTGGCTGAAGAAGCGGATTTATTGCTGGAGTTTTTTGCGCCGTTGGCGGAGGACGCTCAGGTCAGGTTGAGTCGTGAAGGCAGTGCGCGCATGGAGGGCGATCGCAGCATGTTGCGTAGGGCGCTTTCCAATTTGCTGGACAATGCGTTGCGGTTTACGCCGGTCGAAGGCGAGGTTCGGGTGCGGATTATTGATCAGCCTAAGGGATTGAGTCTGACGGTCGAGAACAGCGGCGACGGAATTGATGGGGCGTTGCTGCCGCGCTTATTTGATCGCTTCTACCGGGCTGATCCGGCACGCCAGGAAGGCAGTAGTGAACATGCGGGGCTGGGATTGGCGATCACTCAATCGATCATCCGCGCCCATGGCGGGCAGATTCGCTCTGAATCGGATAACGGGTGGACGCGGTTTGTGATTGAGTTGCCCAAGGGAGATTGAGGCCAGCAGGACTGGCCCCTTCGCGAGCAAGCCCGCTCCCACATTGGATTTGAGTCGTTCACGAATGTGTGGCTCAACTCGGTCAAATGTGGGAGCGGGCTTGCTCCGGGCGGCGTTCCGACGAAAGCGGCCTATCAGACTACGAATACCGCAACGCGGTAGCCGGCTCGACTTTCGCCGCACGCCATGCCGGGTAAACGGTGGCGAGGAAGCTCAGAATGAACCCGGCGGAGCAGATCAACACCACATCCGCTCCCTGCAGTTCGGACGGCAAGTTACTGACGAAGTACACGTCGGAACTGAAAATGTGCTGCCCGCTGACCCGCTCCATCCAGCCCACCAGTTCACTGACGTTCAGCGCCGCAATCACGCCGAGCACACCACCAATCAACGTACCGACAACCCCGATCACGGTGCCCTGCACCATGAAGATCGCCATGATCTGCCGCGGCGTGGCGCCGATGGTGCGCAGGATCGCGATGTCCGCGCCCTTGTCGTTCACCACCATGATCAGGGTTGCGATGATGTTGAACGCCGCCACCGCGACGATCATCAACAGCAGCAGGCCAATCATGGTTTTTTCCATCTTCATCGCACTGAACAGACTGCCCTGCGTGTGGGTCCAGTCATCAGCCTTGTAAGCGGTGCCCAGCCCGCCAGCAATATCACTGGAAACCTTCGGCGCAGCGTACAAATCCTTCACCGCCAGGCGCACGCTTTGCACCTGATTCGGCGCCCAGTGCTGCATCTGCGCGGCATCGGCCACGTGGATCAGCGCCATGGAGCCGTCCAGTTCGGCGCCGACCTTGAACACGCCGACCACGTTCAACCGCTGCATGCGCGGGGTGATGCCGCCCGGTGCAGTGCTGACTTCCGGCACGATCAGGGTGATCTTGTCGCCGACGTTCAAGCGGAAGCGACGTGCCGTGATCTCGCCGATCACCACGCCGAACTCACCCGGCTTCAAGGCATCGAGACGCCCCTGAACAATGTGCTGGGCGACGATCGACACCTTGCCTTCCAGCGCCGGATCAACGCCGCTGACCTGGATCGGCTGCATCGTCCCCTTGTAGGACAGCATGCCTTCCATCTCGGTGAACGGCACGGCGGCCGTCACTTCAGGATTCTTCATGGCCGCCGCAGCGACGGGCTGCCAATCGTCGATCGGATTGACGCCGACGATTGTCGCGTGAGGCACCATGCCGAGGATGCGCGAGCTCATTTCACGCTGGAAACCGTTCATGACCGACAACACCACGATCATCGCCAGCACGCCCAGGGCGAGGCCGATCATTGAGGTCATCGAGATGAAGGAAACAAAGCGATTGCGGCGCTTGGCGCGGGTATAGCGCGCGCCGATAAAGATCGATAACGGTCTGAACATTCGCTGGGCACCGTATAAAAATAAAAGACCCGACGTACTGTTCAGTACGCCGGGTTTCGGCCAATCAGATGGGCGTCAGGTAACCTTCCTGCAAATGCAGGACGCGATCCATCTGGCGAGCCAGGTTCATGTCGTGAGTCACCACCAGGAACGCCGTGCGCATCGAAGTGCTGAGTTCCAGCATCAAATCCTGAATGCCCTGGGCGGTGTGGGAGTCGAGGTTACCGGTCGGCTCGTCGAGCATCACCAGGCCTGGGTTGTTCACCAGGGCGCGGGCGATGGCCACACGCTGACGTTCACCACCGGACAATTCGGCCGGTTTGTGCTCCAGGCGATGCCCCAGCCCTACCCGCTCCAGCAATGCCGTCGCACGCTGACGCGCTTGCGGGATAGCCGTCTTGCCGATCAGCAGCGGCATGCAGACGTTTTCCAGCGCGGTGAACTCAGGCAACAAGTGGTGGAACTGGTAAACGAAACCCAGCGACCGATTGCGCAGCAAACCGCGAGCCTTTTCGTTCAGCGCCGACAGCTCTTCACCGGCCAGCCAAACACTGCCCTTGGTCGGTGTATCGAGGCCGCCCAGCAGGTTGAGCAAGGTACTTTTGCCCGAGCCCGAGGTACCGACAATCGCCACGCGCTCACCCGGATGCAGCTCCAGTTGCAGACCGGCCAGAACCTCTACCGATTCCGGGCCTTCCTCGTAGGATTTGCCCAAGTCGCGGCAGCTCAAGATTGCTTTATCACTCATGCCCAACTCACTCATAACGTAGCGCCTCCGCAGGCTGGGTGCGCGCGGCACGCCAGGCTGGATACAGGGTGGCGAGGAAACTCAGGACCAACGCGGCGGCGCAGACCATCAACACATCCTGGCTCTGCACTTGCGACGGCAGGTAATCGATGAAGTACACGTCGGCGTTGAGGAATTTGTGCCCGATCAGACCTTCGAGGGCCGATATCGCGGCGCTGACGTTCAGCGCGGCGAAGATCCCGACCACGGCGCCGATCAGCGTCCCGACCACACCAATGACGGTGCCCTGCACCATGAAGATCGCCATGATCGAACCCGGTGTGGCGCCAAGGGTACGCAGAATCGCGATGTCGCCCTTCTTGTCGTTCACCACCATCACCAGCGTGGAAATAATATTGAATGCAGCAACGGCGACGATCAGCAGCAACAGCAAACCGATCATGGCTTTTTCCATGCGGATCGCCTGATACAGATTGCCGTGGGTGCGTGTCCAGTCGCGGGCATAGAAATGGTCTTCGCCGAGATGCTGCGCGATGGTCCACGCGACGCGTGGCGCCTGGAACAGGTCGTCGAACTTCAGGCGGATGCCCTGGACCTGATCCGGTTTCCAGCGATGCAGCTTGGCCAGATCCTGAAGATTGGTGATGCCCAGATAGCCGTCCAGTTCACCGGCGCCGACATGGAAGATGCCGACCACGGTAAAGCGTTTCATGCGCGGGAACATCCCGGCCGGGGTCACGGTGACTTCCGGCGCCACAAACGTCAGTTTGTCGCCGATCGCCGCACCCAGCTTGGCCGCGGCCTTGTCACCGATGACGATGCCGAAACTGCCCGGCGCCAGGTCGTCGAGTTTGCCCTGCTGCATGAAGTTATCAATGATCGAGACCTGCCGTTCCAGCGCAGGGTCGATGGCATTGAGCAGGACTTTGGACACCTTGCCGTTGTTGGTCAGCAAACCCTGCATCTGCGTAAACGGCGCCACGGCCGTCACCTGCGGGTTCTGCTTGACCTTGGCGGCCAGGCTTTGCCAGTCGCTGATCGGTTCACCGGACTCGATGGTCGCGTGGGGCACCATGCCCAGCACGCGGGTGCGCATCTCATGATCGAAGCCGTTCATGACCGACAGCACCACGATCATCACGACCACGCCAAGGGCGAGTCCGATCATCGAGGTCAGGGAAATGAATGACACAAAATGATTGCGACGCTTTGCACGGGTATAACGCGTGCCAATAAATACGAAGAGAGGTCTGAACATGTCGGGGCTTGTTCGGAGGGAAAAGGAACGTCCTTGTGGCGGGGGTCGATAACCAGCTTTACACTCAGACCACCGCCGCTACCATGGGTTCGCCATGTCGACATTAGATGAAGAAGATCGCCGCGAATACTACCGTATCGAGGACACGATCGCACTGGAAATTCGGCCCCTGTCCGCACCCGAAGCCGCAGGCCAGGATGTGTTGCAGGATGCTTCCCCACTGTTCAACTTGCTCAGCGAGCTGCACCTGAGCGAATTCGAGTCACAGCACCTGTTGCGCCAGATCAGTGAGCGCGACCGGAATCTCGCGGCGTTCCTGAAATCCCAGAATAAACGCATCGATTTGCTGAGCCAGGTGATCGCAATCACCGTGCTCGGGCAGATCGGCGAGCCGCAGCCGGTGATCATTTCCGAAGGCGGGATCGAATTTCAGCATCCGACGCCCATTGCCGAGGGCACGCACCTGTCAGTCAAACTGGTGCTGATGCCGCAAGCCCTCGGCCTTTTGCTGCGAGCCCGGGTCACCCATTGCGATCGCAAAGGCGACGGCTACGACGTCGGCACCGAGTTCGAATACCCGACCGATGCCCAGCGCCAATTGCTGGCCCGCTACATTTTTCAGAAGCAGGCCCAGGAACGACGCCTGGCCCGCGAACAAAACGAATCAGGCATTTAATTTAAGGAAGAACCGTGACTCTCATCTACGGCCATCGCGGCGCCAAGGGCGAAGCACCGGAAAATACGCTGACCAGTTTTCAGCAATGCCTCAAGCACGGCGTGCGCCGCTGCGAACTGGACCTGCACCTCTCCATGGACGGCGAGTTGATGGTCATCCACGACCCGACGCTCAAGCGCACCACCGACCGTCGCGGCAAAGTCGTCGAGCACACGGCGGCCGAGCTGGTGACCTACGACGCGCGCACTGGCGGACCAGGCTGGATCAAACCGTGCCCGATTCCAACACTGGAAGAACTATTCGAGAAATGCGATTTCGAGCACTGGCAGCTGGAAGTCAAAAGCGCTTCGCGCACCCGCGCTGCGACTACGGTGTTGGCGATTCGTGAGATGGCTCAGCGTTTCGGCCTGCTCGACAAGGTCACGATCACCTCGAGTTCGCGGGAAGTATTGAAAGCTGCGCTGGACTTCGTGCCGGATGTGTCCCGCGGACTGGTGGCCGAGTACGCCTGGCTCGACCCGCTAAAGGTCGCGCAAAGCTATGGCTGTGAGATTCTGGCGCTGAACTGGACCCTGTGTACGCCGGAACGCCTGCAGAAGGCGCAGCGTCAGGGGCTGCATGTGTCGGTATGGACAGTCAACGAGCCCGCGCTAATGCGCAGACTCGCCGACTTCGGCGTTGACAGCCTGATTACAGACTTTCCCGGTTTGGCCAGCGCCACGCTCGAGAATTGCTGAAATCGGTCTCCCCGGCCGGCTCAGGCCACCGGCCGGAGCCACTCAAAAAAGCCGGTTGAGGCCATCGTACGCCGCTACCCGATAGGCTTCGGCCATGGTCGGGTAGTTGAACGTCGTGTTGACGAAGTACTTCAGCGTGTTCAGTTCGCCCGGCTGGTTCATGATCGCCTGACCGATGTGAACGATCTCCGACGCCTGATAACCGAAGCAGTGAACGCCCAGCACTTCCAGGGTTTCGCGGTGGAACAGAATCTTCAGCATGCCCTGAGGCTCGCCGGCGATCTGTGCACGCGCCATGCCCTTGAAGAACGCCTTGCCCACTTCGTACGGCACCTTGGCCTGAGTCAGCTCCTGCTCGTTCTTGCCGATCGAGCTGATCTCCGGAATGGTGTAGATGCCGGTCGGCACGTCGTTGACGAAGCGCCAGCTATGGTTGTCAACGATGCTGCCAGCGGCCGAACGACCCTGGTCGTGAGCAGCACTGGCCAGGCTCGGCCAACCAATCACGTCACCGGCGCCGTAGATGTTCGGCTTGCAGGTACGGTAGGCCTCGTCCACTTCGATCTGACCACGGCTGTTGACCTTCACGCCGATGTTTTCCAGACCCAACTGATCAGTGTTGCCGGTACGGCCGTTGCACCAGAGCAAAGCGTCGGCCTTGATCTTCTTGCCGGACTTGAGGTGCAGGATCACGCCGTTGTCCACGCCTTCGACGCGGTCGTAGTCTTCGTTATGGCGAACCGTGATGTTGTTGTTGCTGAAGTGATAGCTCAGGGCCTGGGAAATTTCCGAGTCGAGGAAGCTCAGCAACTGACCGCGGTTGTCCACCAGTTCAACCAGTACACCCAGACCGCTGAAGATCGACGCGTACTCACAACCGATCACGCCGGCGCCGTAAACGATGAGTTTGCGCGGGGTGTGGCCGAGGCTGAGGATGGTGTCGCTATCGTAGATACGCGGGTGGTGAAAATCGATGTCCGCCGGACGATACGGACGCGAGCCGGTGGCGATGATGATGTGCTTGGCCACCAGTTTTTCGACCACGCCGTTGGCGCAGACCACTTCAATGGTTTGCTCGTCGGCGAAGCTGCCGGTGCCGAAGAACACGTCGACGCGGTTACGGGCGTAGTAGCCGGTGCGCGAAGCGACTTGTTTGGAGATGACTTTTTCGGCGCTTTTCAACACGTCCGGGAACGAGAACCAGCGTGGCTCACCAATGGCCCGGAACATCGGGTTGGTGTTGAACTGCATGATCTGCCGGACCGAGTGACGCAGTGCCTTGGACGGGATGGTGCCCAGGTGGGTGCAGTTGCCGCCGACCTGGCGACGGCTATCGACCATCGCCACCTTGCGCCCTGCTTTGGCGGCGTTCATTGCCGCGCCTTCTCCCGCCGGGCCGGAACCCAGCACCACCACGTCGTAGTTGTAGACAGCCATGCATACTCCTCAGAACAGGCCGCGGCGCCCTCGGCACCTGCGGCTAAATCACGCCGATCTGCGGCGTGAAGGAACAATTTGGGGCCAGTGCAGAACCCGGACACAGTCTATATAAGCGTCAACGCCGCGCACATTAACCCTTGGTCGCGTCGTAGGCTACTTTTGCCTGCACTACAACGCCAGTCTTTGCTGCTTGAATCGCTGCGATCACTCGGTTTTTCCGCCACTCAGGCGTTCAAAAGCCTGCGTGGTTCGTGTGACGAATCCTGTATCGGCACGAATCACAAAGAATGCACCGATGTCATGCGTTTGGGCATAGTCCCAACCCCTTTCGGGACCCAGAATCAGCAACAGCGTCGATAAGCCATCGGCCATCAACGCTGAAGGATGAATCACCGTGACTGACGCCAGGGTGTGTAGGACCGGCGCCCCGGTGCGGGCATCGAAGGTGTGGGAATAACGCCGACCGTCCTGCTCGAAATAGTTGCGGTAGTCGCCGGAAGTGGAAACGCCATAGCCGTCGACGGCGATGATGCGCTCGGCCACTTGCTGGTCGTCGCGGGGTTCTTCCAGGGCGATGTGCCACGGCGAGCCGTCGAGTTTTTTGCCGGCAGCCTTGAGTTCGCCGGTGGCTTCGGCGAGGTAGTTGTGGATGCCCATTGCTTCGAGTTTTGCGGCAATCGTGTCGACTGCGTAGCCGGCGGCGATGCTGTTGAAGTCGACCTCAACCGCAGCGTCCTTGCACAGCTGATCGCCGTCGATACGCAGGTGCTGGTAACCGACTCGCTGCCTGACTTCGGCCAACACCTGGGCCGAGGGGACTTTCTCATTACGAGCCTGCGGGCCGAATCCCCAGAGATTGAGCAGCGGTTCCACGGTCAGGTCGTAGGAGCCTTCGCTTTGTTCCGACAGACGCTCACCGACACGCACCAGTTTGAGGATCGGCGCGGGCATTTTCTGACAGCGGTTGGCGGGTAGATCGTTGAAGCGCTCGATGTCCGAGTCGCTGCGGTAGGTCGACAGTTGTTGATCGACGTCAGCGAGGATTTTTTCGACCTGAACACGGACCTCGGTCGGGGCGGGAAGCCCGGCATGGCGCAGGTACTTGATCGAATACGTGCTGCCCATGGTCGGGCCGCCGAAGCTTTCCATGGAATCGCTGTTTCCGCAGCCTGAAAGGACGCCGAACAGAAAAATTAAAACGCCTTGCCACCTATTCAACAATCCCCACCCTCCCCCAGGCATTCCCTGACACAACGCCAAGGCTCGCCATTATGCGGTAGAAGTGTGGGAGCGGCGGTGCGGCGATCCGACTTGCTCGCGAAGGCAGTGTGTCAGTCGACAATGATATTGACTGCCACACCGCCTTCGCGAGCAAGCCCGCTCCCACATTTAATCTGCGTTTGCCCATGCCTGCTAGTTCGTTCCAGTCCGCGATTCATACCGCGTAATGGCTATATCGTTTAAGCAGCAAGCTAATTAGTTGTTGCCTATCGATATCCGCACACATATTGCTACAAGTCTGTCCGCCGACGGAGTCTGTCCTTATGGGCGGCGGCGAGGACGCGTCTAAACCAGGGATTTGCGACAAGACAGCCAGCAGTGAGTACGTTCAAATGTCCACGAATACGGGCAAAGGCAAAGCGATTTTTCGCGTTGTCAGCGGTAACTTTCTCGAGATGTTCGACTTTATGGTCTACGGCTTTTACGCCACAGCCATTGCCAAAACCTTCTTCCCTGCCGATAGCGCTTTCGCCTCCCTGATGTTGTCCCTGGCCACCTTCGGGGCCGGCTTCCTGATGCGTCCATTAGGGGCGATTTTTCTCGGTGCCTATATCGACCGCCATGGTCGACGCAAAGGGCTGATCATCACCCTCGCGATGATGGCCGGCGGCACGGTACTGATTGCCTGCGTGCCGGGTTACGCCACTTTGGGCGTTGCAGCGCCGTTGATCGTGCTGTTGGGTCGTTTGCTGCAAGGGTTCTCGGCCGGCGTGGAACTGGGCGGCGTGTCGGTGTACCTCGCCGAGATTTCCACACCGGGTCGTAAAGGTTTCTTCGTCAGTTGGCAGTCCGCCAGTCAGCAAGCCGCGGTGGTATTCGCCGGCCTGCTCGGCGTTGGCTTGAACCACTGGCTCAGCCCGGAACAAATGGGCGACTGGGGCTGGCGCGTACCGTTCCTGATCGGCTGCATGATCGTGCCGGTGATCTTCGTGATTCGTCGTTCGCTGGAAGAAACCCCGGAATTCCAGGCGCGCAAACATCGCCCTACCCTGCGGGACATCGTTCGTTCGATTGGGCAGAACTTTGGCATCGTCATCGCCGGCATGGCTTTGGTGGTGATGACCACCGTGTCGTTCTACCTGATCACCGCCTACACCCCGACCTTCGGCAAAGCCGAACTGCATTTGTCGGACCTGGACGCGCTGCTGGTGACGGTGTGCATTGGTTTGTCGAACTTCTTTTGGCTACAGGTGATGGGGGCGTTTTCCGACAGGATCGGACGCAAACCCTTGCTGCTGGCGGCGACGATTCTGGCGATTCTAACCGCCTACCCTTCGCTGTCATGGCTGGTAGCAAACCCGAGCTTCAGCCACTTGCTGATCGTCGAGTTGTGGCTGTCGTTCCTGTATGGCTCGTATAAAGGCGCCATGGTGGTAGCCCTGACCGAGATCATGCCGGTAGAAGTTCGTACAACCGGTTTCTCCTTGACCTACAGCCTGGCGACTGCAACGTTCGGTGGGTTTACCCCCGCGGCCTGCACGTACCTGATCCACGTGCTGGATAACAAGGCTGCGCCAGGGATATGGCTCAGTGGTGCGGCGGTATTGGGGTTGATTGCGACGCTGGTGTTGTTCAAAGGCAATCGGCATGAACTGCGGACCGCGCAGGCAGCAGTGGTTGGCGGTGCCTGAGAGATCGCTTTCGCGAGCAAGCCCGCTCCCACATTGGATTTGCGTGCGCCGCAGATCAAATGTGGGAGCGGGCTTGCTCGCGAAGAGGCCGGCCCAAACAACACACCTCCAACCGGCCTATCGCACACAAACAAAAACGCCCCGACCAAAGTCGGGGCGTTTTCATGTGCAGCTAACGCTTAGCGCGGGAATGTTGGCGGGTTTACACCGGCCATGTCTTCCATCACGCGAACCACCTGGCAGCTGTAACCGAATTCGTTGTCGTACCAAACGTACAGAACAACGCGGTTGTCTTGGCTGATGGTTGCTTCAGCGTCCACCACGCCTGCGTGGCGCGAGCCAACGAAGTCGGTGGATACCACTTCCTGCGAATTGACGTAGTCGATTTGCTTATGCAGATCGGAGTGCAGCGCCATGTAGCGCAAGTACTCGTTCATCTCTTCACGGGTGGCGGCTTTCTCAAGGTTCAGGTTGAGAATGGCCATCGACACGTTAGGCGTCGGAACACGGATCGCGTTACCGGTGAGCTTGCCAGCCAGCTCAGGCAAAGCCTTGGCAGCAGCGGTGGCAGCACCGGTCTCGGTGATCACCATGTTCAACGCGGCGCTACGGCCACGGCGATCGCCTTTGTGGAAGTTGTCGATCAGGTTCTGGTCGTTGGTGTACGAGTGAACCGTTTCAACGTGACCGTTGATGATGCCGAACTTGTCGTTGACTGCTTTGAGCACCGGCACGATGGCGTTGGTGGTGCAGGAAGCTGCGGAAACGATCTTGTCATCAGCGGTGATTTCACCGTGGTTGATGCCGTGAACGATGTTCTTCAGCTTGCCTTTGCCAGGCGCGGTCAGAACAACGCGATCGATACCCGGGCAAGCCAAGTGCTGGCCCAGACCGTCGGCGTCACGCCATACACCGGTGTTGTCCACCAGCAGCGCGTCTTTGATGCCGTACTGGGTGTAGTCCACTTCAGTCGGGTTTTTCGCGTAGATAACCTGGATCAGGTTGCCGTTGGCGGTGATGGTGTTGTTGGCTTCATCAATGGTGATAGTGCCATCGAACGGACCATGGACCGAGTCACGACGCAGCAGGCTGGCACGTTTGACCAGATCGTTCTCGGCGCCCTTGCGGACAACGATGGCGCGCAGACGCAGGCCGTCGCCGCCACCGGTTTTCTCGATCAGGATGCGCGCCAGCAGACGGCCGATACGACCGAAGCCGTACAGAACAACGTCGGTGCCTTTGCGGGCGGAAACATTTTGCTGACCAACGACGTCAGCCAGTTCTTCACGGACGAACTGCTCGGCAGTGCGGCCATTGCCTTCAGCCTTGAACTTGACTGCAAGCTTGCCCAGGTCTACCGAAGCAGCGCCGAGCTTGAGCTCGCTCATTGCCTTGAGCAGCGGGAATGTTTCGTGGACGGACAATTCGCTGTCATCGGACTGACGATGACGAGCAAAGCGGTGAGCTTTGAGAATCGCAATGACTGAACGATTGATCAGGCTGCGGCCATAGATCGAGCTCACCACGTTGTTATTGCGGTAGAGCTGACCGATAAGCGGAATCATCGCTTCTGCGAGTGCTTCACGGTCGATCCATTCACCAAGACACTGGTCGGGCTTCTGAGTCACGGGAACCTTCCACATGTAGGGGCAGAAAAAAGGGGCTACATTATGCCGCCGAGTGCCTCCCGTAGCAATGCGCGCCTGTCGCGCGGCCAGTAACAAAATCCTCTTAAAAAAAATGACGCACGGCTCAAGCCCAATGAAAACGCGGCCTGCAGCGCAGTCATTTTTTGGGAGACACCGCTGTCTTGTCTGTAACCCTCCGTAACACTCGGTCGTTTTGCCACTACATATTCAGTCTTTTTTACTAAAAAACGGGCCGATTTTGTCTTTACCACTACATTTCGCCCAACCTGCGTAATAGACACAGTCTGCAACTGACAGGCGGCACCCGGGACCGTTACAATTACCAACTTTGTCGCAACGCTTGGAGCTCAACCTTCCGTGCCCGTTCTGCGTCTACCGCTTCTCCCTGCCGCGGCAGGTAAACAGCACTGGGGCAACCTGCCCGGTGCCGCCCTGAGCCTGGCCATTGCCGAGGCCGCCAGCGCTGCCAAGCGCTTCACCCTGCTGCTGACTGCCGACAGCCAAAGTGCCGAACGGCTGGAACAGGAGCTGAGTTTCTTCGCCCCGGATTTGCCAGTGCTGCATTTCCCGGACTGGGAAACCCTGCCCTACGATCTGTTTTCGCCGCACCAGGACATTATTTCCCAGCGAATCTCCGCTCTGTATCGATTGCCGGAGCTGAGTCATGGTGTTTTGGTCGTGCCGATCACCACAGCCCTGCATCGCCTGGCGCCGACCAAATTCCTGCTCGGCAGCAGCCTGGTGCTGGACATCGGCCAGAAGCTCGATGTCGAGCAGATGCGCACCCGGCTTGAGGCCAGCGGCTATCGCTATGTCGATACCGTCTACGAGCATGGCGAATTCACCGTGCGCGGCTCGTTGATCGACCTGTTCCCGATGGGCAGCAAGCTGCCTTTCCGCATCGACCTGTTCGACGACGAAATCGAGACTCTTCGTACCTTCGATCCGGAAAACCAGCGCTCCATCGACAAGGTTGAAACGGTTCGCCTCCTGCCAGCGAGAGAGTTTCCGCTGCAAAAGGATGCGGTCACCCGCTTCAAGGCGCGCTTCCGTGAGCGTTTCGATGTCGACTTCCGTCGCTGCCCGATCTTCCAGGACTTGAGCAGCGGGATTACACCGGCGGGTATCGAGTACTACCTGCCGCTGTTCTTCGACGAAACTTCCACGCTGTTCGATTACCTGCCGCAGGACACGCAAGTGTTTTCCTTGCCCGGCATCGAGCAGGCGGCGGAAAACTTCTGGAACGACGTGCGCAATCGCTATGAAGAGCGTCGCGTCGACCCGGCCCGTCCTTTATTACCACCGGCCGAGTTGTTCCTGCCAGTGGAAGACTGCTTCGCACGCCTGAAGAATTGGCCGCGCGTGGTCGCCAGTCAACAGGACGTGGAAACCGGCGTTGGCCGCGAGCGCTTCCCCGCTCGGGAGCTGCCGAACCTGGCCATCGAAGCCAAAGCCACCCAACCGTTGGCGGCGCTGGCGGGTTTCCTCGACGAGTTTCCCGGTCGCGTGCTGTTTACCGCCGAGTCCGCGGGCCGTCGTGAAGTGTTGCTGGAGTTGCTGGAACGCCTGAAGCTGCGACCGAAAACCGTCGACAGCTGGCCGGACTTTGTCGCGAGCAAGGAGCGCCTGGCGATCACCATCGCGCCGCTCGACGAAGGTCTGGTACTCGACGATCCGGCCTTGGCCCTGGTCGCCGAAAGCCCGTTGTTCGGTCAGCGCGTGATGCAGCGCCGTCGCCGCGAGAAACGCGCCGACGCCAACAACGATGCCGTTATCAAAAACCTCACCGAGCTGCGCGAAGGCGCGCCGGTGGTGCACATCGATCACGGTGTCGGGCGTTACCTCGGGCTGACGATTCTGGAAATTGATAGTCAGGCCGCCGAATTCCTGACCCTCGAATACGCCGAAAACGCCAAGCTTTACGTGCCGGTGGCCAACCTGCATCTGATCGCCCGTTACACCGGCAGCGACGATGCCCTGGCCCCGCTGCACCGTCTCGGCTCCGAGACCTGGCAGAAAGCCAAACGCAAAGCTGCCGAACAAGTACGCGATGTAGCCGCCGAGTTGCTCGACATCTATGCCCGCCGCGCCGCTCGCGAAGGTTATGCGTTCGCCGACCCGAAAGCCGATTACGCGACCTTCAGCGCCGGCTTCCCGTTCGAAGAAACCCCGGACCAGCAAACCACCATCGAAGCGGTGCGCACCGACATGCTCGCGCCGAAACCGATGGACCGCCTGGTCTGCGGCGACGTCGGTTTCGGCAAGACCGAAGTGGCGATGCGCGCAGCGTTCATCGCGGTACACGGCGGTCGTCAAGTGGCGATTCTGGTGCCGACCACCCTGCTCGCCCAGCAGCATTACAACAGCTTCCGCGACCGCTTCGCCGACTGGCCGGTGAGCGTGGAAGTGATGAGCCGCTTCAAATCGACCAAGGAAGTCAACGCCGCGGTCGCGGATCTGGCCGAAGGTAAGATCGACATCGTCATCGGCACGCACAAGCTGCTGCAGGACGACGTGAAAATCAAAAACCTGGGGCTGGTGATCATCGACGAAGAGCACCGTTTCGGTGTCCGTCAGAAGGAACAGCTCAAGGCCCTGCGCAGTGAAGTCGACATCCTCACCCTGACCGCCACGCCGATTCCGCGCACGCTGAACATGGCGGTGTCGGGCATGCGTGACCTGTCGATCATCGCCACGCCGCCGGCCCGTCGCCTGTCGGTACGGACTTTCGTCATGGAGCAGAACAAGAGCACGGTCAAAGAGGCCTTGCTCCGTGAGCTGTTGCGTGGCGGTCAGGTCTATTACCTGCACAACGACGTGAAGACCATCGAGAAATGCGCCGCCGACCTCGCCGAACTGGTGCCGGAAGCACGGATCGGCATCGGCCACGGGCAGATGCGCGAACGCGATCTCGAACAAGTGATGAGCGACTTCTACCACAAGCGGTTCAACGTGCTGATCGCCTCGACCATCATCGAGACCGGCATTGACGTGCCGAGCGCCAACACCATCATCATCGAGCGTGCCGACAAGTTCGGCTTGGCGCAGTTGCACCAGTTGCGCGGCCGGGTCGGGCGCAGTCACCACCAGGCTTACGCTTATTTGCTGACGCCGCCGCGCCAGCAAATCACGCCTGACGCCGAAAAACGTCTGGAAGCGATCGCCAATACCCAGGACCTCGGCGCGGGTTTCGTGCTTGCCACCAACGACCTGGAAATCCGTGGCGCCGGCGAATTGCTCGGCGACGGGCAGAGCGGGCAGATCCAGGCCGTCGGTTTCACCCTTTACATGGAAATGCTCGAGCGCGCGGTGAAGTCGATCCGCAAGGGCGAACAACCGAACCTCGATCAACCGCTCGGCGGTGGTCCGGAAGTCAATCTGCGAGTACCGGCGTTGATTCCCGAGGACTATCTGCCGGACGTGCACGCCCGACTGATTCTCTACAAACGCATCGCCTCGGCAACCGACGAGGAAGGCCTCAAGGACTTGCAGGTGGAGATGATCGATCGTTTCGGTCTGTTGCCGGAACCAACCAAGAACCTGATGCGCATTACCGCGCTGAAATTACAGGCCGAGCTACTGGGCATCAAGAAAGTCGACGGCGGCCCGCAAGGGGGTCGAATCGAGTTCGCGGCGCAAACCCCGGTTGACCCGCTGACGCTGATCAAGCTGATTCAGAGCCAGCCAAAACGTTACAAATTCGAAGGCGCCACGATGTTTAAATTCCAGGTGCCGATGGAGCGCTCGGAAGAGCGCTTTAATACTGTAGAGGCGCTGTTTGAGCACCTCATTCCGAAAACTGCTTGAAGGACGCCGCATGCGCCTGTTTCGCTTACTGACCTTGTTGACAATGTTAATAACAGCACTGGTCACCCCTACGGCATTTGCCGATGACTTGTATCAGATTGAAATGATTCTGGTCCGCCAAAACGCCGTGCCCGCTATCGTCAGCCGCGCCGCGCCGGAAGACTGGGCTGCAGGAGCTCAGCCAATCAACCCCGATAGCCTGCGCACACCGAGCCTCAATGCTGAAGTGGAAAAACTCACCGCCAGCAATGAATACACGGTGTTGCTGCACAAGGCGTGGCAACAGAACCTTGGCGAAGAAGACAGCAAAGTTGCGATCAGCGAGGGCAAAGAACAGTTCGGCCAGTTCCCGATCGAGGGCACGCTGAGCATGAAACTGGGACGATTCACCGACGTGGATGCAGACTTCTGGGTCAACCAGATCGACGCCAACGGCATGGTCACCGCCAGCGAACGTATGAAGCAGGAAAGCCATACCAAGAACGGCCAGCTGAACTTCCTCGACAACGGCCACTTGGGCATGTTGATCAAGATCACCTCGCTGACTGCCCCTGCGCCTCGGCCAGTCCCCGATGAAATTCCGGACTGATTGAGTCCTTATGTCAGCGACCCTGAGCAAACCCCTGGCACCTTCCTGGGTCAGCCGATTCAAGGAACAGAGCCTGGAGCGTGGCCGTCGCTACGCTTTGGAGAACCGCGTCAGGATCGTCGAGGCCGGCGACGCCACGATCATTGCCGCCTGCGAGGGCTCTGGCGGTAACGTTTACCGTCAGACCATTCGCCTGCGCGAGTCAGCCAAAGCCACGTTGCTGATGATTGACGCCACCTGCACCTGCCCGGTCCACAGCAACTGCAAGCATTGCGCGGCGGTGCTGCTGAAAGTGCAGGAAACCCTGGCTTACCCCGCCGCCGCGCAAGACGCCGAGCTACTCGAGAAACTTCAAGCCGTACTGGAAAACCGTAGCCCGAAGGCGCCGCCGCAAGTGCTGGTGGATAACGTGCAACCGGTACCGCGCTTGTGGCTGGCGAGCATCGAGTTCAGCGCCTTCGAACCGCGCAACGGCAAGATGCAGCGTTATATTCAGCATCGCGCGGCGTTGTCTTTCAGCTATCTGGATGAATACGTTTCCGGGCAGAAGAACGCTGACATCCTGATACGTCAGGAGACGCAAACGTTACGGATAAAACGCCACCCGGAAGTCGAACAGACCTACAGGGAGCAACTACGAATCCTCGGTTTCAAGGTCGCCACCCGGCAAAGCAAAGCCTTGCCGGAAAGTGCCGGCGAACTTTTCGAGATGGTCAACGACAGCGCCTGGCTGACCTTCACCCTCAATGAACTGCCGAAGCTGCGCACCCAGGGTTGGGAGTTGCAGATCGACGAAGACTTCGGTTTCGACCTGACTGCCGTGGACGATTGGTACGCCACCGTAGAACAGGCACCGGAGCGCGACTGGTTCGATCTGGAACTGGGAATCATCGTCAACGGAGAACGGCTGAGTCTGCTGCCGATCCTGCTGAACCTGATGCGCTCTCACACCGAGATCCTCAACCCGGAACGCCTTGCACGACGTCGCGACGACGAGTTGATCCTGGTGAACATTCCCAATCGCCCGAACTCCGAATACGGCCCGTTGCAAGTCGCCCTGCCCTTCGGCCGATTGAAACCGGTACTGGCGACCCTCGGCGAGTTCTACCTGCAAGGGCCCGGCGAAACGACGCTGCGCCTGAGCAAAGCCGATGCCACGCGACTGAATCCGCTGGAAGACTTGCCGTTGCTCTGGGAGGGCGGCGAGAAAATTCGCACCTTTGCCCAGCGACTGCGGGACATCAAGGACTTCACCACGACCGCACCGGAAGGCTTGAACGCGACCTTGCGCCCCTATCAGCTGGAAGGCTTGAGCTGGATGCAGTCGCTGCGGCAACTGGAAGTCGGCGGGATTCTCGCGGACGACATGGGTCTGGGCAAAACCCTACAGACCCTGGCGCACATTCTCAGTGAGAAGAACGCCGGACGCCTCGATCGGCCGTGCATGGTGGTGATGCCCACCAGCCTGATCCCCAACTGGCTGGATGAAGCAGCGCACTTCACGCCGCAACTCAAAGTGCTGGCGCTGTACGGTGCCAGTCGCAAAAAGCATTTCGACACGCTGGCCGATTACGACCTGATCCTGACCACCTATGCGCTGCTGCCCAAGGACGTCGAACGTCTCGCCGCGCAGCCTTTGCACGTGCTGGTTCTGGACGAGGCGCAGTACATCAAGAACCCCAACAGCAAGGCCGCCCACGCCGCCCGCGAATTGAATGCCCGTCAGCGTCTGTGCTTGAGCGGTACGCCGCTGGAAAACCACTTGGGCGAGCTGTGGTCGCTGTTTCACTTCCTGCTGCCCGGCTGGCTGGGTGAAGTGAAAAGCTTCAACCGCGATTACCGCGTCCCAATTGAAAAACGCGCCAGCGAAGTACGACTTCAGCACCTCAACGGTCGGATAAAACCATTCCTGCTGCGTCGAACCAAGGAACAAGTGGCGACCGAGTTGCCGCCGAAAACGGAAATCATCCATTGGGTCGAGCTCAACGAAGCCCAGCGCGATGTGTACGAAACCATGCGCCTGGCGATGGACAAGAAAGTCCGCGACGAGATCACCCGCAAGGGCGTGGCGCGCAGCCAGATCATCATTCTTGAAGCGCTGCTGAAGCTGCGTCAGGTGTGCTGCGATTTGCGTCTGGTCAACGATGCCACCCTGCCCACTCGCGGCAGCACGTCCGGCAAGCTCGACAGCCTGATGGAAATGCTTGAGGAATTGTTCGATGAAGGTCGGCGGATCCTGCTGTTCTCGCAATTCACTTCAATGCTGTCGTTGATTGAAGACGAGCTGAAAAAACGCGGAGTCGATTATGCGCTGCTGACCGGGCAGACCCGCGACCGGCGCGCCCCGGTCAAAGACTTCCAGAGCGGCAAGCGTCAGATCTTTCTGATCAGCCTGAAGGCGGGTGGCGTCGGCTTGAACCTGACCGAAGCCGACACGGTGATTCACTATGATCCGTGGTGGAATCCGGCGACGGAAAATCAGGCCACTGACCGGGCGTATCGCATTGGTCAGGAGAAGCCGGTGTTCGTCTACAAGATGATTGCCAGGGGCACGGTGGAAGAGAAGATTCAGCATCTGCAGAAGGAAAAATCCGACTTGGCGGCTGGCGTGCTGGATGGGCGCAAGACCGGGGACTGGAAGTTGCAGAGTGACGATATTGAAGCGTTGTTTGCGCCGTTGCCGGATAAACTTGAAAAACGCTGAGATCGGCGGCGCCAGAAAGATTGCTATCGCGGGCAAGTCGGACCGCCGCACCGCCGCTCCCACAGAGTTAACATCAATCCTGTGGGAGCGTGGCTTGCCCGCGATGGCGTCAGCTCGGACTCACTGCAGTCACGCTTTATCAGGACCTGGGATCAGGCAACGGCGCAAACAGCGCTTCAATGTCACTCTGATCAAGCTTCCATCCCCCGGTTGTTCCGCCTTCAAGTACCGCTCCGGCCAGCGCTGCCTTCTCCTGTTGCAGTGCCTGTATTTTCTCCTCCACCGTGCCCCGGGCAATCATCTTGTAAACGAATACCGGTTTGTCCTGACCGATCCTGTAAGCACGATCGGTGGCCTGATTTTCAACAGCAGGGTTCCACCACGGATCGAAGTGAATCACCGTGTCGGCCGCTGTCAGATTAAGCCCCGTGCCACCCGCCTTCAGACTGATCAGGAACAACGGCACCTTGCCGCTCTGGAAGTCTTTGACTGGCGTGCGCCGATCAGTTGTTTCGCCAGTCAATAACGCATAGCCAACACCACGATGCAGCAATTCTTCCTCAATCAATGCAAGCATCGAAGTGAACTGCGAAAACAGCAAAATCTTGCGCCCTTCACCGAGTAACTCCTCCAGCATCTCCATCAAGCCAATCAACTTGCCGCTGCCCGCACGAAGTGCTTTCGCCGTCAGAGACATTTTGACCAGCCTCAGATCGCAGCACACCTGACGCAACTTGAGCAAGGCGTCGAGGATGATGATCTGGCTACGCGCAACGCCGCTACGGGCAATTTCGTCACGCACCTTCTTGTCCATCGCTACGCGCACGGTTTCATAAACATCTCGCTGCCCATCGCTGAGTTCGATCCAATGCACGATCTCGGTTTTTGGCGGCAACTCGGTGGCGACCTGTTCTTTCTTGCGACGTAGCAGAAAGGGCTTTATCCGGGCTGTCAGGTGCTGCATCCGCTCGCTGTTGCCGTGTTTCTCGATCGGGGTGCGGTAGTCGCGATTGAAGGTTTTACTGTCGCCAAGCCAGCCGGGCAACAGGAAGTGAAACAGTGACCATAGCTCGCCGAGGTGATTTTCCAACGGCGTACCGGACAGGCACAAACGCTGCCGGGCCTCCAAATCACGGGCAGCCTGAGCGGCCTTGCTGAGCGGATTTTTGATGTTCTGTGCTTCATCGAGAATCAGCACACTCCAGACCTGCGGCTGCAAAACCTCAAGATCACGCGGCAACAACGCATACGTGGTCAACACCAGATCGTATTCGGCAAGGTTGATGAAGTCCTTTTGCCGAGTGGCGCCATGAAGCGCCAAGACTTTCAGCTGCGGGGTGAAGCGTGCCGCTTCGTCGAGCCAATTGGGAATGAGGCTGGTCGGCATCACCGCGAGTGCCGGAAGATCGAGTCGACCTGCCTGCTTTTCCACTAGCAAATGAGCCAGGGCTTGCAAGGTCTTGCCCAGGCCCATGTCGTCGCCAAGGATACCGCCGACCTCAAGCTCACGAAGGGTTTGCATCCAGTTCAGACCTTCATGCTGATAAGGCCGCAGTGTGGCGTTGAGGCCTTGCGGAACAGCAACGTTCTTATGAGTCGATTCACGCAAGCGTTTCGCGAAACTGCGCAAGCGCTCGCCGCCCTGCCAGACCAGCGGCAGCCCCTCCAACTCACTCAATCGCGCTGCATCAGGGGCGCTCAAGCGTAACGAGGCACTGCTGCTCACACCCAAATACAACTCGCCGAGCGTTGCCATTAATGGCTTGATCCGCCCAAGGGACAGCGCAACTTTTATGCTTGGCTTGGCACCCAACTGCCCACTGTTGAGATCGATCAGCACGTGATCGTCATCATCACGCAAGGCCAGTTCTGCCGGCCTCAACAGTTGCGGTTGCCTGCGCAACAATTGCAGCAGGATGGGCAGCAAACTGTGGCGCTCGCCATTGACCACGATACCCAACTGCAAATCGAACCACTCGCGTCCCGGAGATTCCTCGACATCGGCATACCATTCATCTATAGGCTGCAAATTGAAATGAAAGCCCTCGCTGATACGGATCTGCCAATTTGCCTCTCTGAGCGCTGGGACCCCGGATTGCACAAAAGCCAGCCAAGCCGAGTCGTCCGGCAAATCGAACATTTCGCCTGCACTATCAGGTAATGCATCACTTTTACGAGTAGCCTTTTTGAAGCCTTGTTTTTGTAAGGCATGGCGCAAGGCTTTTTCAATCACGGGTTTACGTTGAATGCGCTGGGTTTCGGTGCCGGACAGTATCAGTACTTCTGAAGATTTTTTATCCGCCGCCATGTGGCCGTTGTACGTAAACGCCAACGCAGCGCGGTGCTCAGGTTCGTACTTCCAGTTCCTGTAACGGTTGGTGCTTGCAAGTGTCAGGAAGGCTTGGGGTTCGACGTCATCGACGACCCGCTCGGTCAATGCATGCGGTGGAGGCACAACTCGAGTCACAGCGCCCATCCGATGGCTGAACTGCATCGCCTGGCGTGCGGGAATGTCAGGGGCCAATGACAAATGGCAGGCCAGCTTTTCGTCTAGCTCGCTTAGCAGCGGCCCAACCTCCATCCGTTCGCGGTCTAGGTAGTACAAAGGTTCCAGCGCCAGAATCGTTTCTTCTGGCGCTTCGTCACTACGCCATTGAGGACGGAAGCTGCCGCTGGCTTGCTCGGTCCAGGCAAACTGCGCAGACCTGCTCTTTCCAGGTACCAGCGGCTGCAATTGTTCGAAGTCGAGATACAGGCGTGAAGTTTTCAATGCCAATTGAAGAACTTCGGCACCACTGCTGCCTTGCAGGGGATAACCGCTGTAAAACGAATGATGGGAGTGGACGGCGACCAGCAATCTTGCGATTCGCAGATCAAGCTCCGACAGATAGCCAGGCTCTCGCATCAGTGCGTCTGACGGCGAGAACACAGATTTGATGTCCTGCAAGCGGCCATCCTTGAGCTGACGAGCCTTGCAAATCTCCAGCAACCACTTGCCTGTAGTGGACGTTGCTTTGAGTTTGTATACCCAGCACGTGCCGGTGCTCTGCGCAGTCCCATTGCGATCCGGAGCGTCGCGAGGAATATCATTGAGCCAACGCTCCAAGTCACGATTCAGTTGGATGGAGGCAGTGCTTTTGAACGAGTCCACGGGGAGTTCTTGGAGGTTGTAAAGCACGGTTGCGCAGTGTTTGCAATTGATCACCACTGGACACGAACAGGAGCAAACCAGTTCAAACTCACCATTAGGGTCTTCAATGAGTTCAATGGATTGTTCGTAGATATTCCCTTGGGAACCTTTGCAAATTGCGAGAACGAGAGCGTCCTCGATTTCGCGGATTTGTACCCGGCTTTCTACAGCGTATCTGCGAGCCTTATCCAGAGCGCGATGACTGAACTCCTCCGCCCACGGCAGCTCATGAAGTTGCTCAATAATTGCTGGCATAAAATCAACGCTTCTGAAAGTGACTGTAGTTTGCAGGTATCAAGACTCAGCCTTTGAGCACCCGGGCCAACGTCGATTTCACCTTACCCATCCCGTCATGCAGCGCTTGCTCGATCTCGGCCATGGTAATCACTGCCGTCGACTTGCCCGCTGCCGGGTTTACTACCAGCGCCAGACAGGCGTAATCCAATTCCAGCTCACGAGCCAATGCCGCCTCTGGCATCCCGGTCATGCCGACGATGTCGCATCCGTCGCGCTCCAGTCTCGCGATTTCAGCGACAGTTTCCAGCCGTGGCCCCTGAGTGCAGGCGTATACGCCATAACTGCTATAGCCGGCACCTTCAGCCGCCAGCGCCGCGATCAATTGCTGACGCAGTGGCTCGCTGTAGGGATAGCTGAAGTCGATGTGTGTGACCTGTTCCAGATCATCGGCGAAATAGGTGTGTTCGCGACCACTGGTGTAGTCGATCATCTGATGCGGCACGCAGAAATGTCCGGCCCCCATCGCGGAATGAATCCCACCCACGGCGTTGACCGCGAGAATCGCTTCGGCGCCAGCCTGTTTCAGCGCCCAGAGGTTGGCGCGGTAGTTCACCTGATGCGGCGGAAAACGGTGAGGATGACCGTGGCGCGCAAGAAACAGCACTTCCTTGCCGGCGTACTCGCCAATCTGCACTTCAGCCGAAGGCGCGCCGTACGGCGTGTCCACCGCCAGTGACTGACGAATGCTCAGGCCTTCGAGTTGAGTCAGGCCGGTGCCGCCGATAATCGCGTAAACCGTCATAACGAAAAGTCCTCAATCAATCAGTTGAGCTTCTTTGAGCGCGCCGACGGCTATCAGCCAGCGCGGGTCTTGACGGTATTCAGTGCTGGCGTACGACTGGCCGCGCATCCGCGCTATGCGCTCGGACGGTTTAACCTTCAGACGCTGGGCGGCGCTCAGAGCCAATTCAGCGGCCGCGCGATCGTTGCACACCAGGCCCATATCGCAACCGGCCGTCAGCGCCGCTTCGATACGGCTGGCAGCATCGCCGACCACGTGGGCGCCGGCCATGGACAGGTCATCGCTGAAGATCACACCGTCGAATTGCAGCTCGCCACGCAGGATGTCCTGCAACCAGCGGCGGGAGAAGCCGGCGGGTTGGGAATCGACTTGCGGATAGATAACGTGGGCTGGCATGACCGCAGCCAGTTGCTTGCTCAGTCGGGTGAACGGCACCAGGTCATTGGCGCGGATTTCGTCAAGGCTGCGCTCATCAACAGGGATCGCAACGTGGGAATCGGCCTCGGCCCAGCCGTGACCGGGAAAGTGCTTGCCGGTGGCGGCCATGCCGGCGCTGTTCATGCCGCGAATGAAGGCACCCGCCAGCAACGCTGCACGCTCGGGATCACCTTCAAATGAACGAGTGCCGACTACGGCGCTGCGCTGGAAGTCGAGGTCCAGCACCGGAGCGAAACTCAGATCGAGGCCGACAGCCAGCACTTCAGTCGCCATGAGCCAGCCGCACTGCTCGGCGAGGTACTCGGCATTCGGGTTGTCAGCGATGGCGCGCATGGCTGGCAGTCGCACGAAGCCCTGACGCAAACGCTGAACCCGGCCGCCCTCCTGGTCGACTGCCAGCAGCAGATCGGGGCGAATGGCGCGGATGGCGGCGCTCAACTCGCGTACCTGGCGCGGGTGTTCGATGTTGCGGGCGAAAATGATCAGGCCGCCCACTTCGGGTTGGCGCAACAATTGGCGATCTTCAGCCGTCAGCCAGGTACCGGCGACGTCCACCATCAACGAGCCTTGCAGGCCAGCAGTCATAGAGATTCCTTGATAACGATAAACCCGGCTCGCACGGATTCGCCGCCATGGGCTGTGCCCGGCAGGTCGGCGATACAAATGGGGAGCGGGTTCAGTACGAGAGTCGGCATGGGCGGCTAGCTTAGCGGATGTCAGCTGCCGCGCCCACCCGTGCGCGGTTAAACCTTGGCGGCAACCGGGGTTGATTTGCTGCGTGGACGCAACTGTGCGGTGGCCATGGCCGAATCGGTCACGCCGGTTTCGGCGCGCATACCCGCTGCCAGGAACGGCACCATCAGACGCATGACTTGCTCAATGGAGGTGTTGACGCCGAAGTCGGTCTCGGCAATTGCGCGCAGGGCTTTGATACCGGACATGCTGAACGCGGCGGCGCCGAGCATGAAGTGCACACGCCAGAACAGCTCAATCGGCGGAATCCGCGGTGCAGCTTCGTTGACCAACATCATGTAGCGGCGGAATACCTTGCCGTACATGTCTTCCAGATAACGCCGCAAGTGCCCTTGGCTCTGACTGAAAGCCAGACCTAGCAAGCGCATGAAAATCGACAGATCATTGCCGCTGCGTGGTTGCACCACCAGGGCTTGCTCGACGAGGATTTCCAGCAGCTCTTCAAGCGTCGGCCTGTTCTCCGGCTTGGCCTGACGCCGCTCCAGCTCTTTATCAAGGCTTAAGCAGAACGGCCCGAGAAAGCGCGAGAAAACTGCCTGGATCAGCGCCTTCTTCGAACCGAAGTGATAGTTCACCGCCGCCAGATTGACACCGGCCTTACTGGTGATCAGACGCAATGAGGTTTCAGCGAAACCTTTTTCCGCGAACAATTGCTCGGCAGCATCAAGAATGCGTTCAACGGTTTCCGACTGGGCCATGGCTACTCCGCCTGACAAACACTTGTTTGAAACATACGTTTCAGCCTGTGCCTTGTCAAGCCTGGCAGTTCGTTTTGAGAATGGTCGGTCAGCTATTTAACCATACAACTCGCAAGCGTGAGTCAGCAGGCTTATCGACCGTCTGGCGGTCAGCAAAAAAAGGAGCATTGCCAAGACCGTTCCACTGTATATAATCCCAGTCACTGTATAAAAAGACAGAGCGATCAATATGCTAAAGCTGACGCCACGCCAAGCAGAGATTCTGGCCTTCATCAAACGCTGCCTCGAAGACAACGGCTACCCGCCCACCCGCGCGGAAATCGCTCAGGAACTGGGTTTCAAGTCGCCCAATGCGGCGGAAGAACACCTCAAGGCGCTGGCCCGCAAGGGCGCGATCGAGATGACGCCCGGTGCTTCCCGTGGTATTCGCATCCCCGGCTTCGAAGCCAAGGCCGACGAGTCCACCCTGCCGATCATAGGCCGAGTGGCTGCCGGTGCTCCGATCCTCGCCCAGCAGCACATCGAAGAGTCCTGCAACATCAACCCGTCGTTCTTCCATCCTCGCGCCGACTATCTACTTCGGGTTCATGGCATGAGCATGAAGGATGTGGGCATTTTCGACGGTGACCTGCTGGCAGTGCACACCACCCGCGAAGCCCGCAACGGCCAGATCGTAGTAGCGCGGATCGGCGACGAAGTGACCGTCAAGCGTTTCAAGCGCGATGGTAGCAAGGTCTGGTTGATTGCCGAAAACCCTGAATTCGCCCCTATCGAAGTGAACCTGAAAGATCAGGAACTGGTGATCGAAGGCTTGAGTGTCGGCGTCATTCGCCGCTAAAGGAGGCTTTATGCAGTTCCCACACACATCACAGCAAGCCCAACTGCCGTTGTTCGAGGCTTTCATGGTGCAGCCATTGGCGCCGATCCTGAAAGACGTGGTCGAGTCACCCTGGAGCGCCGAGCCCGAAGTCTTCAGTGAGCTGTCGCTGCGTGGTGCAGCCGGGAACTGCCTGAACCTTCTTGCGCCGATTCTCAGGGAACTGAGTCAGGACCAGGACGCGCGCTGGCTGACGCTGATCGCTCCGCCCGCCAGCCTGACCCAGACCTGGTTGCGGGACGCCGGCCTTAACCGCGAACGCATCCTGCTGCTGCAACCGCGCGGCACTCAGAGCGCTCAGCAGTTGACCTGCGAGGCCTTGCGCCTGGGCCGCAGCCACACGGTGGTCAGCTGGCTCAACCCATTGAGCACAACTTCACGGCAACAGTTGATCAGCGCCGCCCGGATCGGGGACGCACAAAGCCTGAATATTCGATTGGGTTAACTGACAAACAATGCGCGCGTTGAACAGCGCGGGGCTTCTCCAAGGATAGAGAAGCCGACCTGTAGCGATATCAGCAAAAAACCGACGGGCGGGATCAATGAAGAACCCGAGACCCCTCGTCCGTATTGAAATCGCCTTCAACCAAGCGTCCGGCCATCTGAACGCCGACGCTCAACATCGCCTTGGCGACTTCCACGTGCTGGCCCTGCAGGAACGCTTTGGCATCCTCGGAGAAATCCAAAGTAACCAGAGAACCCTCGTCCTCAGCCCTGCGCAGCTCAATACGGCCGTCTGGTAACTCGACAATTTCTAGAAAGGACGTTGGCATAAAGGTCTGTTCTCCACGAAAGGCGGGGATTATATAGGCATCGGCCAGGCTTCGCTCGGGATCTTGACCAGATGCCACTACAAAGAGAAAGGTCCGACAGTTCTCATCCCTGAACGGACAACCCAGCGGGCCATCCATTATTCCGCTCAATCCTTCAGCATTCGTTCAGGCCTTCTCGAAACCGAATCGCCAGTCCCTTGAGGTTCTGACGCCAGCTCTCCAGCTCTTCCCGGCTCAGCTCTTGTGGAGCCTCTTCTTCATCCAGGTTAACGGCCAGGATCAGTGGTTGCGTCACGTCACCCTTAGGCTTGTGCGGCGCCCGTGGCGGCTGAAACAGTGCAGCATGGGCTGCCAGCAGTTTGGCCAGCCAGGTTTCCGAATTATTGGCCAACTCGACCATCTCGGCCATTTCCGGAATCGCGATGGCTTCAAGCACTTCGCGCGTCAGCAATAACTCGGCCCGAGGCGCATTGGCCTGAGGCAAGCGATAGAAACCGGCGATTTCATGGCACAGTCCCAGCAACGCACCGTACAGGTGAAACAGGGCTGACTCGCGTCCGGCCTGGATCAGCGCCAGGGAGTTCATCGCCCGCCCCTCTTCGGCTCTGGCGAGCGCTTCCAGCGACAGGCCGGCGAAGTAAATTTTCTGGTTGGTACGGGTATAGAGTTCGTGGGCCATGACGGCAGCCTCCACAACGAAATAATTGCTTCACGCAGGTCGGACAGTGTCGTGGATCAGCCGAGCTCACCGCAAGTACAAAACAAAAAGGCCGCATGAAAACCCGAGGGTTGTCATGCGGCCTTTTCAGTACAGCACCTGTTAAGCCTTGGCAGTCTTCGCCGGGCGCTTGTCTTCAACCGTCCACTTGCCGCCGTCGTAGTACGCCTTCCAGCCAGTCGGCTTACCGTCGACTTCAGTCTGTACGTACTGCTCTTTGGTTTTACGGCTGTAACGGATCACAGCAGGCAGGCCGTCCGGATCTTTCTTCGGCGCTTCGCAGAGGAAGTGGTACTTCGGATCGATCTCATCCTTGTGCGGCACAATTTCCATGACCAGCGGAGCACGCGTCTCGCGGTTTTTCGGGAATTGACTGGCCGCCAGGAACAGGCCGGAAGCACCGTCGCGCAAGATGTAGGTGTCGTTGACCTTTTCGCATTTCAGCTCAGGCATTTTCACCGGATCCATCTTCGGCGGCGCTGCATCACCGCTTTTCAGCAGTTTGCGGGTGTTCTTGCACGTCGCATTGGTGCAGCCGAAGAACTTGCCGAAACGGCCGGTCTTGAGCTGCATCTCGCTGCCGCACTTGTCGCATTCCAGGCTCGGACCTTCGTAGCCCTTGATGCGATAAGTACCCTCTTCGATTTCGTAGCCAGAGCAATCCGGGTTGTTACCGCAGATGTGCAGCTTGCGCTTCTCATCCAGCAGGTATGCGTCCATCGCCGTGCTGCAGATCGGACAGCGATGCTTGCCACGCAGCACCAACGATTCCGATTCACCCTCGTCGTCCGCCGCGATTTCGTCGCCCGGCACCAGGTTGACCGTGGCCTTGCAGCGCTCTTTCGGCGGCAGGCTGTAGCCCGAGCAACCGAGGAACACGCCAGTCGATGCTGTACGAATCTGCATCGGACGACCGCACAACACGCACGGAATGTCAGTCATCACCGGTTGGTTGGCGCGCATGCCGCCTTCGGCGCTTTCGGCTACTTCGAGTTTCTTCTTGAAATCGCCGTAGAACTCATCGAGCACGTTCTTCCAGTCGCGTTCGCCCTGAGCCACGTCATCGAGGTTCTCTTCCATGCCGGCGGTGAAGCCGTAGTCCATGAGATTGGAGAAGCTCTCGGCCAGACGTTCGGTAACGATGTCGCCCATCTTTTCCGAGTAGAAACGACGGTTGTGCAACGCTACGTAGCCACGATCCTGGATGGTCGAAATGATCGCCGCGTAGGTCGAAGGACGACCGATGCCGCGCTTTTCCATTTCTTTAACCAGACTCGCTTCCGAGTAACGCGCCGGCGGCTTGGTGAAGTGCTGGGTCGGATCAAGCTTGATCAGCTTCATCGCGTCGCCCTGAGCCATGTCCGGCAGCACGTCGTCATCACCAGGCTTGGCGATTTGCGGCATGACGCGGGTGTAACCGTCGAATTTCAGGATGCGGCCTTTGGCGCGCAACTCGAAGTCACCGGCACCGACGGTGACCGTGGTCGACAGGTATTGGGCCGGCAGCATCTGGCAAGCGAGGAACTGGCGCCAGATCAGCTCGTAAAGTCGCTCTGCATCGCGCTCCATGCCCGACAGCTTGCTTGGCTCGGTGTTGGCGTCGGACGGACGAATCGCTTCGTGAGCCTCTTGTGCGCCTTCCTTGCTGCTGTAGACATTCGGGGTTTCCGGCAGGTACTTCTTGCCGAATTCGCCTTCAATATAAGTGCGCGCCATCGTCACGGCATCGGCCGAGAGGTTGGTGGAGTCGGTACGCATGTAAGTGATGTAGCCGGCTTCGTACAAACGCTGGGCCATCATCATGGTTTTCTTCACGCCGAAGCCCAGGCGGTTACTGGCGGCCTGTTGCAGAGTGGACGTGATGAACGGTGCCGACGGCTTGCTGCTGGTCGGTTTGTCTTCGCGCTTGACGATGCTGTAGCTGGAAGCCTTGAGCTTCTCCAGCGCGGCCATGGCCTGGGCTTCGTTAAGCGGCTTGAAGGCTTCACCTTTCTCGCGAGCGACGTCAAAGCGCACGGTTGCGCCCTTGGCGGTACCGAGATCGGCGTGAACTTCCCAGTACTCTTCCGGGTTGAACGCGCGGATTTCACGCTCACGCTCGACGACCAGCTTCACAGCAACCGATTGCACGCGACCGGCGGACAGGCCACGAGCGACCTTGGCCCACAGGAGCGGCGAAACCATGTAACCCACCACGCGGTCGAGGAAACGACGCGCTTGTTGTGCGTTTACACGATCAATGTCCAGCTCGCCCGGCTTGGAGAAGGCTTCCTGAATCGCCTTCTTGGTGATTTCGTTGAACACCACGCGCTTGTAGCGGCTGTCATCACCACCGATGGCTTCGCGCAGGTGCCAGGCAATGGCTTCCCCCTCGCGATCCAAGTCGGTTGCGAGATAGATGGTGTCAGCATCTTTGGCGAGCCGGCGCAGCTCTTCGATGACCTTTTCCTTGCCCGGGAGGATCTCGTACTTGGCTTTCCAGCCATGATCGGGATCGACACCCATGCGCGAGACGAGCTGCTTGCGCGCTTTCTCTTTCGGCGTGAGCACCGGACCTTCACCCGCGGCGGCCTTGCCGCGCTTGGCGGCTGGCTCTTTGCTGGCGCTAGCCGAACCGCTGGTGGGCAGGTCTCGGATATGGCCGATACTCGACTTCACCACGTATTGGTTACCCAGATACTTGTTGATGGTCTTGGCCTTAGCCGGGGATTCCACAATGACCAGCGATTTGCCCATGGATCAGAAAATTCCTGAATTCTAGAAGTGAAAGGCGGTTGGCGCCTGACGCGGCACCGCTATATATAGTGGCTACAAGGTGAGGTCAAGCGCAGGGTCTTGCGCGCACTCAGCTTATGGCTTGGAAAAAAGGCTTGGTTCAGCTTGCACCAAAGCAAAGCGTGGCACCTGTTCGCCGTCAACCTCGACCGACTCCAGGAACATGCTCAAGGGACGTACCCAAAAGCCGTAATCGCCATACAGGGCTTGGTAGAAGACCACTTCTTCTTCGGTTTCCGAATGCCGCGCAATACTGAATACGCGGTACTGCGGACCTTTGTAATGTTGGTAGAGCCCAGGTTGTATCGGCATGGTTTGGCCCTCGCTCAAATCTTTTAAAAATAAAAACAAAAAATAAATTCAGAAAAACAAAAACCGGGGCACTTGGCCCCGGCTTCCGTCAACGGAACGCTTAAACGCGTTCGAAGACGGTGGAGATGCCTTGGCCGAGACCAATGCACATGGTGGCTACCCCGAAGGTGCCGCCATTTTGCTTCATCACGTTCAACAGAGTGCCGGAGATACGCGCACCGGAGCAACCAAATGGGTGACCCAGGGCAATCGCGCCGCCGTGCAGGTTAACCTTCTCGTTCATCTTGTCGAGTACTTTCAAATCTTTCAGCACTGGCAGGGCCTGTGCGGCGAAAGCTTCGTTGAGCTCGAAGAAGTCGATATCGTTAATGCCAAGACCCGCGCGCTTCAGTGCTTTTTGTGTGGCCGGTACTGGACCATAGCCCATGATTGCCGGGTCTACACCTGCCACCGCCATCGAACGTATCACCGCCATAGGCTGAATGCCCAGGTCCTGTGCACGCTGCGCCGACATCACGATCATGCACGAAGCACCATCGGTGATTTGCGACGAAGTACCGGCTGTCACGGTGCCGCCCTTAGGGTTGAACGCTGGCTTCAGAGCCGCCAGGCTTTCCAGGGTAGTTTCCGGACGAATGGTTTCGTCGTAGTCGAACAGTTTCAGGAAACCGTTCTCGTCGTAGCCCTGCATCGGGATGATTTCGTCTTTGAACTTGCCTTCCAGTGTCGCCTTGTGAGCGAGCTGGTGGGAGCGCACGCCGAAAGCGTCCTGTTGTTCGCGAGTAATGCCGTGCATTTTACCCAGCATTTCAGCGGTCAAGCCCATCATGCCCGAGGCTTTCGCCGCGTACAGCGACATGTGCGGGTTCGGATCGACACCGTGCATCATGCTCACGTGACCCATATGCTCGACGCCGCCAACCACGAACACGTCACCGTTGCCGGTCATGATCGCTTGCGCAGCAGTGTGCAGAGCGCTCATCGACGAACCACACAGACGGCTGACGGTCTGGCCGGCAGCGGTGTGCGGGATTTGAGTCATCAGGGACGCCATGCGGGCGATGTTCCAGCCCTGCTCCAGGGTCTGGTTCACACAGCCCCAGATCACGTCTTCGACTTCGCTCGGATCAACCTTGACGTTGCGTTCCAGCAGTTTACTGATCAGGTGCGCCGACATGTCTTCAGCGCGGGTATTGCGGTGCATGCCGCCCTTGGAGCGACCCATCGGAGTACGACCGAAGTCGACAATCACGACGTCTCTAGGATTCAAGCTCATATATTCACTCTCACTCTAGTTGGGGGCGCTTAACCGAAGAACCGCTGGCCGGTTTTGGCCATTTCACGCAGTTTTGCGGTCGGGTGGTACAGCGCGCCCAAATCAGCGTACTGGTCAGCCAGGGCAACGAACTCTGCAACACCGATCGAATCGATGTAGCGCAGCGCACCGCCACGGAATGGAGGGAAACCAATACCGTAGACCAGACCCATGTCGGCTTCGGCAGCGGTTTCGACAATGCCGTCTTCCAGGCAACGAACGGTTTCCAGGCACAGCGGGATCATCATCCAGTTGATGATGTCTTCGTCGGTGACTTCACGCTGTTCGAAGACGATCGGCTTGAGCACTTCCAGTACCGACGGATCGGCGACTTTCTTCTGCTTGCCGCGCTTGTCGGTCTCGTAGGCATAGAAGCCCTTGCCGTTCTTCTGGCCCAGGCGCTTGGCTTCGTACAGCACGTCGATGGCCGAACGACGGTCGTCTTTCATGCGGTCCGGGAAGCCTTCAGCCATCACGTCACGACCGTGGTGACCGGTGTCGATGCCGACCACGTCCATCAGGTATGCCGGGCCCATTGGCCAGCCGAATTTTTCCATGACCTTGTCGATACGGACGAAGTCCACACCGGCGCTGACCAGCTTGGCGAAACCGCCGAAGTACGGGAACAACACGCGGTTGACCAGGAAGCCCGGGCAGTCGTTGACGACGATCGGGTTCTTGCCCATTTTCTTGGCGTAGGCAACGGTGGTGGCAACCGCCAGCTCGCTGGACTTCTCGCCACGGATCACTTCAACCAACGGCATCATGTGCACCGGGTTGAAGAAGTGCATGCCGACGAAGTTTTCCGGACGCTTGAGGGCTTTGGCCAGCAAGGTAATGGAAATGGTCGAGGTGTTGGACGCGAGGATGGTGTCCTCTTTGACCTTGCCTTCCACTTCAGCCAGAACGGCTTGCTTGACCTTAGGGTTCTCGACGACCGCTTCAACCACCAGATCAACGTGACCGAAATCACCGTAGGACAAGGTAGGGCGAATGCCGTTAAGCACTTCAGCCATTTTCGCCGGGGTCATGCGACCTTTATCAACGCGGCCCACCAGCAATTTGGCGGCTTCGGCCAGACCTTGCTCGATGCCGTGCTCGTTGATGTCCTTCATCAGGATCGGCGTACCTTTGGAGGCCGACTGATAAGCGATACCGCCACCCATGATGCCAGCGCCCAATACGGCAGCCTGCTTCACGTCTTTGGCGATTTCGTCGTAGGCCTTGGCCTTTTTCTTCAGTTCCTGATCGTTCAGGAACAGACCGATCAAGCTCTGCGCGGCAGAGGTCTTGGCCAGTTTGACGAAACCGTTGGCTTCGACTTCCAGCGCCTTGTCGCGACCGAAGTTCGCGGCTTTCTGGATAGTTTTGATCGCTTCGACCGGTGCCGGGTAGTTCGGGCCCGCTTGACCGGCCACGAAACCCTTGGCGGTTTCGAACGACATCATTTGTTCGATGGCGTTGAGCTTGAGCTTTTCGAGCTTCGGCTGACGCTTGGCCTTGTAGTCGAATTCGCCGGAGATGGCGCGTTTGATCAGCTCCAGGGCCGCTTCCTGCAGCTTCTCGGGAGCAACCACTGCGTCGACTGCGCCAACTTTCAGCGCGTCGTCAGGACGGTTTTCCTTGCCGGCGGCAATCCATTCGATGGCGTTGTCGGCACCGATGATGCGCGGCAGACGCACGGTACCGCCGAAGCCCGGGTAGATGCCCAGCTTGACTTCCGGCAGACCGATCTTGGCCTTGGTGGACATGACGCGGTAGTCCGCCGCCAGGCACATTTCCAGACCGCCACCCAAGGCGATGCCGTTGATCGCGGCGACAGTCGGGACGTTGAGGTCTTCGAAATCGCTGAAAATCTTGTTGGCTTCCAGGTTGCCAGCAACAAGCTCTGCATCAGGCAGCTTGAAGTTCTCGACAAATTCGGTGATGTCGGCGCCGACGATGAACACGTCCTTGCCACTGCTGACGATCACACCCTTGATCGAAGCATCTGCCTTGATGGTGTCTACAGCCTGACGCAGTTCGTTCAGGGTTAGACGGTTGAACTTGTTGACGGACTCACCCTTGAGGTCGAATTTCAATTCGACGATGCCACTTTCAAGAGCCTTAACCGTGATGGCTTTACCTTCGTAAATCATCAACTGATCTCCACGATATGGAAGCTGAACAGTACACGTCGGACGCAGGCGAATGGCTCGGCAGGGACGCTTATCGTCAATGCTACGCCCATCCACCCGGCACACCCGCCAACGCGATAGTCGGGATTCTGTAGGAGCGGTCTGTAATACAAACGCTCAATTCATACGCCCGTTTGATTTGGGTACGTCACCTTCACGGAATTTCCGACAATTGTCAATCGCCCAAAATACGGGTTGAAATGCGACTTTCCGGTCATTTCCGTAACACGAAGACCTGCAACACGCGGCTGCATGTGAGGCCATTCATAGGATCAATAGTTAGAAAAGTCGCCCTAATTCGCTGCAGCCTTTGTTTAACAAGCTACGCTGGCGGGACCTTGAGGAAAAAACATGAACGCTTTTGGCGAATGCCCGGCGTAAGATCAGCGCCACACCGAATTACCGGCCTGCCTGGCCAACCCCAGCCCGATGATGATGTCGGGCTTTTTATTGCCTGTCTGCCAGACGTTTCGCGCCATTGCGGCGCGAAATTTCCGCGATTTATGCCAGCGCTTTCAGCACCGCATCAATATCCTGCAAAACCGTCGCTTCGCCCTTCTCGCCCCAATACAACGTGATCATCTGCTTGTCTGCTTCGACCTTGTAAACGTTGTCTGGCAACTTTTCGAAATGCATCAGCAACGCAGGCTCCTCGCAGATCTCCTGCCACTGGTTGACCCATACACCCGGCGCTTTTTGCCAGTAACTCCAGCACGCCGGCCGATTGCCACGCCGCGGTCGATGGTACTGGGCGCAAGGGCTCGGCGGCTCCTGGCTCAGCCAGTGCGGCCAGTCCTGAGGCGCCAGTTGCATCGCCAATCCGATGCGTCGCGCCTCCATGCGCAGGGCCATGCGGCCGCTCTGGTGGCGCGACGGCCGCAACCATGCCAGCGGACTCAGCACCACCAACATGATTGACACCACTATCCAGACCGTCATATCTGTACTCCCGATTCTTGATGAGCGCATTGAGTCACTTTGAAAACAATGCGCTTGAAACCAGCCATACTTACCAATATTGCAACCCTCAGGAGGAGCACCTCATGCCCTACAACCACATTCTGGTCGCTGTAGATCTAACCGAAGAGTGCGATCCTGTAATCCACCGCGCTCGCGAGCTGTCGGTGAGCAACGGGGCAAAATTGTCCTTGGTGCACATTGTCGAGCCAATGGCCATGGCCTTTGGCGGCGACGTCCCCATGGACCTGTCACAACTGCAACAACAGCAGTTCGATCAGGCCAAGGAACGCCTGGACCGACTGATCGTGAAGTATCCGGAACTCTCCAAAGAATACAGCCACCTGACCTACGGCCAGCCACGCCAGGAGATCCACCACCTGGCCAAGGAACAAACCTGCGACCTGATCGTGGTGGGCAGCCATGGCCGACACGGCCTGGCATTGTTGCTCGGTTCTACCGCCAACGACGTGCTGCACGGTGCGCCTTGCGATGTGCTTGCTGTGCGCCTGATCAAAAGCTGAAACGCATATCCCCTGTGGGAGCGGGCTTGCTCGCGAAAGCGGTGTAACAGTCAGCATATTTGTTGAATGTTAAGCAGCTTTCGCGAGCAAGCCCGCTCCCACATTGGATCTACGCCAGCTCTGTAGATCGCATCCCATACCAAAAGCCCGGCGCTCATCACTGAACGCCGGGCTTTTTTTATAGCAGGATCAATCAGGCATCCAGCTCGGCCCAGCGCTCGACCATTACGTCGTGCTCAGCCTGCAACTGCTCCAACTGAGCGATCACTGCAGCGGTCTCGGCAGCAGGACGCTGATAGAAACCGGCATCGGCCATTTGCGCCTCAACGGTAGCGATCTGCTGCTCCATGGCTTCGATCTGACCCGGCAACATTTCCAGCTCACGCTGCAACTTGTAGCTGAGTTTCTTCTTCGCCACCGGCGCTTCGACTACAGCAGCGACTGGCGCAGCTTCGGCCGTCACGACAGCGGAGGTCAGGTCGGCTTTGCCGGACTTGCTCTCGGTCACGCCCAGCAGGCGCGGCGAGCCGCCCTGACGGAGCCAGTCCTGATAACCACCGACGTATTCGCGAACCTTGCCTTCACCTTCGAAGACCAGGGTGCTGGTGACCACGTTGTCGAGGAATGCCCGGTCGTGGCTGACCATCAGCACGGTGCCGTTGAAGGTCAGCAAGACCTCTTCCAGCAACTCAAGGGTTTCGACGTCGAGGTCGTTGGTCGGTTCGTCGAGGACCAGCAGATTCGCTGGCTTGCTGAACAGTTTCGCCAGCAACAGACGCGCACGTTCACCACCTGACAGCGCCTTCACCGGCGTGCGGGCACGCTGCGGGCTGAACAGGAAGTCGCCGAGGTAGCTCAGCACGTGGCGGCTCTGCCCATCGATATCGATGAAGTCGCGACCTTCTGCGACGTTGTCGATTACGGTCTTTTCCAGGTCCAGCTGATGGCGCAACTGGTCGAAGTAGGCCACGTCGATGCGCGTCCCCTCTTCCACTGTGCCGCTGGTTGGTTGCAGACCGCTGAGCATCAGTTTCAGCAAGGTCGTCTTGCCGGTACCGTTGGCGCCCAGCAGACCGATACGGTCGCCGCGCTGCAGGACCATCGAGAAGTCCTTGATCAGGAACGGGCCGCCCGGGTGAGCGAAGCTCACATTATCGAGGACCATTACCTGCTTGCCAGATTTGTCAGCGGTATCCAGCTGGATGTTGGCCTTGCCGGTGCGTTCACGACGCTCGCTACGCTCGTTGCGCAGGGCTTTGAGGGCGCGGACGCGGCCTTCGTTACGGGTCCGACGAGCCTTGATGCCCTGGCGGATCCAGACTTCTTCCTGGGCCAGTTTTTTGTCGAACAGCGCGTTGGCGGTGTCTTCAGCGGCCAGCGAGGCTTCTTTGTGCACGAGGAAACTGGCGTAGTCGCCGTTCCAGTCGATCAGGCCACCGCGATCCAGTTCGAGAATGCGGGTCGCAAGGTTCTGCAGGAATGAACGGTCGTGCGTGATGAACAGCACGGCGCCCTGGAAATCCTTCAGCGCTTCTTCGAGCCAGGCAATTGCACCGATGTCCAGGTGGTTGGTCGGTTCGTCGAGCAGCAGCAGATCGGGTTCGGAAACCAGAGCCTGAGCCAGCAGGACGCGACGACGCCAGCCGCCGGACAATTCGGCGAGGGTCTTGTCGGCCGGCAACTGCAGACGGCTCAACGTGCTGTCGACCAATTGCTGCAAACGCCAGCCGTCACGGGCTTCGAGGTCGTGCTGGACGTGCATCAGTTTGTCCAGGTCGGCGTCGGTGACGATGTTCTGGCTGAGGTGGTGATACTGCGCGAGCAGCTCGCCGACACCGTCCAGGCCTTCGGCCACCACGTCGAACACGGTCCGCTCGTCGGCTACCGGCAATTCTTGCGGCAATTCGCCAATTTTGAGGCCGGGTGCGCGCCAAACGGAGCCCTCATCAGGCTTTTGGTCGCCCTTGACGAGCTTCATCATGCTGGACTTGCCAGTGCCATTGCGGCCGATGATGCACACCCGCTCACCACGGGCGATCTGCCAGGACACCTTGTCCAACAACGGCATAGCGCCGAAAGCAAGGGACACATCGCTGAATTTGAGCAGGGTCATGAGCTTCTCCAAAAACCGGGCGCGCATTCTACCTGACTTGAGGCTTCAGAAGGCCGGCAATTTCACCTTCGCGACACTCTGCATGACAAATGTTGCGAACTGATGCTGACAGGCCGGCAAAGCTTTCGCCCGCTGCTGGCAAAAGGCTAAGCTACAGACAATTCAGTGCGGGCCATGCCCGCACTTGTCATGATTTCTCTGCCCGGACGTCTCATGCGCAGTCGCCTTTTCAGTCTTTTATCCTGTTTTCTTCTTTCTGCCACTGCCGTTCAAACCGCCCAGGCGGTGGACCTGTCCACCCAGCGCCAGTATTACGATGAAGCCAAGCGTGCCCTCGCCAAGGGGGATACCGGTCCTTATTTCCGTTACAGCCAGGCCCTCAGCGATTACCCGCTGGAGCCGTACCTGGCGTATGACGAACTGACCGCTCGCCTTAAAACCGCGAGCAATGCCGAAATCGAGAAATTCCTCGCCGAGCACGGCGACCTGCCCCAGGCCAACTGGATGAAGTTGCGCTGGCTGCGTTGGCTGGCCGAACGCGGTGACTGGGCGACCTTCGTCAAGTACTACGACCCCAAGCTCAATTTCACCGAACTGGACTGCCTAAACGCGCAGTATCAGATCGGGCATAACCAGAAAGCCGAAGGTTACGCCAACGCCAATAAACTCTGGCTGACCGGCAAATCCCAGCCCGCCGCGTGCGATGCGCTGTTCGGGCAATGGGCTGCCGAAGGCCAGTTGAACGAGCAAAAACGCTGGGAGCGCACCAAGCTTGCCGCCCAGGCGCGCAACTATCCGCTGGCCAACAGCCTGGTCAACGGCCTGACCACCCTCGCCCCTCGTGGTCGTTTGCTGATTGATGTGGCGCAGAAACCCGAACTGCTCAACCAGCCTTCACGCTTCACCCCGGCCGATGAACCGATGTCTGACATCGTCAGCCTCGGCCTGCGCCGCTTGGCCAAGCAAGACCCGGACAAGGCCATGGAGTTGCTCGACGGTTACGCCAGCAGCATGCACTTCTCCCGTGATGAGAAAGTGGCCATCGCCCGTGAAATCGGCTTGACCCTCGCCCGCCGCTTCGACCCTCGCGCGCTGGACGTGATGACCAAGTACGACCCGGAACTGCGTGACAACACGGTTTCCGAATGGCGCTTGCGTCTGTTGCTGCGCCTGGCCCGCTGGGACGACGCCTATCAGCTGACTCGCCGCTTGCCGCAGGATCTGGCGACCACCAACCGCTGGCGCTACTGGCAGGCCCGCAGCCTGGAACTGGCGCAGCCGCAGAACCCGGAAGCGCAAGCGCTCTACAAGAACCTGGCTCGTGAGCGAGATTTCTATGGCTTCCTCGCCGCTGATCGTTCGCAATCACCTTATTCGCTGGTCAACAAGCCCTTGGTATTGAGCCAGGCGCTGATCAACAAGGTCCGCAATACCCCTGGCGTGCGTCGGGCGCTTGAGTTTCACGCTCGCGGACAGATCGTCGA
Organism: Pseudomonas sp. ACM7; assembly: GCF_004136015.1. Lineage (NCBI taxonomy): Bacteria > Pseudomonadati > Pseudomonadota > Gammaproteobacteria > Pseudomonadales > Pseudomonadaceae > Pseudomonas > Pseudomonas sp. ACM7. The sequence goes on along the minus strand of NZ_CP024866.1, from coordinate 4,911,116 downwards.
TGGTCGCCGCGAGTGGTACCACGTCAGCCGCCACTTCAGCCGCGACGAAATGGTCGCCCAGGCGAAACTGGCCTACGACCTGAAATGGTATTTCCCGGCGATCCGCACCATCAGTCAGGCGCAGTACTGGGACGACCTGGACATCCGCTTCCCGATGGCCCACCGCGAAACCCTGGTGCGCGAAGCCAAGGTTCGTGGCTTGCATTCGAGCTGGGTGTTCGCCATCACCCGCCAGGAAAGTGCTTTCATGGACGACGCCCGTTCCGGCGTCGGCGCCAGCGGCCTGATGCAACTGATGCCCGGCACCGCCAAGGAAACTGCGCGCAAATTCAGCATTCCACTGGCCTCGCCGCAGCAAGTGCTGGATCCGGACAAAAACATCCAGCTCGGTGCCGCTTACCTGAGCCAGGTCCACAGCCAGTTCAACGGCAACCGCGTCCTCGCTTCCGCCGCCTACAACGCAGGCCCCGGCCGAGTGCGTCAGTGGCTGCGCGGGGCGGACCACCTGAGCTTCGACGTGTGGGTGGAAAGCATCCCGTTCGACGAAACCCGCCAGTACGTGCAAAACGTGCTGTCGTACTCGGTGATCTACGGCCAGAAGCTCAACTCACCGCAACCGCTGGTGGATTGGCATGAGCGCTACTTTGACGATCAATAACCGCTAATCCCGCTAATCCCGGTTATGTAGGAGCTGGTGGAGCCTGCGATCTTTTGATCTTGCTTTGAGGCCATAAACAAATGCCCGCATCGATTGATGCGGGCATTTTTATTAGAACAAGATCAAAAGATCGCAGGCTCCGCCAGCTCCTACGGGTGTACACCGAGCTCAGTCTTGCCATCACTGAACTGCAACGCCGCCAACCGCGCATACAGCGCGTTGCTCGCGATCAATTCCTGATGCGTCCCCACCGCTACCAGTTTCCCTTGGTCCATCACCGCGATCCGGTCAGCGTTTTTCACCGTGGCCAGCCGGTGGGCGATGACCAGCGTGGTGCGGTTTTTCATCAGGCTCGGCAAGGCTTGCTGGATCAGGTGTTCACTCTGGGCGTCAAGGGCGCTGGTGGCTTCGTCCAGTAGCAGAATCGGCGCGTCCACCAGCAATGCTCGGGCGATGGCCAGGCGTTGGCGTTGGCCACCGGACAAACCGAGGCCACCGTCGCCAAGGTGGGTCTGGTAGCCGTTGGGCATTTGTTCGATGAAGTCGTGGGCGTAAGCGATTTTCGCCGCTTCCTGAACCTGGGCCAGGGTTGCCGTCGGGTTGCCGTAGCGGATGTTCTCTTCGATGCTGCCAAAGAACAGCGCCGGGGATTGCGAGACCAGGGCGAAGCAGCGGCGCAGGTCCAACGGATCGAGTTGAGTCAGCGGCACGCCATCGAGCAAGATGCGTCCTTCGGCCGGGTCGTAAAAGCGCAGCAGCAAGTCATACACGGTCGACTTACCGGCACCAGAGGGCCCGACCAACGCGAGGGTTTCACCGGCATTGATCGTCAGATTCAAACCATCGACCGCATAGCTTTCGGGACGCGACGGGTAGGAAAAGCGCACGTCTTGCAGCACCAGGTCACCCTTCACCCGTTCAGGCAAGGTCACCAGGCCAGTAGTCGGTGACTGGATAATGTTTTCTGAGCGCAGCAACTCGGCAATCCGCTCGGCGGCGCCGGCGGCACGCTGCAGTTCGCCAATCACTTCGCTCAACGTGCCGAATGCGCTGCCGACGATCAGGCTGTAAAACACAAACGCCGCCAGCTCGCCCGCGGAAATCCGCCCGGCGATGACATCCATTCCGCCAACCCAGAGCATCACCCCGACGGCGCCAAGCACCAGTACGATCACCAGAGTTATCAGCCAGGCTCGCTGGAAGATCCGCTTGCGAGCGGTGTTGAAGGCCTCCTCCACCGTGGCGGCAAAGCGCTGCTCATCCTGGACCTGATGGTTGTAGGCCTGCACGGTTTTGATCTGGCCCAGGGTTTCGGAAACATAGCTGCCGATATCGGCAATCCGGTCCTGGCTCAGGCGCGACAGGCTGCGCACCCGACGGCCGAAGATCAGGATCGGCGCGATAACCAACGGCAACGCGACCACCACGATGCTGGTGAGCTTGGGGTTGGTGATGAACAGCAGGACGATCCCGCCGATCACCATCAACAGATTGCGCAAAAACAGCGACAGCGAAGAGCCGATCACCGATTGCAGCAGCGTAGTGTCAGCGGTTAACCGCGACTGGATCTCGGAGCTGCGGTTGTCTTCGTAGAATCCTGGGTGCAGATAAATCAGATGATTGAACACCTGACGACGGATGTCCGCGACAACGCGTTCGCCGATCCATGAGACCAGGTAAAAACGCGCGAAGGTGCCAATCGCCAGCCCGACCACCAGTAACATAAACAGGCCGATGGACTGGTTGAGCAACTGCGGCGACTGGGTCATGAAGCCCTGATCCACCAGCAGGCGAATCCCCTGCCCCATGGACAAGGTGATGCCCGCCGTGACGATCAATGCGAGCAAGGCACCGACGGCCGGCCAGCGATAAGGCGCGATGAAACGCAGGGCCAGGCGCATGGCGCGCCGTTGACGGGAAGAGAGGATGGAGATCATTCGATGGCGCAACCAGTAGGGTTTGACGCGATCAAGCCTACACCGGTCGATGGGCTTGAACGCTGTAAATCATAATGAGTCAGGTTAATTATGACCGCAAAGCCTAGCCCCTAGACGGTATTGGTCTAAAGTCCGGGTGGCAACACCGCGGTATTTCTGGTGGACTGATGTCGCCGCCCTGGGAAGATCGCAGGGAGCTGTCACAGTCCGGTCACCTGGCGGTTCTACAGTAAGCACACAACCTGATGAGGAGACAGGCCATGTCCTTGCAAAACAGCAGCGATGACAAGATTGAAGTGATCCGCACACAGCCAGACCAGTCTCTGGGTTGCTCAATTATCGATAAGGACGGGCGCGAAGTACCGATCACTGAAGGCATGATCCAGGACGCTTGTCGCGAACTGGAAAAGCGATTGGTCAAGCCTGCCGAACAAAAGTGATATAGCCACCGTCTTCTTGACCCGGCCCCTGGTGGCCGGGTTTTTTATGGCTGCTAATCCAGAATGGAGGTGCGGCCATTCGCGAGCAAGCCCGCTCCCACATGGATCTCCAGTGAACACAGATCTTGTGTACGACAGAGATCAAATGTGGGAGCGGCGGTGCGACGATTCGACTTGCTCGCGAAAGGGCCGACGCGGTCTCTAGACAGTCGTTGCGCCCAACGCCGCCACGATCCTCTGCAACGCAGGCGAATCCCCGTCAATCCGCACCGACAAACCATCAATCTCACGCCGCAGCGGATAATGCTTACGCAGTGAATCGAACGCTGCACGCTGTTCATTCACGTTGCCTACAAGGCTGCGACGGAAATCCGCATCATCACGGCGCGGGTCGTACACGCCACGGCACAACATGGCCAGCGACCAGGCCGGATCGCTGTTAGCGTTCAAGGTCACTTGCGACAACCAGGGTGCGGGCAGCAAATCGCTCAAGCTGATCCGGGCCGCCTGCCCGAGAAAATCGCAATACGCCTGATAAATCTGCGCGGTGCCACGCTGTCTGCCGTCGAGGCTGTAACCGGCAATGTGCGGCGTCGCCAGCACGCAGAGTTCAGCCAGTGCCACATCGACCTCGGGCTCACCTTCCCAGACATCCAGCACCGCTTGCAGGTCTTCACGTTGCAGCAGCACCTGGCGCAGGGCGGCGTTATCCACCACCGGGCCACGACTGGCATTGATCAGCCAGGTGCCGGACTTGAGCTGGTTCAAGCGGTTTTTATCTAACAGATGCCAGGTCGACTGGGCGCCGTGTTTCTTCAACGGCGTGTGCAGGCTGATGACATCGCACTGCTCGATGATCTGTTCGAGACTGACGTAATCGCCACCTTCAGCGGCCTGTCTTGGCGGATCGCAGACCAGTACGTTCCAGCCCAGACCTTGCAAAACTTTGACCAAGCGACCGCCCACTTCACCAGCACCGACGACGCCATAGGTGCGTTGAGTCAGGTCGGCGCCTTCGATTTCGGCCAGGGTCAGCAGACTGCCGAGCACGTAGTCGACCACGCCCCGGGCGTTGCAGCCGGGTGCGCTGGACCAGGTGATGCCGGCCCGTTGAAAGTAATCCAGATCCAGGTGATCCGTGCCAATGGTGCAGGTGCCGACAAAGCGTACCTTGCTGCCTTCGAGCAACGCGCGGTTAACGTTGGTCACCGAGCGCACCAGCAGCACATCGGCCTGTTCGACGGTGGCGCGGTCAATGGAACGTCCCGGCACCCGGCGGATTTCACCGAAACCTTCGAAGAAGGCATCGAGCAGCGGGATATTCTCGTCGGCAACAATCAGCATGGCAGGCTCCTTTGGCGGATCGGCAGTGTAGGCGGAGATGACACGTCACGCCTAGCACGCATCCCCTGTAGGAGCTGTCGAGTGAAACGAGGCTGCGATCTTTTGACTTTGTTTTTTAAAGACAAGATCAAAAGATCGCAGCCTCGTTTCACTCGACAGCGCCTACAAGGGACCGTGCGTGGAGGGAAAAGGATTACAAATCCCTAACACAGGACTTTTCCTGACCACTGCGTCAGGGCGTAGAATGCGCCGCCTTGCGCATCAACATCTTTGGACGTTTCGCCCTTGAATTCCGTGACTGACCGCCTCGCCGCTACTTCCCTCACCCGCCCGGCCCGGGTTCGCCTGGAGCTGAAAAACCTGCTCGGCCTGGCCTTGCCGATTATGATCGCGCAACTGGCGACCACTGCCATGGGCTTCGTCGATGCGGTGATGGCGGGTCGGGTCGGCCCAAGGGATCTGGCGGCCGTGGCGCTGGGTAACTCGATCTGGGTGCCGGTGTTTCTGTTGATGACCGGCACGCTGCTGGCTACCACCCCGAAAGTCGCGCAGCGTTTCGGCGCCGGCAGCCACAGCGAGATTGGCCCGATCGTGCGCCAGGCACTTTGGCTGGCATTGGTGGTGGGCTTGATGGCGACCGGCATGTTGTTCAGCGCCGAACCGATTCTGCACATCATGAAGGTCGATCCCGAATTGATCGGCCCGTGCATGCAGTACCTGCATGGCATCGCCAGCGGTTTGCCCGCCGTCGCGTTCTACCATGTGCTGCGCTGCTTCAGTGACGGCCTGGGGCGTACGCATCCGGCCATGGTGTTGGGTCTGTGCGGGCTGGCGCTGAACATTCCGCTGAACTACGTCTTCATCTATGGCCACTTCGGTGTGCCGGCCATGGGCGGTGTCGGTTGCGGCTGGGCCACGGCGATCGTGATGTGGGTGATGGCCCTGGGCATGGCCGGGTGGGAGCGCTGGGCACCGGCGTATCAGTCGAGTGAGTTGTTCAGCCGTTTCGACTGGCCGCAGTGGTCGGTGATCAAACGCCTGCTGGGCATCGGCCTGCCGATCGGCATCGCGGTGTTCGCCGAGTCGAGCATCTTCGCTGTCATTGCGCTGCTGATCGGCAGCCTCGGCGCGACGGTCGTGGCCGGGCACCAGATCGCGCTGAACTTCAGCTCGCTGGTGTTCATGATTCCCTACTCCCTCGGCATGGCCGTGACCGTGCGGGTCGGCCAGGCGCTCGGCCGCCAGGAGCCGCGCGAGGCCCGCTTCGCCGCCGGTGTGGGCATGGGCACGGCGCTGGCTTATGCGTGCATTTCCGCGAGCATGATGCTGTTGCTGCGTGAACACATCGCAACCATCTACACGGCCGACCCGACGGTGACTCAGGTCGCGGCGATGCTGATTGTGTATTCGGCGCTGTTCCAGTTTTCCGATGCGATCCAGGTCACCGCAGCCGGCGCGTTGCGCGGCTATCAGGACACTCGGGTGACGATGATCCTGACGCTGTTCGCTTACTGGGGGATTGGTTTGCCGGTGGGTTACGCACTGGGCCTGACCGACTGGTTCGGCACGCCGAGCGGCCCGAGCGGGCTGTGGCAGGGTTTGATCGTGGGCTTGAGTTGCGCGGCGCTGATGCTGTCGATCCGCCTGACGCGCAGTGCACGCAAGCGGATTCGCATCAGTCATTCGGCGGGTTAAGCGAGTTTCTTGCGGATCCAGTAGAGGTAGGTGCCTGCCTCTTCGTGCTGCGCCACCAGTTCGTGGTCGAGAAACACGCAGAACTTGGGAATGTCGCGACGGGTCGACGGGTCGGTGGCGATCACCTTCAGCAGGCCGCCGGGCACCAGGTCACGGATATGCTGGTGCAGCATCATCACCGGTTCCGGGCAGTTGAGGCCAGTGGCGTCGAGGGTGCCGTCAACCGGCGTATCAATCATTTCACTCATGATTCACTCCTGAAACTTGCCGGCATTGTCGCGCATTGCCGGGTGGTCGGTCATCTGTGTCGTACACCGGACCTGTGGGAGCGGGCTTGCTCGCGAAGGCGGGCTGACATTCAACATTGATGTCGACTGACCCACCGTATTCGCGAGCAAGCCCGCTCCCACAAGGGTCCGGGTGTATCAGCGGGACTTGGGTTTCTTTACGTCGAGTCGACGCAAATGGCAGGTCACTTCTTCACGGTCGTGGTACAGCTGCTTGCAGCCGATCTCGACCCGAATGCCGCGTTCCTTGAACCCGTCGGCGATGCGTTCCAGCAAACGTTTCACTTCGGCGTAACGCTGTTTCATCGGCAGTTTGAGGTTGACCACCGCTTCGCGGCAATGCCCCTCGCCAATCCATTCTTCCAGCATCGCGGCGTTGCGCGCCGGTTTCTCGACGATGTCGCAGACCATCCAGTCCACCGGTTGCTTGGGCTTGAAGGTGAAACCGTCAGCCATCAAGTGTTGCACCAGCCCCGTGTCCATCAGGCTTTCGGCCATCGGGCCGTTGTCGATCGCGGTCACCAGCATGCCGCGGTTGACCAGTTGCCAGGTCCAGCCGCCGGGTGCGGCGCCGAGGTCGACGCCGGTCATGTCGCTGTGCAGGCGCTCATCCCATTGATCGCGCGGGATGAAGTGGTGCCAGGCCTCTTCCAGCTTCAGGGTCGAACGGCTCGGCGCTTCACGCGGAAACTTCAGGCGCGGAATGCCCATCGGCCACATCGCCGAGTTGTTCGACTCGGCCAGGCCCATGAACACTTCGCGGCCACTTTTGAAGGTCAGCAGCAGACGCGGCTTGTGGGCATCTTCAACCAGTTTGCCAGCGGCCATCAGCGCCTTGCGCAGGTGGCCTTCGAATTTCTTGCAGAAGTTCGACAGTTCCTTGCCATCGTTGGTGTCGACCATTTCCAGCCACAGGCTGCCGCACAGCGGGAAGTCCGCCATGTGCGCGAGGATCACGCTGATGCGGTCGGTTTCCGGCAGATCGATGAAGATCCCGCGAGCCCACTGGCGCGGGAAGATCAGATCGGCGAAACGCTGGCCACGCATCAGGCGCTCGGCACCGTCTTCCTCGGTGCAGATAAATTCGGCACAGGCGCTGGCAGTCTTGGCCTTGGCATAACCGGCCACGTTCAGCCGCGCGGCGTGTTCGGAAATCTCGGAACAGACTTCGCTTTCGAAGCCCGGCCGGCAATGCATAAAGAGGGTGTTCATTCTTACTCCTGGGCAGATGGCGAGAAATTCAACCACTGCGCGATGCCCAGACTTGCGTTGAAGCAAAGCCTGTCACGAAAACCGGCGCATGATAGCCGAGTTCGGAACCTTGGACTCGACCATAGAGTCCAGTTATTAGCCTTAAGCCCCAAAGAGGACTAGGTTTAAACCTCTGTCCGTCCCGTCAGTCCGTAGCCGTGCGGACCCAAAGGAGTCATTTCAATGCCGTCCCTCGATAGCCTGAAAACGCTTAAAACCTTACAAATCGACGACAAGACCTATCACTATTTCAGCTTGCCGGAGGCTGCCAAAAGCCTGGGCGATCTCGACAAACTGCCGATGTCGTTGAAAGTGCTGCTGGAAAACCTGCTGCGCTGGGAAGATGAAAAAACCGTCACCGGCGCCGACCTCAGGGCGATTGCCGCCTGGCTCAAGGAACGTCGCTCCGACCGTGAAATTCAGTACCGTCCTGCGCGGGTATTAATGCAGGACTTTACCGGTGTTCCCGCCGTGGTCGACCTGGCCGCCATGCGCGCCGCGATGGCCAAGGCCGGCGGCGACCCGCAGCGAATCAATCCGCTCTCCCCCGTGGATTTGGTGATCGACCATTCGGTGATGGTCGACAAATTCGGCAGTTCAAGCGCCTTCGAACAGAACGTCGACATCGAAATGCAGCGCAACGGTGAACGTTATGCGTTCCTGCGCTGGGGCCAAAGCGCCTTCGACAACTTCAGCGTGGTACCGCCGGGCACCGGCATCTGTCACCAGGTCAATCTCGAATACCTGGGGCGCACGGTCTGGACCAAGGATGAGGACGGCCGCACCTATGCCTTCCCCGACACCCTGGTCGGCACCGACTCCCACACCACCATGATCAACGGCCTCGGCGTGCTCGGCTGGGGCGTCGGCGGGATCGAGGCGGAAGCGGCAATGCTTGGCCAACCGGTGTCGATGCTGATCCCGGAAGTGATCGGCTTCAAACTCACCGGCAAGCTCAAGGAAGGCATCACCGCCACCGACCTGGTGCTGACTGTCACCCAGATGCTGCGCAAGAAAGGCGTGGTCGGCAAATTCGTCGAGTTCTACGGTGACGGCCTCGCCGACCTGCCGCTGGCCGACCGCGCGACCATCGCCAACATGGCCCCGGAATACGGCGCCACCTGCGGCTTCTTCCCGGTGGATGACATCACCCTTGAATACCTGCGTTTATCCGGTCGCACCAGCGAGACCGTGAAACTGGTCGAGGCCTACAGCAAAGCCCAGGGCCTGTGGCGCCTGCCGGGCCAGGAACCGGCGTTCACCGACAGCCTGGCTCTGGACATGGGCAGCGTCGAAGCCAGCCTTGCCGGGCCGAAACGCCCACAGGATCGGGTATCGCTACCGAATGTCGCGCAAGCGTTCAGTGACTTCGTCGACCTGCAATTCAAACCCACCAGCAAGGAAGTCGGTCGTCTGGAAAGTGAAGGCGGCGGTGGCGTCGCGGTGGGCAATGCCGATCTGGCCGGTGAAGCCGACTACGAATACGACGGTCAGACTTATCGTTTGAAAAACGGCGCGGTGGTGATCGCCGCGATCACCTCCTGCACCAACACCTCCAACCCGAGCGTGATGATGGCCGCCGGCCTGGTGGCGAAGAAAGCCGTGGAAAAAGGCCTCAAGCGCAAACCGTGGGTCAAGAGTTCGCTGGCCCCAGGCTCGAAAGTGGTCACCGACTACTACAAGGCTGCCGGCCTGACTCAATACCTTGATGAACTGGGTTTTGCCCTGGTCGGCTACGGCTGCACCACGTGCATCGGCAACTCCGGGCCATTGGCGGAGCCGATCGAAAAAGCCATTCAGGCCGCCGACCTGACCGTCGCCTCGGTGCTGTCGGGCAACCGCAACTTCGAAGGCCGCGTGCATCCGCTGGTGAAAACCAACTGGCTGGCCTCCCCACCGCTGGTCGTCGCTTATGCGTTGGCCGGTACGGTGCGCATCGACATCAGCAGCGAGCCTTTGGGTACCGACAAAGAGGGCAATCTGGTTTATCTGCGGGATATCTGGCCGAGTACCAAAGAGATCGCCGACGCGGTGAACCAGGTCAACACCGCGATGTTCCACAAGGAATACGCCGAAGTGTTTGCCGGCGACGAGCAATGGCAGGCGATTGAAGTGCCGCAAGCAGCGACCTATGTCTGGCAGGACGATTCGACTTACATCCAGCATCCACCGTTCTTCGATGACATCGGTGGGCCACCGCCGGTGGTCAAGGACGTCGCCGGTGCCAGAGTCCTCGCATTGCTCGGCGATTCGGTAACCACCGACCACATCTCCCCGGCCGGCAACATCAAGGCCGACAGCCCCGCAGGCCATTACTTGCGCGAAAAAGGCGTGGAACCACGGGACTTCAACTCCTACGGCTCCCGTCGCGGCAACCACCAAGTGATGATGCGCGGCACCTTTGCCAACATCCGCATTCGTAACGAGATGCTCGGCGGCGAAGAAGGCGGCAATACGATTTACATTCCCACCGGGGAGAGGATGCCGATTTACGATGCGGCGATGCGTTATCAAGCCTCGGGCACGCCGCTGGTGGTGATTGCCGGGCAAGAATATGGCACCGGATCGAGTCGTGACTGGGCGGCCAAGGGCACCAATCTGCTAGGGGTCAAAGCGGTCATTGCGGAAAGTTTCGAACGGATTCACCGCTCCAATCTGGTGGGCATGGGCGTGTTGCCATTGCAGTTCAAGCTGGATCAGAACCGCAAGAGCCTGAACCTGACCGGTAAGGAGACACTGGATATTCTGGGTTTGACCGGCGTCGAGCTGACGCCGCGGATGAACTTGACGCTAGTGATCACCCGTGAAGACGGCAGCCACGAGAAAGTCGAGGTGTTGTGCCGGATCGATACCCTCAATGAGGTGGAGTACTTCAAATCGGGAGGGATTTTGCATTACGTGTTGCGGCAGTTGATTGCGTCGTAACCGGCTGCTGATATAAACACCGCCTTCGGGCGGTGTTTTTGTTTGGGCCGCGAACGTCCTTATAATCGCGCCCCTATTTGGCATTGTTCACAAGTATGTGCCCCACACAAAACCACTGTGGGAGCGAGCTTGCTCGCGATAGCGGAGTGTCATGCAACATGGATGTTTGATATGAAGGCCCCATCGCGAGCAAGCTCGCTCCCACATGGACCGAGTCAACCCGCAACACTTCGGACACAAGGATTTTCAATGATTGCCCTGCCATGGAACTACCTGGCCCTCCTCTCCCTCGGCTATGGTCTGGCACTGATCTACGGCCAACTCGGCTGGCTGGCCCTAATCTCCGTCGCATTGTTGCTGTTCACAGGTTTCGCCGTGCGCCAGCAAAAGGTTCAAGCCGGCCGCTACCTCGGTCATGGGGTGTTCTTCGTCCTGGTCCTGGCACTGGCGATGCACTGGCTTCCCGGTTTCTACAACGGTCGTGGTTTCGCCTCTCAGCGATTCACCGACGATGCCGTGCCGTTTTTCATGTACCTGAATCAGGACAAACCCCTGATCGGGTTCTGGCTTTTGCTGGCTTGCCCGTGGATTGTCGGTCGACGTTCGCTGCGCCTTTCCATCTATGCCACCGCGCTGGGGCTGACGTTGAGCGCCGCGCTGGCCTTGGGTGGCGCGCTGTTGCTGGGCGTGATCAGCTGGGCACCGAAGTGGCCGGATCAAGCCTGGCTGTGGGCGCTTAACAATTTGCTGCTGGTGACGCTGGTGGAGGAGGCGCTGTTTCGCGGCTACATCCAGGGCGGTCTGACCCGGCACTTCAAAAACCTGCCCTACGGTGAAAACCTCGCCCTGCTCCTCGCCTCGCTGCTGTTCGGCCTGGTGCATGTGGGCGCCGGCTGGCAATGGGTGTTGCTGGCGAGTCTGGCGGGTGTCGGCTATGGTCTGGCCTACCGTTTTGGTGGCTTGGGTGCGGCCATCGCCACCCATTTCGGCCTGAACCTGCTGCACTTCGGCCTGTTCACCTATCCGATGCTCGCCGGCTGACGCAAGGGTCGTTTTGCGACGCGCCACTGATTACTGAAAAATAATCTCAATAAATGGCTGACGATGCCGACAACCCGTCAAAGCCTTGCGGATTGAAAAAGCCATGCGTAACAACCAGCCCATTACACAACGCGAACGGACCTTCCCGGTTCAGCAACGGTTGATTTCCACCACCGATGCCAAGGGCGTGATCACCTATTGCAACGACGCTTTCGTCGAGATCAGTGGGTATTCTCGTGAAGAGCTGATCCGTGCGCCGCATAACCTGGTCCGTCACCCTGACGTCCCGGCCGCGGTATTCGCGCACATGTGGGGCACACTGAAACAAGGCTTGCCATGGATGGGCATTGTCAAGAATCGCTGCAAGGCCGGTGATCACTACTGGGTTAACGCCTATGTCACGCCGGTTTTCGAAGGCAATCAGGTGGTCGGTTACGAATCGGTGCGGGTCAAACCCACCGCCGAGCAGATCCGCCGTGCCGAAGCGCTCTACCAACGCATCAACCAGGGCAAGTCGGCGATTCCTTCAACAGACAAATGGCTGCCGGTGCTGCAGGACTGGCTGCCGTTCATTCTGGTCAGCCAGCTGAGCTTCATGATCGGCGCGTCGCTCAATTCCCAATGGGGTTTTGCGTTGGCCGCCGGCCTGTCAGTGCCATTGGGTCTGTTGGGGTTGAGCTGGCAACAGCGCGGCCTCAAGCGTCTGCTGCACCTGGCCGGGCAGACGACCTCCGACCCGCTGATCGCGCAGATGTACACCGACAGTCGCGGCGCCCAGGCGCGTCTGGAGATGTCGATCCTCAGCCAGGAAGCCCGCCTGAAAACCTGCCTGACTCGTCTGCAGGACACCGCCGAGCACCTGAGCGACCAAGCGAAACAGTCCGATACCCTGGCGCATAACAGCTCCAACGGCCTGGAACGCCAACGCGTCGAAACCGAGCAAGTGGCCACCGCCGTCAATCAGATGGCCGCCACCACTCAGGAAGTCGCCAGCCACGTGCAGCGCACGGCCGATGCGACTCAGGAAGCCAATCGCCTGACCGGTCGCGGCCGCGACATCGCCGGGGAAACCCGCGAAGCCATCCAGCGCCTGTCGGTGGTGGTCGGTGAAACCGGCCTGACCGTGACCCAACTGGCCAAGGACAGCGACGAAATCGGTGGCGTGGTCGATGTGATCAAAGGCATCGCCGACCAGACCAACCTGCTGGCGTTGAACGCAGCCATCGAAGCGGCCCGTGCCGGCGAGATGGGTCGTGGCTTTGCGGTGGTGGCTGACGAAGTCCGTCAACTGGCGCAACGCACCAGCGAATCCACCGGGCAGATCCACGCCCTGATCGCCAAGCTGCAACAGACCGCCAGCACCGCGGTGCAAACCATGGAAGCCGGGCATCGCCAGGCCGAAGAAGGTGTTGCGCGGGTATTGGAAGCGGATCAGGCACTGGTGGGGATCAGCGAAGCGGTGGCCAACATCACCGACATGACCACCCAGATCGCTGCGGCTACCGAAGAGCAAAGTGCAGTGGCCGAAGAAATCAGCCGCAACATCAGCAACATCTCGCACCTGGCGGATCAGACCTCGGAACAGGCGCAACACTCGGCGTTGTTGAGTGAAGAGCTGACAAAGACTGCGAATACCCAGTATTCGTTGGTGGAGCGGTTTAACCGCTAACAGTCGCTGGAAAGATAAAAACCCGGACAGTGAAAGCTTCCGGGTTTTTATTGCCAACCCGAAAGTGATGTCGCCTGGCAGACAGCTATCGCGAGCAAGCTCGCTCCCACAGGGGATTTGCGGTGGATGAAGATCTGATTCACATCACAAATCAAAATGTGGGAGCGAGCTTGCTCGCGATGGGGCCTTGATCGACACCGCAAATTTCACTGAAGAAATTCGGCAACCTTCTGCGCCGCAGCCGCCAGATGTTGCTCATGGATAAACCCGGAAGCCTTCAACGGCTTCAAATCATGATCCCCCGCCACCAGCCAGAACACCTCGATACTCGGTGCCAACGTGTAAGCCTCGACGGCCTCGCGATTGCCCAACGCATCCCGTTCGCCCTGAACAATCAACGTGCGCGTCTTTAACCCGGCCAAATGCTCAACCCGAGGCTTCTCCGGTTTCCCCACCGCATAAAACGGATACCCGAGGCACACCAGCGCATCCGCCCCCAATTCATCCGCCAACAAACTCGCCATCCGCCCGCCCATGGACTTGCCCCCAATGGCCAGACGCCCAGCGACATGGCGTCGCACCACCGCATAGACCTCACGCCAACACTCGAGCAGTTTCGGTGCCGGGTTCGGAGGACGCTTACCCCCATCAACACGCCGTTGCGCCATGTACGGAAACTCGAAGCGCAGCACGTTGATCCCAGATGCAGCAAGGCGCGCAGCCATGTCGTTCATCCAGGCGCTGTCCATTGGCGCACCGGCGCCATGGGCGAGGATCAACGTCGCCGATGCCGGCGCTGAGGCGGCATTCCACAACCATCCATGATCCCGCACACACTGCGCCCATTGATCCCCGTCAATACTGGCCTTGTGCTCTTTGTCCATGCTTACCTCGCTTTTAGTCTGCCTATAACTCCAGGCGAAGGGAGCGTCTGCCATGCGGCTTACTCGCAAAGGCGGGCCTTCACTTCGGCTGAACCGTGGATGGGGAACCATGAACACTTCTATCAGTACCGCCTACAACTACAAGGTGGTCCGCCAATTCGCCATTATGACGGTGGTGTGGGGCATCGTCGGCATGGGGCTCGGGGTTTTTCTCGCGGCTCAATTGGTCTGGCCTGAACTCAACTTCAATCTGCCGTGGACCAGCTTCGGGCGTTTGCGCCCGTTGCACACCAACGCAGTGATCTTCGCTTTCGGCGGTTGCGCCCTGTTCGCCAGTTCGTTCTATTCGGTGCAGCGCACCTGTCAGACTCAATTGTTCGCGCCGAAAATCGCCGCGTTCTGCTTCTGGGGTTGGCAAGTGGTAATCCTGCTGGCGGCGATCAGCTTGCCGCTGGGTTACACCAGTTCCAAGGAATACGCCGAGCTGGAATGGCCGATCGACATTCTGATCACCATCGTCTGGGTCGCCTACGCCGTGGTGTTCTTCGGCACACTGGCCAAGCGCAAGACCAAGCACATCTACGTCGGCAACTGGTTCTTCGGCGCGTTCATCATCACCGTGGCGATTCTGCACATCGTCAACAACCTTGAACTGCCGGTGAGTTTCACCAAGTCCTACTCGGTGTACGCGGGTGCGACCGATGCCATGGTTCAGTGGTGGTACGGGCACAACGCCGTAGGCTTTTTCCTCACCGCCGGTTTCCTCGGGATGATGTACTACTTCGTGCCGAAACAGGCCGAGCGTCCGGTGTATTCCTATCGCTTGTCGATCGTGCACTTCTGGGCGCTGATCACCCTGTACATCTGGGCCGGTCCGCACCACTTGCACTACACCGCGCTGCCGGACTGGGCACAGTCGCTGGGCATGGTGATGTCGCTGATCCTGCTGGCGCCGAGCTGGGGCGGGATGATCAACGGCATGATGACGCTCTCGGGCGCCTGGCATAAGTTGCGTAGCGACCCGATCCTGCGCTTCCTCGTGGTCTCGCTGGCGTTCTACGGCATGTCGACCTTCGAAGGGCCGATGATGGCCATCAAAACGGTCAACGCCCTCTCCCACTACACCGACTGGACCATCGGCCACGTTCACGCCGGCGCCCTTGGTTGGGTAGCGATGATCTCGATCGGCGCGCTGTACCACATGATCCCGAAAATCTTTGGCCGCACGCAGATGCACAGCATCGGCCTGATCAACGCGCACTTCTGGCTCGCCACCATCGGCACCGTGCTGTACATCGCTTCGATGTGGGTCAACGGCATCGCCCAAGGCCTCATGTGGCGCGCCGTCAATGAAGACGGCACGCTGACCTACTCCTTCGTCGAAACCCTGGTGGCCAGCCAACCAGGCTTCGTCGTGCGACTGGTGGGCGGTGCGATCTTCTTCAGCGGCATGTTGCTGATGGCCTACAACACCTGGCGCACCGTGCGGGCCTCGCAGCCTGCCGAAGTTGCCGCTGCTGCGCAGATCGCCTGAGGAGGCCGCCATGAAACACGAAACAATCGAGAAAAACGTCGGCCTGCTGATGTTGCTGATGGTGCTGGCCGTGAGCATTGGCGGTCTGACCCAGATCGTCCCGCTGTTCTTCCAGGACGTGACCAATAAACCGGTGGAAGGCATGAAGCCCTACACCGCGCTGCAACTGGAAGGTCGCGACATCTACATCCGCGAAGGCTGCGTCGGCTGCCATTCGCAGATGATCCGGCCGTTTCGCGCCGAGACCGAACGCTACGGCCACTACTCGGTGGCCGGTGAAAGCGTCTGGGATCATCCGTTCCTGTGGGGCTCGAAACGTACCGGTCCGGACCTGGCCCGGGTCGGTGGTCGCTACTCCGAAGACTGGCACCGTGCGCATTTGTACAACCCGCGCAACGTGGTGCCGGAATCGAAAATGCCCGGCTATCCGTGGCTGGTGGCCAATCAACTCGACAGCAGCCACACCGAAGGCAAGATCAAGGCGATGCGCACCCTCGGCGTGCCATACACCGACGATGACATCGCAGGCTCAGTCGCTTCGCTCCAGGGCAAGACCGAAATGGACGCGCTGGTCGCTTACCTGCAAGTGCTGGGCACATCCATCAAGAGCAAGAGGTGAGCCATGGCCATGCCCTTTGAAATCGTAAGCGAAATGAGCAGTGGAATGATCCGCGGCCTGGGCACGGTCGTGGTGTTCGTAGCCTTCGTCGGCCTGACGCTGTGGGTGTTCAACAGCAAGCGCAATCCGGAATTCGCCGAAGCGCGTTTGCTGCCGTTCGCCGATGAACCGCTACCCGATGACGCCACCCAAGAACCTGAAACAAGGAGTACCCGGCCATGACCACCTTCTGGAGTACGTGGATCTGCGTACTGACCATCGGCAGCCTGATCGGCCTGACCTGGCTGCTCATCGGCACCCGCAAGGGCGAAACCAAGGGCAGCGTCGACCAGACCATGGGCCACAGCTTCGACGGCATCGAGGAGTACGACAACCCGCTGCCGCAGTGGTGGTTCATGCTGTTCGCCGGCACGCTGGTATTTGCCGTGGGCTATCTGGTGCTTTACCCAGGGCTGGGAAACTGGAAAGGCATTCTGCCGGGTTACGAGGACGGCTGGACCGGCGTCCACGAGTGGGAAAAGGAAATGGCCAAGTCGGACGCGAAGTTCGGGCCGATCTTCGCCAAATTCGCGGCGATGCCTGTGGAAGAAGTGGCAACGGACCCTCTAGCTTTGAAAATGGGCGGTCGCCTGTTTGCCTCCAATTGCGCGGTCTGCCACGGCTCGGATGCCAAGGGCGCTTTCGGCTTCCCAAACCTGGCGGACACCAGCTGGCGCTGGGGTGGCGACGCCGAGATGATCAAAACGACGATCATGGGCGGTCGCATGGCCGCGATGCCGGCCTGGGGTGAAATCCTTGGTGATGCTGGTGTGAAAAACGTTGCCGCCTATGTACGTCATGAACTGGCCGGCCTGCCTTTGCCGGCCGACAGTGGCGCCGATCTGAACGCCGGACAGCAAGCGTTCAGCACCATGTGCGTAGCCTGTCATGGGGCAAACGGCCAGGGCACTGAAGCCATGGGCGCGCCGAATCTGACGCAACCGGCCGGTTTTATCTACGGAACAAGCCTGGCGCAACTGCAACAGACCATTCGTCATGGCCGCCAGGGCCATATGCCGGCGCAGAACGAACTGCTCGGCAACGACAAGGTGCAATTGCTGGCCGCTTACGTTTACAGCCTGTCTCACGGTCTGAGCACCGAGCGTTTGCAGGCTGAAGGCAAACACGAATAAATCTCGACCGCTCTGCTGCCGCATTCTCCCGGATGCGGCAGTTCCCTGCCCCTTTGCGACCAAGTGTCGCACCCCTCCGTTGGTCCTCCTTTCGGTTCACCAGATTCGGGTCTAAGCTTCCCCCGATGCGGACTGGCATGAGCCGGTTCCAGGTCGACCCAACCCGATGTGTTCGACGAATCTGCTCGATGACAAGCCGCAAAGGCTGGTAGATACCGGCTGTCGTGCCAATTGCCATCTGTCACCCGATCGTTGTGTTTGAACACACCCCGTTACATCCGACCTGACCCCCTCACCATTTTCGTCTGCTGCGACATTTTGCCCTTGGGCAATTTTGTCCCTACGCGGCGCATGGAAAGGCCGCAGAATCAGCTTTTGAAAGCATTGACCCAGGTCATGGCGCGTTGCAATGACCCCCCGCTTTCTCCATACTTGCGGCCGATTTTTACTCCTAATAAAACACCCAAACCGTGGAACCTTAGAATGAGCACAGCAATCAGTCCGACTGCTTATAACTATAAGGTAGTCCGCCAGTTCGCCATCATGACGGTGGTCTGGGGGATCCTTGGCATGGGGCTTGGTGTCTTCATCGCCTCACAGCTTGTATGGCCGGAATTGAACTTCGGTCTGCCGTGGACGACTTTTGGACGCTTACGCCCGTTGCACACCAACCTGGTGATTTTCGCCTTCGGTGGTTGTGCACTGTTTGCCACTTCTTATTACGTCGTGCAGCGAACCTGCCAAACGCGACTGATTTCCGACCGTATGGCGGCCTTCCACTTCTGGGGATGGCAGGCTGTAATCGTCGGCGCGATCGTTACCTTGCCGCTGGGTTACACCACCACCAAGGAATACGCGGAACTGGAATGGCCCCTGGCTATCCTGCTGGCTATCGTCTGGGTGACCTACGGTGCGGTGTTCTTCGGAACCATCGTCAAGCGCAAGACCAAGCACATCTATGTGGGTAACTGGTTCTACGGTGCCTTCATCGTCGTGACGGCGATGCTGCACATCGTCAACCACATGTCGCTACCAGTCAGCCTGTTCAAGTCCTACTCCGCCTATTCGGGTGCGACTGACGCAATGATCCAGTGGTGGTACGGCCACAACGCCGTGGGTTTCTTCTTGACCACCGGTTTCCTTGGGATGATGTACTACTTCGTGCCGAAGCAGGCCGAGCGTCCGATCTACTCCTATCGCCTGTCGATCGTGCACTTCTGGGCGCTGATCACCCTGTACATCTGGGCCGGTCCGCACCACCTGCACTACACCGCGCTGCCGGACTGGGCTCAGTCGCTGGGCATGGCGATGTCGATCATCCTGCTGGCACCAAGCTGGGGCGGCATGATCAATGGCATGATGACCCTGTCGGGCGCCTGGCATAAGCTGCGCACCGACCCGATCCTGCGCTTCCTCGTTGTGTCCCTGGCCTTCTACGGCATGTCGACCTTCGAAGGCCCGATGATGGCCATCAAGACCGTCAACTCGCTGTCTCACTACACAGACTGGACCATCGGCCACGTACACGCCGGTGCTTTGGGCTGGGTGGCGATGATCTCGATCGGCGCCATCTACCACATGATCCCGAAACTGTTCGGTCGTGTGCAGATGCACAGCATCGGCCTGATCAACACGCACTTCTGGCTCGCGACCATCGGTACCGTTCTGTACATCGCTTCGATGTGGGTCAACGGCATCACCCAGGGTCTGATGTGGCGTGCAATCAACGACGACGGCACCCTCACCTACTCGTTCGTTGAAGCGCTGCAAGCCAGCCATCCTGGTTTCATCGTTCGCGCCCTGGGCGGTGCGTTCTTTGCCAGCGGCATGCTGTTCATGGCCTACAACGTATGGCGTACCGTACGTGCCTCGAACCCGGCTGAAGCCAAAGCCGCTGAACAGATTGCTGTAGTTGGAGCTCACTGATGAAGCATGAAGCAGTCGAGAAGAACATTGGCCTGCTGGCCTTCTTCATGGTTATCGCCGTCAGCATCGGCGGCCTGACCCAGATCGTCCCCTTGTTTTTTCAGGACGTGACCAACAAACCGGTCGAAGGCATGAAGCCGCGCCCGGCGCTGGAACTTGAAGGCCGTGACATTTTCATCGCCAACGGTTGTGTCGGCTGCCACTCGCAGATGATCCGCCCGTTCCGTGCTGAAACCGAACGTTATGGCCACTACTCGGTCGCCGGTGAAAGCGTCTGGGACCACCCGTTCCTGTGGGGTTCCAAGCGTACCGGTCCGGACTTGGCCCGTGTTGGCGGTCGTTACTCCGATGACTGGCAGCGTGCGCACTTGTACAACCCGCGCAACGTGGTGCCTGAGTCGAAAATGCCGGCCTACCCGTTCCTCGTGGAAAACAAGCTCGACGGCAAAGACACCGCCAAGAAAATGGAAGTCTTGCGCACGCTCGGCGTCCCTTACACCGACGAAGACATCGCCGGCGCCAAGGATGCTGTGAAGGGCAAAACCGAAATGGACGCGCTGGTGGCCTATCTGCAAGGCCTGGGCACCATCATCAAAAGCAAACGGTGATTTAGATGGATATCGGGATGATTCGTGGCCTGGGCACCGTTGTTGTGATGGTGGCCTTCATCGGTCTGGCGTTGTGGGTATTCAGCCCCAAGCGCAAGTCGGAGTTTGAAGACGCGACCTTGCTGCCTTTCGCGGATGATCCCGAAGCCATCAAGCACGTCGAGCAAGCTTCTAGGAGTAACAAAGAATGACTACGTTCTGGAGTCTGTACGTCACAGTCCTCAGTCTCGGCACGATCTTCGCCCTGACCTGGCTGCTGCTGTCCACCCGTAAAGGCCAGCGCAGCGAAGCCACCGAAGAAACGGTTGGCCACTCCTTCGACGGGATCGAGGAGTACGACAACCCACTGCCGAAATGGTGGTTCATGCTGTTCGTGGGCACCATCATCTTCGCCCTGGGCTACCTGGTTCTGTACCCGGGCCTGGGTAACTGGAAAGGCCTGCTGCCGGGTTACAACTACCTCGATAACGAGAAGCAGACCGCGTTCGCCAACGGCCAGACCGGCTGGACCGGCGTTCACGAGTGGGAAAAGGAAATGGCCAAGTCGGACGCCAAGTTCGGCCCGATCTTCGCCAAGTTCGCTTCCATGCCAATCGAAGAAGTCGCCAAGGACCCGCAAGCCCTGAAGATGGGTGGCCGTCTGTTCGCCTCCAACTGCTCGGTCTGCCACGGTTCCGATGCCAAGGGCGCTTATGGCTTTCCTAACCTGACCGACGCCGACTGGCGCTGGGGCGGCGAAGCACAAACCATCAAGACCACCATCATGGGCGGTCGTCACGCTGTGATGCCGGCTTGGGCAGAAGTGATCGGCGAGCAAGGCGTTGCGAACGTTGCCGCGTTCGTACTGACCAACCTCGATGGCCGCAAACTGCCGGAAGGCACCAAGGCTGACCCGGTTGCCGGCCAAAAGCTGTTCGCTGCCAACTGCGCGGTGTGCCACGGTCCGGAAGGCAAAGGTACGCCAGCAATGGGCGCACCTAACCTGACCCACCCGGCCGCGTTCATCTACGGTTCGAGCTTCGCTCAACTGCAGCAGACCATCCGTTACGGCCGTCAGGGCCAGATGCCTGCGCAAGAACAGCTGCAAGGCAACGACAAGGTTCACCTGCTGGCCGCTTACGTCTACAGCCTCTCTCACGGTGAGAAAGCGCCAGTGGCGGACGCCCAGTAAGGCAAACGCTTGATGCAATAAAAAACGGCCCCGCCAATGTGAATTGGCGGGGCCGTTTTGTTTATGACCTGTGTTCGATCTGTGCTCAACCCGTAGCAGCTGCCGAGCCTGCGCTGGAAAACTCGTCCATAATTCACAAGTCAATTGATTCAAGTCATTACACCGTCAGTTGAATTCCACCAACGTGACCAAAGGTCGCACCCTTGACCTAGAGCTACAGGCGTATCATTGCGCCACTGCAACACCTCTTTTTGACCGCGGTCGGCACGTACTGACCGAGGCATTTTTCCACTGCCGTGGGATGCAATGATGAGCAACCAGA
Organism: Pseudomonas sp. ACM7; assembly: GCF_004136015.1. Taxonomy (NCBI): domain Bacteria; kingdom Pseudomonadati; phylum Pseudomonadota; class Gammaproteobacteria; order Pseudomonadales; family Pseudomonadaceae; genus Pseudomonas; species Pseudomonas sp. ACM7. Next base: position 4,889,633 of record NZ_CP024866.1, on the reverse strand, counting down.
TTCCGGTACACGACGTCACACCTGCCAAGAACGCGAACAACAGCGTCGACCTCTACGCCTCTCGAGAAAAAATCTACACCCGCGCTTTCACCGGACTGTTCCGCAACCTGCGGATGATGGGTGGTGCCGGGCTGTTTCTGCTGTATTTCGGTACGGTCTGGCTGAGCTGGGGTGGCCATCAGGCGGTCTGGTGGAACCTGCCGGAGCGTAAATTCTTCATCTTTGGCGCAACCTTCTGGCCTCAGGACTTCATCCTGCTCTCGGGGATCCTGATCGTCAGCGCCTTCGGCCTGTTCTTCATTACCGTGTACGCCGGGCGGGTCTGGTGCGGCTATACCTGCCCACAGAGTGTCTGGACCTGGATTTTCATGTGGTGCGAGAAGGTCACCGAAGGCGACCGCAACCAGCGCATCAAGCTCGACAAAGCGCCCATGAGCGCCAACAAATTCCTGCGCAAATTCAGCAAACACGCGATGTGGCTGTTGATAGGCTTCGTGACCGGCATGACCTTCGTGGGTTACTTCTCGCCGATCCGCGAACTGACCATCGACTTCTTCACCGGCGAAGCCGACGGCTGGTCGTATTTCTGGGTCGGCTTCTTCACCCTCGCCACCTACGGCAATGCCGGCTGGTTGCGCGAGCAGGTGTGCATTTACATGTGCCCGTACGCGCGCTTCCAGAGTGTGATGTTCGACAAAGACACCCTGATCGTTTCCTACGACCCGCGTCGTGGTGAAGGCCGCGGCCCGCGCAAGAAAGGCGCCGACTACAAGGCCATGGGCCTGGGCGACTGCATCGACTGCACCATGTGCGTCCAGGTCTGCCCGACCGGTATCGACATCCGCGACGGCCTGCAAGTCGAATGCATCGGCTGTGCGGCCTGTATCGATGCCTGCGACAGCATCATGGACAAGATGGATTACCCGCGCGGCCTGATCAGCTACACCACCGAGCACAACCTGTCCGGGCAAAAAACCAATAAACTGCGCCCGCGCCTGATCGGCTATGCCACGGTGCTGCTGGCGATGATCGCCTTGCTGATGACCGCATTCTTCATGCGTTCGCTGGTCGGTTTCGACGTCAGCAAAGACCGCGTGCTGTACCGCGAGAACGCCGAAGGCCGGATCGAAAACGTCTACAGCCTGAAGATCATGAACAAGGATCAGCGCGACCACACCTACGTGCTCGAAGCCGCTGGCCTGCCGGACCTCAAGCTGCAAGGCAAGCGCGAGATCAAGGTCGCCGCCGGGGAGATTTTCAGCCAGCCGGTCGAACTGTCCAGCGCGCCGGAGAAACTGCCATCGAGCACCAACGAGGTGAAATTCATCCTCAAGGATGCCGATGACAACAGCGTCCACATTGAAGCCAAGAGCCGGTTCATCGGCCCACAAGTTCGTTGAGAGAAGTGATCATGCCCACAGCAACTGCCGCAAGTCCCTGGTACAAGCACCTTTGGCCGTGGATCATCATCGCCATCCTGGCGTGTTCCGTGACCCTGACCTTGTCCATGGTGACGATTGCGGTGAACAACCCGGACAACCTGGTCAACGACAACTATTACGAGGCCGGCAAAGGCATCAACCGCTCCCTCGACCGTGAGTTGCTGGCGCAGACCCTGCTGCTGCGCGCCAGCGTTCATCTGGACGACGTGACCGGTGAAGTCGACCTGCGCCTGAGCGGCAACAGCCAGCCGAAAACCCTGGAGCTGAACCTGATCTCGCCGACCCAGCCAGAGAAAGATCGCAAAATCACCCTGGCGCGCAGCGAAACCGAACAGGGCCGCTACATTGGCCAGTTGAACGACAAGGTCGACGGTCGCCGCTTTGTAGAACTGCTGGGTGTACAGGACGACAAGACCTGGCGCATGTTCGAAGAAGAACAGGTCAGCCATGACAAGGATTTGCTGCTGGGTGATGAACCGCTGCAAGGCGCCGAACACTTGTAGGAGCTGTCGAGTGAAACGAGGCTGCGATCTTTTGATCTTGCTCTTTCAAAACAACATCAAAAGATCGCAGCCTCGTTTCACTCGTCAGCTCCTACAGGCATGAGCCTTTCCCGGACGATATAGACTTCTCCTCATGACCACTCCGCTCCCCTGCTACCACTGCGCCCTGCCCGTCCCGGCCGGCAGCCGCTTCACCGCTGCCGTCCTCGGTGAAACCCGCGAGTTCTGCTGCCCGGGTTGTCAGGCCGTGGCCGAAGCCATTGTGGCCGGTGGACTGGAAACCTATTACCAGCATCGCAGCGAGTCATCGGCCAACCCCGAAGCGCTGCCGGTGCAGTTGGTGGACGAACTGGCGCTGTACGACCGCGCCGACGTGCAAGCCCCCTTCGTTCGTCACGACGGCGAACTCGCCGAAACCACCCTGTTGATGGAAGGCATCAGTTGCGCCGCCTGCGGCTGGCTGATCGAGAAACACCTGCGTGGCTTGCCGGCGGTGGCCGAAGCGCGCCTGAACCTGTCCAACCATCGCCTGCACGTACGCTGGGCCGATGCACAACTGCCGCTGAGCCAGGTACTCAACGAATTGCGCCACATCGGTTACGCCGCCCACCCCTATCAAGCCGACCGCGCCAGCGAACAACTGGCCAGCGAAAACCGCCTGGCCCTGCGCCAACTCGGCGTGGCCGGATTGCTGTGGTTCCAGGCGATGATGGCGACCATGGCCACCTGGCCGGAATTCAACATCGACCTCAGCCCCGAGCTGCACACCATCCTGCGTTGGGTCGCGCTGTTTCTCACCACACCGATCGTGTTCTACAGCTGCGCGCCATTCTTCAAAGGCGCCATGCGCGACTTGCGCACCCGGCACCTGACCATGGACGTCTCGGTGTCGCTGGCAATTGGCAGCGCCTACATCGCCGGGATCTGGACCTCGATCACCGGCGTCGGTGAACTGTATTTCGATGCAGTCGGCATGTTCGCGCTGTTCCTGCTGGCCGGGCGTTATCTGGAACGTCGCGCCCGGGAACGCACCGCCGCTGCCACCGCACAGCTTGTAAACCTGCTGCCCGCCTCGTGCCTGCGCCTGAGTGCCGATGGCCAGAGCGAGCGGATCCTGCTCAGCGAACTGCGCGTCGGCGATCAGGTGCTGGTGCACCCCGGCGCGATCCTCCCGGCCGACGGCAAGATCCTCGAAGGCCAGTCGAGCATCGACGAATCCCTGCTCACCGGCGAATACCTGCCGCAACCGCGCACGCCGGGCGATGCCGTCACCGCTGGCACCCTGAACGTCGAAGGTGCGCTGACCGTGGAAGTCCTGGCGCTGGGTCAAGACACCCGATTGTCCGCCATCGTCCGCCTGCTGGACCGCGCTCAGGCCGAGAAGCCGCGACTGGCGGAAATTGCCGACCGCGCCGCGCAGTGGTTCCTGCTGCTGTCGCTGATTGCCGCTGCCGTCATCGGCCTGATCTGGTGGGAACTGGATTCGTCGCGAGCCTTCTGGATTGTTTTGGCGATGCTCGTTGCGACATGCCCGTGCGCCTTGTCCCTGGCCACGCCGACCGCCCTCACCGCCGCCACCGGAACATTGCACAAACTGGGTTTGCTGCTGACTCGCGGCCATGTGCTGGAAGGTCTGAACCAGATCGACACGGTTATTTTCGACAAGACCGGCACGCTGACGGAAGGTCGACTGGCCTTGCGATCGATTCGCCCGCTCGGCGCGCTCAACAGCGATCAATGCCTGAGCCTGGCCGCCGCCCTGGAAAACCGCTCTGAACACCCAATCGCCCGCGCGTTTGGCCGGGCGCCGCTGGCCGCCGAAGAAGTCCACAGCACGCCGGGGCTTGGCCTCGAAGGCTTGGTCGGTGAGCAACGCTTGCGCATCGGCCAACCGGGTTTTGTCTGTGGACTCAGTGACGCTGTCGTGCCGTTAATGCCGGACGAAGCCGGCCAATGGCTGTTGCTCGGCGACAGCCAGGGACCGTTGGCATGGTTTGTTCTTGATGACCGTCTACGTGCCGACGCACCCGCCCTGCTCGCCGCCTGCAAGTCTCGCGGTTGGCGCACGCTGCTGCTGTCCGGCGACAGTTCGCCGATGGTCGCCAGTGTCGCCGCGGAACTGGGCATTGATGAAGCCCGCGGCGGCTTGCGCCCGGACGACAAATTGCAAGTCCTGCAACAGCTGCACAAGGAAGGCCGCAAGGTGTTGATGCTCGGTGACGGGGTCAACGACGTGCCCGTGCTGGCCGCCGCCGACATCAGCGTGGCCATGGGGTCGGCCACCGATCTGGCAAAAACCAGTGCCGACGCGGTACTGCTGTCGAACCGCCTCGATGCATTGGTCCAAGCCTTCAGCCTGGCGCGACGCACCCGCCGGGTAATCATCGAGAACCTGCTGTGGGCCGGGCTGTACAATGGCCTCATGTTGCCGTTCGCCGCCCTCGGCTGGATCACTCCGGTATGGGCCGCGGTCGGCATGTCCATCAGTTCGTTGACCGTGGTGCTGAACGCCCTGCGCCTGACTCGCATGCCCAATACGCCTGCGATCAGCGCCACGCCAGAAACCCGTCCGCTGCCGGCCTGAGCCGCGCGGGCATGGAGTCCAGATGCCAGCTCTCTACGTGATGATCCCGGCCGCGCTGCTGATCGTGGCCATCGCCATTTACATCTTCTTCTGGGCAGTCGACAGCGGTCAGTACGACGACCTCGACGGCCCGGCCCACAGCATTCTGTTCGACGACCAGGACCCGAACCACAAGGCCGCGGTCGATGAAGCCAGCGGTCATCCGGCCAAACCGGACGACAAGACGCCACCCCATGCTTGAGTTGGCGCCGCTGCTGGTGTCTGCGGTGATCCTCGGCCTGCTCGGTGGCGGGCATTGCCTGGGCATGTGCGGCGGCTTGATGGGCGCGTTGACCCTGGCGATTCCCAAGGAACAACGCAGCCGTCGTTTTCGACTGCTGCTGGCCTACAACCTTGGGCGAATTCTCAGCTATGCAACGGCCGGCCTGCTGATCGGTCTGGCCGGTTGGGCGGTGGCCAACAGCCCGGCGGCGATGTTCATGCGCGTCATTGCCGGATTGCTGTTGGTCGCCATGGGCCTGTACCTCGCTGGCTGGTGGAGCGGCCTGACCCGCATCGAAAGCCTCGGTCGCGGCCTGTGGCGGCACATCCAGCCGGTTGCCAACAAACTGTTGCCGGTGTCGAGCGTCCCGCGCGCGTTACTGCTGGGGGCGCTCTGGGGCTGGCTGCCGTGCGGGTTGGTTTACAGCACGTTGCTGTGGTCGGCGAGCCAGGGCAATGCGCTGGACAGTGCGCTTTTGATGCTCGCGTTCGGGCTCGGCACCTGGCCGGTGTTACTCGCCACGGGGTTGGCGGCTGAGCGGGTCACGGCGTTGTTGCGCAAACGTAGCGTGCGGATGACGGGTGGATTACTGGTGATTCTGTTCGGCATCTGGACCTTGCCGGGGCCGCATCAGCATTGGCTCATGGGCCACTAGAAACAAATTCAAAAGATCGCAGCCTTCGGCAGCTCCTACATGGGATCGCGTCCACCTGTAGGAGCTGCCGAAGGCTGCGATCTTTTGATCTTGAAGCCCGTTGATGCAAATCAAGATGCCCCTCCGCGCCACCCCCTAGACTCGCTGACACTGCCAGCCTACGGGGGATTGCCCGCATGATGCTCGACGCCATTCGTTGGGACACCGATCTGATCCGCCGTTACGACCTGGCGGGACCGCGCTACACCTCCTACCCGACCGCGGCGCAATTCGACGGTCAGGTCGGCACGTTCGACCTGTTCCACGCCCTGTGCGACAGCCGTAAAGCCCTGCGCCCGTTATCGCTGTATGTGCACGTGCCGTTCTGCGCGAACATTTGCTACTACTGCGCCTGCAATAAAGTCATCACCAAGGACCGCGGCCGGGCCCAGCCCTATTTGCAGCGCCTTGAGCAGGAAATCCAGCTGATCGCCTGCCACCTCGACCCCGCGCAGAAAGTCGAACAGCTGCATTTCGGCGGCGGTACCCCGACCTTTCTCAGCCACGATGAACTGCGCCAGTTGATGGCCCAGTTGCGTAAAAGCTTCAACTTGCTGGACGACGATTCCGGCGACTACGGCATCGAAATCGACCCTCGCGAAGCCGACTGGTCGACCATGGGCCTGCTCCGTGAACTGGGTTTCAATCGGGTCAGTATCGGCCTGCAAGACCTCGACCCGGCGGTGCAACGGGCAGTCAATCGCCTGCAAAGCCTGGAACAAACCCGTGCGGTGATCGACGCTGCCCGCACGCTTCAGTTTCGCTCGATCAACATTGACCTGATCTATGGCTTACCGAGGCAGACACCCGAGAATTTCGCCCGCACCGTCGATGAAGTCATCAACCTGCAACCGGACCGCCTCTCGGTGTTCAACTACGCGCACCTGCCGGAACGCTTCATGCCGCAACGGCGAATCAACAGCGACGAACTGCCGACACCGGCGCAAAAACTGGAAATACTCCAGGGCACCATCGAGCAGCTGACCAAGGCCGGTTACCGCTACATCGGCATGGACCACTTCGCGCTGCCCGACGATGAACTGGCGATTGCTCAGGAAGAATCAACCCTGCAACGCAACTTCCAGGGCTACACCACCCACGGTCACTGCGACCTGATTGGCCTGGGCGTGTCGGCCATCAGCCAGATCGGCGACTTGTATTGCCAGAACAGCAGCGACCTGAATCAGTACCAGAACACGCTGGCCAGCGCGCAGCTGGCCACCAGCCGTGGTCTGCTGTGCAACGCCGATGACCGCCTGCGACGTGCGGTCATCCAGCAACTGATCTGCACTTTCAGCCTGGAGTTCGCCGCGATCGAACACGCCTTCAACATCGACTTTCAGGGTTACTTCGGCGAACTCTGGCCACAGTTGCAGGGAATGGCTGACGACGGCCTGATCGAACTGGATAACGAACGGATCACCGTATTGCCCGCTGGACGATTGCTGGTGCGCTCGGTGTGCATGGTGTTCGACGCGTACCTGGAACAGCACAATCGCCAGCGGTTCTCGCGGGTTATCTAGCCATCACCTCACTGGCCGCTCTACGAAACGCTGACTTTACGACCCTGCGACAAAATCGCCGCGTGCCTGAATGTCCTCCCGTGAGTTACCCTTACGGCTTATGTGTGTTTTCCCACAAGGATTGAAGAAATGTCCGAGCCAGTAAAGCTGCGCGCTCATAGCCAGGCCCATTGCAAGGATTGCAGCCTGGCCCCCCTCTGCTTGCCACTTTCTTTGAATCTGGAAGACATGGATGCGCTGGACGAAATCGTTAAACGTGGCCGCCCGCTGAAAAAGGGCGAATTCCTGTTCCGCCAGGGCGACACCTTCGATTCCGTTTATGCAGTACGCTCGGGCGCCCTGAAGACCTTCAGCCTGAGCGATGGCGGCGAAGAACAACTCACCGGTTTCCACCTGCCGAGTGAACTGGTCGGCCTGTCAGGCATGGACACCGAAAAACACCCGGTCTCGGCGCAAGCCATGGAAACCACATCGGTGTGTGAAATCCCTTTCGAACGCCTCGACGAACTGGCGCTGCAACTGCCGCAACTGCGCCGTCAGTTGATGCGCGTGATGAGTCGCGAAATTCGTGACGATCAGCAAATGATGTTGCTGCTGTCGAAGAAAACCGCCGACGAGCGCATCGCCACGTTCCTGGTCAACCTGTCGGCCCGTTTCCGCGCCCGGGGTTTCTCGGCCAACCAGTTCCGCCTGAGCATGTCGCGCAACGAAATCGGCAATTACTTAGGCCTGGCGGTGGAAACCGTGTCCCGGGTGTTCACGCGCTTCCAGCAAAACGAACTGATTGCGGCTGAAGGCAAGGAAATCCATATCCTCGACCCGATCCAGCTCTGCGCCCTGGCCGGCGGCTCGCTAGACGGCTGATTTCGGCGATTGCGGCTGAGCGAAACGGTTCAGCCGCCGTTATACTGCGTCGTTTGCAGCCTGCCAGGATTCTTCGACTATGGCCTTCGACTCCTTCGACATCAAATCCCTCATCCGCCCTGTGATCGACTTTCCCAAGCCGGGCGTGATCTTTCGCGACATTACCCCATTGTTCCAGTCGCCCACGGCCCTGCGCCTGGTGATGGACAGCTTCGCCCACCGTTATGTCGAGGCCGACTTCACCCACATCGGTGCGATGGACGCGCGTGGTTTTCTGATCGGTTCGGTCCTGGCCTATCAGCTGAACAAGCCGCTGGTGCTGTTCCGCAAGCAAGGCAAACTGCCGGCCAACGTGCTGGCCGAGGGTTATGCGACCGAATACGGCGAAGCCTTCCTCGAAGTCCACGCCGACAGCCTGTGCGAGGGCGATTCGGTGGTGATGTTCGATGACCTGATCGCCACGGGCGGGACGCTGATTGCGGCGGCGAACCTGGTTCGACGCATGGGCGCGCGGGTTCATGAAGCGGCGGCGATCATTGATTTGCCGGAGTTGGGCGGATCGCAGCGGCTGGAAGATATGGGGATTCCGACGTTTTGCCTGACGCAATTTGCGTTGAGCGAGCAGTAAGGCGGCGTCTGTACGGGCGCCATCGCGAGCAAGCCCGCTCCCACATTTGATCTCTACAGGACACAAGATTTGTGTACGCAGGAGATTCAATGTGGGAGCAACTGTCATGGTTGTTTTTATTTTGGAGCTTTTTCAAAAGACAACCGGGTTCCCACAGTTTCAACCCGTGTGATTCCCTACAACCGCAGCCCGTTTAGGCTGCGCGTTCTTTCCATTCAGCTTTGTCTCGGATCATGGCGTTCAAGCGGACCAACAGCACTCGCATGCAGGCAATAAGCGCTACCTTTGCGCATTTGCCCTTCAGGCGCAGTGCTTCATACCGAGCCTTAAACTCAGGTTGCCGCTGGATCACCACCCAACACGCCATGTACATGGCACGACGCGCAGCGAACCTGCCGCCGCTAATGTGGCGCGGACCTTCATGTTGGCCACTTTCGTCGTTGTAAGGGGCTATGCCTGCCAGTGCTGCAATCTCATGCCGGCCAACCTCTCCCAGTTCAGGCAGATAAGCCATTAAGCTA
>NZ_CP024866.1:4599191-4880512 GCF_004136015.1 Pseudomonas sp. ACM7 | reverse complement strand
CCGGCAGTGTTGGGGTGGCTTGCGCCAACGTCTTGCGGGTTGATCCGGATTTCAAGATTGTCTTTGGAAACATCGATGCCTGCGCAGGAAAACATAACCAAATCCTCTTACACTCAAAGGTGAGAGCACTCTGGCTGGGCACCACGCTTGTACTGTTCGAGGTAGGCTCGTTCAACTGTCCGGGCTCAATAACCAGAGTAGAGAGGTGAATGGCAGCATGAGCTCCCACACGTGCTTCAGGCACTCCGGGCATTCAGCTTGCCACTCACCGCTCTCATCCTCATCCTAATCCCTACGCAAGACACAAGCGGGCTTGCTCGCGAATGGCAGCACCACCTATCTCAATGTCTGTTAAAGCCCCATCTGCTTGCTGATGATCTCGTTCATCACTTCCCGCGTACCGCCGCCGATCGACAAGATCCGGTTATCCCGATACAGCCGCTCCACCAGGCTCTCGCGCATGTAGCCAAGGCCACCCAGAATCTGCACAGCATCCGTAGTAATCCGATCAGCCGTGTCAGTCGCAAAATTCTTGGCCATGGAAATCTCCTTGATCACACTCTGCCCCGCCGCCATTTTCGCTGCCTGGCGGTAGGTGAATTCCCGTGACACCTCCAGCGCCGTCGCCATTTCGGCAAGGCGATGCTTGAGCACCTGAAACTTGCCGATGGGTTTACCAAATGCTTCACGCTGGCGAGCCCATTTAAGGCTCTCTTCCAGCGCCAGTTGCGCGGTCATGTTGGCCATTAGCGCCAGCGCCAGGCGCTCGCTCTGGAAGTTACCCATGATGCAGGCGAAGCCCATGTTTTCGGCGCCAATCAGATTTCCTACTGGCACCCGGCAATCGTCGAAGAACAGTTCGGCAGTGTCCGACGCCCACCAACCCATTTTCTTCAACTGACGGCCTACGGTGAAACCGGGCGTGCCCTTCTCGATCAATAGCAGGCTGATGCCACCAAAACCCGGCGCACCGGTGCGCACCGCGACGGTGTAGAAATCCGCGCGGACGCCACTGGTGATAAAGGTTTTGCTGCCGCTGACCCGGTAGCACTCGCCGTCGCGCACGGCGCGGGTTTGCAGGTTGGCGACGTCGGATCCACCACTGGGCTCGGTCACGGCCAGGGCGCTGATCTTGTCGCCGGCGAGCACCTGCGGCACAACGCGATCGCGAACTTCAGGCCTGGCCCACTTGAGGATCGGCGGCAGGCCGATGTCCAACGAGCCGAGCCCCGCCACCAGACCGCCGGAGCCACAGCGCATCAACTCTTCGCTGGCGGCGACCTTGGCGAACAGATCACCTTCGTGACTGCCACCCAAGGCTTCGGGATAACCGATCCCCAGAATCCCCGCCGCGCCGGCCTTGAGGTAGAGCTCGCGGGGAAAGCTTTCGGCTTCTTCCCACTGGTCGATGTCCGGCAAGATCTCGCGCTCGACGAAACGTTTGACGCTGTCGCGGACCAATTGGTGGCTGGGGTCGAAGTATTCCTGAAAGGCAGGCATCGGCGAACTCCACTGAAGGTTCAGCGAACTTACCGAGCGCTTGCTTGGTTTTCAAGTAAAGGAGTGTTCGAAGATCAAAAGATCGCAGCCTTCGGCAGCTCCTACATTGGCATGCGTACACCAAGGAGCTGCCGCAGGCTGCGATCTTTTGCTTTTAACAATTACAGAGCAATAGGCTTACGCCCGGCAAACGAATGCGCCAACGTCCCGCCATCCACCAATTCCAGCTCGCCACCCAATGGCACGCCGTGGGCGATGCGCGAGGCGATCAGGCCTTTGTTGCTGAGCAACTGAGCAATGTAATGCGCCGTCGCCTCACCTTCCACGGTCGGGTTGGTCGCCAGAATAACTTCAGTGAACGTGCCCGCCTCTTCGATCCGCGCCAGCAGTTGCGGAATGCCGATGGCTTCCGGCCCTAGCCCATCGAGTGGCGACAGATGACCCTTGAGCACGAAGTAGCGACCACGGAAACCGGTCTGCTCCACCGCGTAGACGTCCATCGGCCCTTCCACCACGCAGAGCAAGGTGTCGTCGCGACGGGTATCGGCGCATTGCGGGCAGAGGTCATCTTCGGTCAGCGTGCGGCACAACCGGCAATGGCCCACCCCTTCCATGGCCTGGCTCAGCGCCAAGGCCAATCGCGAGCCGCCGCTGCGATCACGTTCGAGCAACTGCAACGCCATGCGCTGGGCGGTTTTCTGACCCACACCTGGCAAAATTCGCAGGGCGTCGATCAGTTGGCGAATCAAAGGGCTGAAGCTCATGGGGAAAAGTCCGACAAAACAACGAGACGCGGTTTATACCCGCGCCTCTGTTTAGCGTCAATTACTCAGTCCTGGGCGACCCGCACAACCAGTTTGCCGAAATTGCGTCCTTCCAGCAGACCGATGAACGCTTCAGGTGCCTGCTCCAGGCCATCGACCACGTCTTCGCGGAACTTCACTTTGCCGTCGCGCACCCACGGCGCCATGGCGCTGACGAATTCCGGCTGACGATCGCCGTAGTCGTCGAACACGATGAAGCCCTGGATTCGCAAGCGTTTGGTCAGCAGCGTACGCTGCAATTGCGGCAGACGATCCGGGCCGGTCGGTGCTTCGTGAGCGTTGTAGGACGCGATCAGGCCGCAGAGTGGAATTCGCGCCTTGGGCTTGAGCAGCGGCAGCACGGCATCGAACACCTTGCCGCCGACGTTTTCGTAATAGATGTCGATGCCCTCGGAGCACGCCTTGGCCAATTCTTCGGCGAAGTTCGGGCTCTTGTGATCGATGCAGGCATCAAAACCCAGCTCCTCGACCACATAACGGCACTTGTCCGCGCCACCGGCCACGCCGACCACGCGCAAGCCCTTGATCTTCGCGACCTGACCGACCACCGAACCCACGGCGCCGGATGCGGCCGCAACCACCAGGGTTTCGCCGGCCTTGGGCTGGCCGATGTCCATCAGGCCCATATACGCGGTCATGCCGGGCATACCCAACACGCCCAGCGCCATTGACGGGCTCGGCAGCCCGGACGGCACCGGAATGATGTCGCGACCGTCGCTGAGGCTGTGGCTCTGCCAACCGGTAGAACCGACCACCAGATCACCTTCTTGGAATTTCGGATTCAGCGAGCGCTCGACCCGACTGACAGCGCCACCGGTCATCACCTCGCCGATTTCAACCGGTGCGGCGTAGGACGGCGCGTCGCTCATGCGTCCGCGCATATAGGGATCGAGTGACAGGTAAAGGGTCTTGAGCAGCACCTGACCGTCGGCCAGGTCCGGCAGCGCAACGCGCTCCAGGCGGAAATTCTCCGGCGTCGGCGCGCCTACCGGGCGGGACGCCAGGACGATACGTTGGTTGAGGGTCAATGCTTGTGGCATGTGAGCTTCTCCTTTTGATCGATGAATTCGGCGGTATAGGGAGCAGACCGTTGTGACGGTGTGGCGTTCGATGTTTCGTCAGTTGTACCGAGGTGACTTCATCGCGGGCAAGCCACGCTCCCACAGGATTTAGGTGATCCCTGTGGGAGCGGGCTTGCCCGCGATGGCTGCCTTTAAGGCAGCACATTTCCAACTGGCAGAAACAAAAATGCCAGGCGCGATGCCTGGCATTTTTTTGTAGCCCATCCGACGCGCTTTGGCGAATCAGAATGGCAGTTTCATACCCGGTGGCAGTTGCATGCCAGCGGTCATGCCGGACATTTTGTCCTGGCTGTTGGCTTCGATCTTGCGCACGGCATCGTTGACGGCGGCGGCGAACACAGCCTCCAGCATCTCTTTGTCGTCTTCGCTCAAGCCTTCGGCCAGGCTTGGATCGATGGTCACGCGCTTGACGTCGTGACGACCGGTCATCACCACGGTGACCATATCGCCACCGGCTTTACCGGTGACTTCGGCGTTGGCCAGTTCTTCCTGCATCTTGGCCATTTTTTCCTGCATCTGCTGTGCCTGCTTCATCAGGCCGGCCATGCCACCTTTCATCATGGGAATCACCTCAAAAGTACTTGGATAAATACAGCGTCCGGCCCTTTCGGCCGAACACCTTCAGTTATTAGCCCTGAGTGACCAGGGTCTCGACAGGTTCAATAGTATCGTTACGGACCACCGCACCGAACTGCTGCATCATTTGCTGGATGAACGGATCACCGTGGATCGACTCTTCGGCCTCGCGCTGACGGTTCGCACGGCGCCGGGACGCGGCCTGGGCCGGGGTTTCCTGCTCGGGCTTGATCAGTTCCATGCTCAGGGTCAGCGTACGCCCGTGAAACTGGTTCAACGCATCGTTCAAGCGACGCTGTTGAGTCGCGTTGAACAGCGCGCTGTGGGCCGGGTCCAGGTGCATCAGCCAGTGGTCACCCTCGACGGCGATCAGCGTGCAGTTGGCGGCAATGCTGCCGGTCATGCCGGAGATCGGCAGTTTCGGGAACAACTCCAGCCATTGCAACGCCAGACCGGTGGCCGGCATGGCGGCCGGCTCGGGCTCGGCTTCCGGCACTGGCTCGGCGGTGTGTTCGCTGGCCAGTTCATCGAGGTAGCTGTAGGCCGATTCCATGTCCGGCTCGATGTAGTCCTCGTCCAGCGGCGGCTCATCGTCCAGGTCCATGCCCGGCGTCGCGGCATCGACTTCGGCCACCGACGGCTCCGGCATCGGCGCAGCGGCCCACTCGGGTGCGTCCGGCACCACGCTGTCGGGGGCCGGCAACGGCATCGGCGCCAATTCGGGTTGTTCGCTGGCAGTTTCCAGCACCGGCTCGACGGCGGGTTGCTGAACGACTTCGGGTTCGATCGGGTCGTTCCAGGGCAGATCGACGACGGCTTCGACCGGTACTGCCTCAACGACAGGCTCTGGCGCAACGACGGGCGCAACCGGCTCAGGCTCGGGCGCTTGCACAGGAGCAACCACCACCGCAACCGGCGCAGGCGCGACGGGTGCAACTGCCGCAGCGACTACCGGCGCAACAACGGGCGCGGCAGCCACTGAATTTGCGGAATCAACTGTGGCTTGGCTGATCCCCACTGGCTTTAGCGGTTGCCTCGGAGCGTCCGTGGTGTCTGCCGGTCGGAATGCGAGCATCCGCAGCAGGACCATTTCGAAGCCACCGCGCGGGTCTGGCGCCAGCGGCAAGTCGCGACGGCCGATCAGGCCCATCTGGTAATAAAACTGTACGTCTTCGGCTGGCAGAGCCTGAGCCAGTGCCAGCACTCGGTCACGGTCGCCATGACCGTTGTCGACGCCTTCAGGCAGGGCCTGGGCGATGGCGACACGGTGCAGCACGTTGAGAATTTCCGAGAGCACGCCGTTCCAGTCCGGGCCTTGTTCAGCCAGATGACGAACGGCTTCGAGCAAAGCCTTGGCGTCGCCTTCGATCAGCGCATGCAGAACGTCGTAGACCTGACCGTGATCGAGCGTGCCGAGCATCGCCCGTACGTCGGCGGCCATGACTTTGCCTTCACCGAAGGCAATCGCCTGGTCGGTCAGGCTCATGGCGTCGCGCATCGAACCGTCGGCAGCACGCCCCAGCAGCCACAGCGCGTCGTCTTCGAACGGCACGTTCTCGACACCCAGCACGTGGGTCAAATGCTCGACCACACGCTCCGGCGTCATGTTCTTCAGAGAGAACTGCAGGCACCGCGAAAGAATGGTTGCAGGAAGTTTCTGCGGATCGGTCGTCGCCAGGATGAACTTGACGTAGGGCGGCGGCTCTTCAAGGGTTTTCAACAGCGCATTGAAGGAATGGCTGGAGAGCATGTGCACTTCGTCGATCAGGTAGACCTTGAAGCGCCCACGGCTCGGTGCGTACTGAACGTTGTCGAGCAGTTCGCGGGTGTCTTCGACCTTGGTCCGGCTCGCGGCGTCGATCTCGATCAGGTCGACGAAGCGGCCTTCATCGATCTCGCGGCACACCGAGCACTCGCCGCAAGGCGTTGAAGTGATACCTGTTTCACAGTTCAGGCATTTGGCGATGATCCGCGCGATGGTGGTCTTGCCGACCCCGCGGGTACCGGTAAACAGATAGGCGTGGTGCAGCCGCTGGCTGTCCAAGGCATTGATCAGAGCCTTGAGCACATGGGTCTGGCCGACCATTTCGCGGAACGAGCGCGGACGCCATTTACGTGCAAGAACCTGATAACTCATCGAAAACCGTCGCAACGAAGGAACAGAAGCGGCTAATGCTAGCGGAGCAAGGCCAAAATTGCATCCGGTGCGCTCGTCTAATCTGGCTAAGATGGTCTTTGGGGGGCTTTGGCTCGGGTTTTATCAGCACCGGAGCGTTTATGCGGCTGGCCTTGGGGGCACTGCTGTTGATCAGCCTGAATGTCGCTGGCGCCGAGCTGCCGCTACGCTTCGTGGTGCCCGACAGTTGGGCGATGCCAATGGTGCAACTGGACCGCGGCCACCCCACCCAAGGCATCCTGCACGACGTGATGGTCAGCCTCGCGACCCAGGTCGGCGTGCCGGCCGAATTTCACGTGCTGCCTCGCACGCGAGTGCAAAATGCCATGGAGCACGGCGAAGTCGATATCCGCTGCTATGCGGCGCAGTCCTGGCAGCCGAATCAGTCCGGGGACTACATCTGGAGCATTCCACTTTGGTTTCAGCGCGACATGCTGATCAGCCGGCCAGATCCGCTGACCTCAGTGACGCCCGCGGACTTGTCGCGACAATCCATCGGCACGGTACTCGGCTACACCTACCCGACCCTGCAACCGCTGTTCGACGCCGACCGACTGCATCGCGAAGACGCGCGCAACCAGGAACAGGTGCTGGAAAAACTCCTGGCCGGACGCTACCACTACGCCGTGAGCAATCAATGGACGCTGGACTGGTTCAATCAGCGCCTGCTGCCTGGCCGGCAACTGCAAGGCGTGGCGGTTTTGCAGGAGCAGAGTGTCGGTTGTTATGTGCGCAACGATCCCAAGGTGCCCGTGCAGCGCATTTTGCGCACCTTGGTGCGGATGAAAATGTCCGGGGAAATCGACGACATTATCCGGCTCTACATTGGTGGCGAGCCCGGAGCAAGCCCGCTCCCACATTTGATCTTCATTGGCCTGACAAACGAGGTCAGGCCGTCTTATCCAGCGCCTGCCATTGCGGCGGCGCTACAAAACCCTCGACCCAGCCCGGCACTTCTGCGGGCGGCATCGGCCGGGCAATGAAATAGCCTTGAGCAACTTCGCAGCCCAGGCGCAGCAGCAATTCACCGTGCTCGATACTTTCCAGCCCTTCGGCGATCACCTGCCGACCAAAGGCCCGAGCCAGGCCAATGACGGCCATGGTCAGGGCCAGATCATCCCGATCATTAAGGATGTCGCGCACGAACGATTTGTCGATCTTGATGGTTTGGGTTTGTAAACGCTTGAGGTAGCTCAGGGACGAATAGCCGGTGCCAAAGTCCCCCAGTGAAAACTGCACCCCCAACGCCTGACAGGCCTGTAAACAGGCACTGACATGCTGAATGTTCTCGATTGCCACCGACTCGACGATTTCCAGATCGAGCATCTGCGGGGCCACCTGGGCATGCCGGGCGAGCACGTGCTTGAGCCGGTCGACGAAATCCGCGCGCTGGAAATGTCGTGCCGCGATATTAATGCTGACGGGCCAGCCCTGCCCCGCTTGCTGCCAATGGTGCAACTGCGACAGGACCTGATCCATCACCCATTCACCAATGTCGATGATCAGGTCCGTTTCTTCCACCAGCGGCAAAAACTCCCGGGCCGGCATCATGCCGTGTTGCGGATGCTCCCAACGTAACAACGCCTCGAAGCCGACAACCTCGCCACGACGCATGTTCACCTTGGGCTGGAAATGCACACGCAACTCACCGGCAGCCAGCGCCTGGCGCACGCGCTCGACCGTCTGGTGAGTGGCCTTGACCTCCTGGTCCCGGGACACGTCGAACAAATGAAAGCGATTGCGACCGCGTTGTTTCGCCACGTACATGGCCTGATCGGCATGACGCAACAAGGTTTCGGCATCTTGATTGTCGTCGGGGAACAGTGTGACGCCGATACTGGCAAACACATTGATGCCCTTGCCATGCAGCGAGTACGGCGCCGAAATGGCGCCCAGCACCCGGTTCAACGCCGCACGCAGTTCCGGCAGATCTCGCACGTATCGCAACACCAGCACAAACTCGTCACCGGCCAACCGTGCCACCACATCTTCGCCGCGCACAATAGTGCGCAAACGCTTGGCCACCTCGATCAACAGCAGATCGCCACTGGCATGTCCGTAACCATCGTTGACCGCTTTGAAGCCGTCGAGGTCGAGCATGCACACCGCCAGCGGGATGTTTTCGTGACGGGAGAACTCCAGCGCCTGATCCAGCAAATCCGAGAGGAACGCGCGATTCGGCAGCCCGGTCAGCACGTCATGCCCCACCCGCCATTGCAATGAATGCAGCAATTGGTGTTTTTCGCTGATGTCGAAACGAATCGAAAGATAACGGTCAACCCGTCCGGTGGTGTTATCGAGCACCGGCACCATGGTGCTGTCGACCCAATACAGGCTGCCATCCTTGGCGCGATTACAAATTTCGCCTTTCCAGACCTTGCCCAAGGCGATGGTGCGCCACATAGCCGCGAAGAAATCGGGGGAATGCAGACCGGAGTTGAGGAGACGATGGTTCTGTCCGAGCAGTTCTTCGCGGCTATAGCCGGAGACAGCACAGAACTGATCGTTGACGTGGGTGATCCGGCCGCTCAGATCGGTCTCGGAAAAAATCGCGGCAGCATCCACGGCCCTGCGGTATTTCTCATCCATGAGTCAGGCTCGCTGTGGCTAGCGGTGGTACCGCTCGACCCGTGCAGGATGCCCGGAAGAGATGTTTTTATAGGTAATGCGCAGCAACACGATATCACTCCATGAACAGCGTTTGATGGCCTCCTGAAAGCAGAGATCAACTAACCTTAAAGACCCCAAATACCTTATTTGTGCAGCGATTCTACGAAACGCATCACATTTTGCAAAGCAAGGTGATGGATAATGCAGTTGTCTAATGCAAAAATCTATCGTTAAGTTCTTGATTCTAAATGGGAATTAAGCGATGCAAATTTCAAGTTTGGGTGCGGCCATTCGGCGCTACCGCAAGGTCGCTGGGCTTACTCAGGCTGAACTCGGTGAAAAAACCGGTTTTGACCCCAAAACCATCAGCCGCTTCGAAACCGGCACCTACACCCCCAGCGTGGAAGCCTTGTTCCTGTTTGCCGATGTGCTGGGTGTGAAGCTGAAAGCCTTTTTCGCAGATTTAGGCGATGAAGATGAACAGCGGGCGTATCTGTTCGGTGTCATACATAAAGCCACCCCGAAGGATCTGGGAAAGCTGATTGCAGCGGTTGACCAGGCCTTGTCCAAGCCTTAGTGCCAGAAATAAAAAAGGCAGATTTGTCGAATCGACACATCTGCCTTTTGCTCATTCAGGTGCCTGAAAACCGCCCCATCCGGTATTGAAGATCGTGCATCGATAGTGGCCATCCGATACTCTTCGTATGAAATTAATTCAAAATGTAAGGGACTACGATGAAACACCTCCGCCCGATCCTCATGGCAGCGCTGCTGTGCGCACTTCACGCGCCCGCGCAAGCGGCCAGTACCCCTCCACCGACATCCCCCGAAGTTGCCCAGGCGCAGCAAACGCCCGAACAATTTCTCGCCACCCTGAAGCAGCAGCACGGCACCATCACCCTACCCTCCGGTATTGCAACGCTGAAACTCAATGAAGAGTTTTATTACCTGGACCCGAATGACACTGAGCGCTTGCTGACCGACGGTTGGGGCAACCCACCCGGCCACAAGACCCTGGGCATGATCATTCCAAAAGCCGTGAACCCACTGACTGCCAGCGGCTGGGGCGTGATTGTCAGCTACAAGGATGACGGGCATATCTCCGACGAAGATGCGGCAAAAATCGACTATGCCGACCTGCTCAAACAAATGCAGGAAGAGGATGAGGAAGACAATAAGGAGCGGCAGAAGCAGGGCTATGCCGGCCTGCACCTGCTGGGCTGGGCCGAGCAACCGCACTACGACGAAACCAGCCACAAAATGTACTGGGCCCGCGAACTGAAAGCCGACGACGCCGAGGACAGCACGCTGAACTACAGCATTCGAGTGCTGGGCCGCAAAGGTGTCCTGGAATTGAACGCTGTCGCTTCAATGGCAGACATGCCGATGATCAAGCAGGAATTACCCAAAGTCATCGCCTTCACCAACTTCACTGAGGGCAACCTGTACACCGACTACAACCCTGGAACCGACAAACTGGCGTCTTATGGCCTGGCGGCACTGGTGGGTGGCGGTCTGGCTGCCAAGGCGGGGTTATTTGCCAAGATCGGCATTTTCCTGCTGGCCGCGAAGAAGTTCTTGATTGTGGGGCTGGTCGTGATATCAGGCTTTGTCCGCAAGCTGTTCAGCCGAAAACCTTAAGGTTCTGGCCCTTCCGTGCTGCCGGGTGACGCTGGCAGCGCAGGATCTGCAGGCATGACAAACCCGCTACAGGACAGCGCAGCAGACGAACAAAAATAAGGTTTTTAAAAACGAGAGGTATCGGAGGATGTTGCGCGCTCAAGTCCTCGACTCTGAGGACGTGGCGTTATGGAGGCAACCCCACCAGCCACACCCCGGCACACAATGTTCCCGCTGTGGCTGCTTCCTTCCGGATCTGACCAGGTTCACGGGTAATCGTTGCGGGGGGACCGATGGGGTCACCATAACGACGCCCGCCTGACGGCGAGCCGCGCCATTGTACCTATCTGAGACGAAGTTACAACCGTTCGGGCGGATTAAAAAATATGTGCTGCTTCAAGGACATGCAGATCCTGGAAATGATCGCGACCTGTAGCAGCTGGCGAAGCCTGCGTTCTGCTGCGCAGCAGTCGTAAACCCGTCGCACGCGGCTTACCTGACAAACCGCGTTGCCTGATTTCACGACTGCTTCGCAGCCGAACGCAGCCTCGCAGGCTCGACAGCTGCTACAAGCGGACGCAGGCGGCTACAGGTCTCGCAACACCTCATCCGCCCGGCCGCCCTCCTGCTGGATCACCAGGTGGATGAAGTGCAGCTTGGCGATCACTGCCGGCGGCAGGACGAACGGATAGAAATCCGGCTGCCCCATGCTGCGTGACAGTTCATTCAGCATGCCGGCCAGTTCGATCCACGCATTGACGAACGACAGGAAGGCCGCGCCACCGGGATGCTGTGGATCGTAGAGGCTGCTTGGGGGAAACGGCTGATAGTCGAAGTCCATCTCCCTGGCACTCATTCCGAACCCCAACGCCGTATCCACCGCATCCATCATGTGCAGGTAGTGAGCCCAGGTTTCGGCCCAATCCTCCCACGGATGCATGGTCGCGTAGGCGCTGACGTAATGTTGCTGCCAGTCAAGCGGTGCGCCTTGCTGGTAATGCCGTTCGAGAGCGTCGGTGTAGTTGGCGCGTTCGTCGCCGAACAGGCCGCGGAACGGTTCCAGCCAATGGCCGTTGGCGATTAACCGATCCCAGTAGTAATGCCCGACTTCATGCCGAAAATGCCCGAGCAGCGTGCGATAAGGTTCGTGCATTTGCACCCGAATCTGCTCGCGATGGGCGTCGTCGGCTTCTTTGATATCGAGGGTGATCAGACCGTTAGAGTGACCGGTGGTTGGCGGTTTGCCTTCGAGGTCGACACCAATGAAATCGAAAGCCAGCCCCGTCTCTTCGTCCACGGTTTTGGGAATCACCTGCAAACCCAGGCTGACCAACTGTGCGACCAGACGCCGCTTGGCCATTTCGACCTTGCGCCAGCGTTCGTGGTTTTCGGCAATCGACAGGTCGGGGATGGTGTGGTTCAGGCTACAGGCGATGCATAACGCATCATGGTCATTGGCGGGCAGCAGCCAATTGCACGCGGCCGGGGAATCGAGGTTGGCGCAGCGGCGCAAGACACCGGCTTCGGGATCGGCGTCGAGTAACCAGGTATCAGCCTGCATGCCGGGCTGCAGCGACGATAGGCGACTCTCCTCCGGTTGATAACCCAACGCCGCCGAACACGCCAGGCACTGGCTGTTGCGAAAAAACAGCGACTGCCCGCAGCGGCACTGCCAGACCTTGCTGTTGCGCGAGCTTTCGCCGATGAAGGGCGCGGCGATGCGTGAACTGAGCTGTTCGAAGAAGCGGTACATGACGATCTCTCCCTGGGGCTTGCCAAGACTAGATCATCCCTGCGCGAAGATCGTTCCTGCTTTTAGCGCAACGGCAACTATCGCCTTCGCGAGCAAGCCCGCTCCCACATTTAACCCGGTTCTCCCAAGGGAATGCGGTCGAATGTGGGAGCGGGCTTGCTCGCGAATGGCATCACACCGAAATATCGTGCTTACTCAGGAAGTCGACAAACGCCTCTTCATCCAGAACCTTCAATCCCAACTCATTAGCCTTCGTCAACTTGGAACCTGCACCCGGTCCAGCGACCACACAATGGGTCTTGGCCGATACCGAGCCCGCCACCTTGGCACCGAGGCTTTCAAGTTTGTCCTTGGCGATGTCGCGGCTCATCAACTCCAGAGAACCGGTCAGCACCCAGGTCTGCCCAGCCAGCGGCAATCCTTCAACGACTTTCTTCTCGCTCTGCCAGTGCATGCCGAATTCACGCAGCTGTTTCTCGGCGGCTTCAGCAATTTGACGATGCTGCGCAACCGCAAAGAACTCGCGAACTGAAGTGGCCTGTTTCTCCGGCAGCGCCTGACGCATATCCAGCCAGTCGGCGCTGAAAACCCCTTCAAGCGAACCAAACTTGTCCGCCAGTTTCTGCGCCCCTCCCGGCCCCACCGAAGGGATGTGCAACTTGTCAAGGAAACCACCCAACGTGGTGCTGGCAGCAAACTCGGCACCCAGCTCGCCCTGATCCTGAATCTGCATACCGTGCTTGAGCAGATCCTTGATCACCTGCTGGTTATGCGCATCTTCAAAGAAGCTGTGAATCTCATGAGCCACTTCCAGGCCGACATCCGGCAAGTACGTGAGCACTTGCGGCAACGCCTGCTGAACCCGCTCCAGCGAGCCGAGAGAACGCGCCAGCACTTTGGCCGTCTCTTCGCCGACATCGGGAATCCCGAGGGCGTAGATGAAGCGTGCCAGGCTCGGCTGCTTGCTGTCTTCGATGGCGCCGAGCAGGTTCTTGCTCGACAGCTCGGCAAAGCCTTCCAGATCGACGATTTGCTCAAACGTCAGGGCGTACAGATCGGCCGGCGAATTCACCAGGCCTTCATCCACCAATTGCTCGACGCTCTTCTCGCCCAGGCCTTCGATGTCCATGGCGCGACGGGAGACGAAGTGAATGATCGCCTGCTTGAGTTGCGCACCGCAGGCCAGTCGACCGACGCAGCGGTACACCGCGCCTTCGCTGACGGTCTCGCGACCTTTGCTGCGTTTAACCAGTTGCGTGCGCTCCACATGAGAGCCACAGACCGGGCACTTCTCAGGAATCTGTACTGGCCGTGCGCTGTCCGGACGGCGCTCGATGACCACTTGCACCACCTGCGGAATGACATCGCCGGCGCGACGGATGATCACCGTGTCGCCGATCATCAGGCCCAGACGCGCCACTTCGTCCATGTTGTGCAACGTCGCGTTGGCCACGGTCACGCCGGCCACCTTGACCGGCTTCAAGCGCGCCACCGGCGTCACCGCACCGGTACGACCGACCTGGAATTCCACATCAAGCAATTCAGTGAGTTCTTCCATCGCCGGGAATTTGTGCGCGATCGCCCAGCGCGGTTCACGAGCACGGAAGCCCAGCTCACGCTGAGAGGCGATGCTGTTGACCTTGAACACCACGCCGTCGATTTCGTAGGGCAGCGCATTGCGGCGCTCACCGATGTCGCGGTAGTAATCCAGGCATTCAACGATGCCGTGAGCCAGTTTCAACTCATGACTGATCGGCATGCCCCAAGCCTTGAGCTGCTTGAGATTGCCAATGTGCGTATCAGCAATATCGGCCGAAATCTGGCCGATGCCGTAGCAGCAAAATTCCAACGGACGGTTGGCGGTGATCTTCGAATCGAGCTGGCGCAAGCTGCCGGCCGCCGCGTTGCGCGGGTTAGCGAAGGTCTTGCCGCCGACTTCCAGCTGCGTGGCGTTGAGGCGTTCGAAACCGGCTTTGGACATGAACACTTCGCCGCGCACTTCCAGGGTCGCCGGCCAGCCGGTACCGTGCAGCTTGAGCGGAATGTTGCGCACGGTACGGACGTTGACGCTGATGTCTTCGCCGGTGGTGCCATCGCCGCGAGTCGCGCCGCGCACCAGCACGCCGTCCTGATACAGCAAGCTGACCGCCAGGCCATCGAGTTTGGGTTCGCAGCTGTATTCCACCGCCGCACCGCCGCCAAACAAGTCGCCAGCCGGCAAGTCGAGGCCTTCAGTTACCCGGCGATCGAACT
Organism: Pseudomonas sp. ACM7; assembly: GCF_004136015.1. Taxonomy (NCBI): domain Bacteria; kingdom Pseudomonadati; phylum Pseudomonadota; class Gammaproteobacteria; order Pseudomonadales; family Pseudomonadaceae; genus Pseudomonas; species Pseudomonas sp. ACM7. The sequence goes on along the minus strand of NZ_CP024866.1, from coordinate 4,866,118 downwards.
CGCGCATGTCGGTTTCTTCGAAGGCGTTGCCGAGGCTGAGCATCGGTACTTCGTGACGCACCTGAGTGAACGCCGACAGCGCCGCACTGCCGACGCGCTGGGTTGGCGAGTCGCTGGTGATCAGTTCGGGATTGGCCGCTTCGAGGGCTTTGAGCTCGTGGAACAACCGATCGTATTCGGCGTCCGGAATGCTCGGTTCGTCCAGCACGTGGTAGCGATAGTTGTGCTGATCCAGCTCAGCGCGCAGCTCTAGAATGCGGTTTTTGACGGCGGTCATGGGTGTTCTCTCATAAAGCAAAAGAGCAGCCGAGGCTGCTCAATCTCATATCATCAGGGTCAAGAGATCGCAGCCTCGTTTCACTCGACAGCTCCTACAGAAAATCGCGACCCCTGTAGGAGCTGTCGAGTGAAACGAGGCTGCGATCTTTTGACCTTAGCGCTTCTGGGTCAGGGCGCGACGTTCGAATTCAACGATGCGCTGACGGTAATGCTCAATCGTCTGGGCAGTCAGCACGCTGCGCTGGTCGTCTTTCAGTTCGCCGTTCAGCTCCTGGGACAGTTTGCGCGCCGCGGCCACCATCACATCGAAGGCTTGCTTCGGATGACGCGGGCCTGGCAGGCCGAGGAAGAAGCTCACTGCCGGTGTGCTGAAGTGGTCGATGTCGTCCAGATCGAAGACACCTGGCTTGACCGCATTGGCCATCGAGAACAGGACTTCGCCGTTGCCGGCCATGCTTTCGTGGCGGTGGAAGATGTCCATCTCGCCGAAACGCAGACCGCTTTCCAGAATGTTCTGCAACAGCGCCGGGCCTTTGAAGCCGGCGACGTCGCGGCAGATCACGCTGATCACCAGCACTTCTTCGGCTTGCGGTTGTTCCTTGTCGCTGGCCGAACTCGAAGCCTTGGTGTCATCCGGGAAATCGTCGTCACGGCTGCTGAAGCTCGGGCCACCGTCCAGGTCCAGGCTGAGGTTCATGTCGCCCTGGGAAGGCTCGCCATGGCCACGCTTGCCGCGCTTGGAACCCGACTCACGCGGTTCACGGGCAGGCATGCTCACCGACGGCAGATCGTGCTCGTCCAGTTGCGGTTCTTTATGCGTATCCAGCACGCGGGGCGGGCCCAACAGCTCGGCGCTGGTGTCCTCGTCCGGCAAGTTGGACAAACTTCGGTCGAGACGAAATTTCAATTTCCCCTTGCCGCCGCGCATGCGACGCCAGCCATCGAAAAGAATACCGGCAATGACAATAATGCCGATGACGATCAGCCACTCGCGCAGACCGATTTCCATGTAATCCCGTGCCTCTATAAAAAATGCTGAAAAATAAGAGGTTTACAACTCGTAAACCGCTTTAAAACGTGGCGCCAACTCTATGTTCTGACAGGCGTTTTGCCCACGTATACGAAAAATTGACATTAAACTAGCACGACCAAAGGCAACTTTACACCGTCTGTCACAACGGCTTGCGCGAATATGTCGATTGGCCAGCAAGTCAGGGCAGGTAAATAAGTCCTACAACTCAAAAATACCTCTCCTACAAGCGCCGACTCAGGCATCCACCATCGCCATCGCCTCCTCTACATCCACTGCCACCAGACGCGAACAACCCGGCTCGTGCATCGTCACCCCCATCAGTTGCTCGGCCATTTCCATGGCGATCTTGTTGTGGGTGATATAGATGAACTGCACCGTCTGCGACATCTCTTTGACCAGCCGTGCGTAGCGTCCAACGTTAGCGTCATCCAATGGCGCGTCAACTTCATCGAGCATGCAGAACGGCGCCGGATTCAACTTGAAGATGGCAAAAACCAGAGCCAAGGCGGTCAGGGCTTTTTCGCCACCGGAGAGCAAATGGATGGTGCTGTTCTTCTTTCCTGGCGGCTGCGCCATGATCGTTACCCCTGTATCGAGTAGATCTTCGCCCGTCAGTTCCAAATAGGCGCGTCCTCCACCGAAAACTTTTGGGAAAAGGGCCTGTAAACCACCATTGATCTGATCAAAGGTATCTTTGAAGCGGTTTCGGGTTTCCTTGTCGATCTTGCGAATCACGTTCTCGAGCGTATCCAGCGCTTCCACCAGATCGTCGTTCTGCGCATCCAGATAACGTTTACGCTCGGATTGTTGCTGGTATTCGTCGATGGCCGCCAGGTTGATCGCACCGAGACGCTGAATGCGCGCAGCAATGCGTTCGAGTTCTTCTTCGGCGTCCTTCTCGTTGGCCTCGGCCACCAGCGTGGCGAGTACGCCATGAAGGTCGTAGCCGTCTTCCAGCAACTGATCTTCGAGCGCCTTGCGGCGCACGGTCAGGGCTTGCCATTCCATGCGCTGGGTTTCCATCTGGCCGCGAATCAATTGCGATTGCTGCTCGGCCTGGTTGCGACGTTTTTCCGCATCACGCAATTCACGGTCAGCGTCTTCCAGAGCGATCTGCGCAGTCTTGAGTTCTTCGTCGACGGTCATGCGCTTGTCGAGCAACTCTTCGAGTTTGAGGCGCAACTCTTCAAGTGGCGCCTCGCCCTCATCCAGATTGAGGCTGAGCTGTTCGCGCTTCTCGGTCAGGCGTTCGGACTGCATTTCCAGACGTTCCAGCGCCTGACGCGTCGAGTCGTGTTGTGCCTTGAGCGAACCCAGACGCACCGCCAGTTGATGCGCGTGATCCTTGTGCTGCCGGGCTTCCTGCCGCACCCGATCAAGTCGCTCGCGCAAGCTGTCGCGCTGAGCCAGCAGCAACTCGCGCTGCTCGGTGTCCAGCGCCATGCTGTCGAGGGCTTCCTGCAATTGCAGGCGCGCTTCGCCGATGTTTTCGTGTTCCAGAGCGCGCTGCTCAGCCAACTCGGTGAGTTCTTCGTCCAGGCGTGTACGGCGCAAGGTCAGTTGTTCGGCCTTGGCTTTGCCGGCAGACAACTGGGCTTTCAACTCACCTTGCTGACGGGCTTCGTCTTGCAGCAGACGGCGCAGATGTTCGCGACCGTTTTCCTGCTGACGCTGTTGCGCCCTGAGATTCTGAAGCTGGGTTTCCAGGGTTTCGACCGTGGCTTCGCGCTCTTCGCGCTCAAGGCCCAGACGCTGGATTTCCTGACCACGGGCGAGCACACCGCTCTCTGCTTCGCTGGCCCGGCGCACACGCAGAAAGTGTCGACCGACCCAGTAACCATCGCGGCTGATCAGGCTCTGGCCGGCGGTCAATTGGTTGCGCAGGGCCAACGCCTGTTCGAGGCTGTCGACCGGTTTAACCTGCCCCAACCATGGCGCCAGATCGATCTGCGCTTCAACTTTATCGAGCAAGCTGCCGGGCACGCGCACGCCATCAGTGGCCGGGCTGAGCAAGCGCAAATCGCCTTGGGCAAAACCGGCCAGATCGAAATCGCCGAAGTCATCTACCAGCACCGCTTGCAGGTCGGCGCCGAGCACGGTTTCCACCGCCAGCTCCCAACCGGCTTCAACTTTCAAGCCTTCGGCCAAACGCGGACGGTCCGCCAAATGTTGTTCGCGCAGCCATTCAGCGGTGCCGGTGCCCGGATCGAGTGCGGCTTGTTGCAAGGCTTCAAGGGAGGCGAGGCGACCGTTCAGACGCTGCAAATCGCCCTGAGCCTGCTGCTGATTTTGCAGCGCTAATTGCAATTCCTGACGCAGTTGCTCAAGGCGTTCGACCTGGGCTTCTTCGCTGGCCTGCAAATCTTCCAGCGTCGCTTCACTCGCAGCCAATTGCTCACTGAGTTCCATGATCGCCGCGTCTTCCGGGTCCGCCGAGAGCAAGGCGCGCTCTTCACCGAGACGCTTCTGGCGATCGGCCAGGCGCTCCATGCTGGTTTCCAGCTGCTGGATCCGTGACTGCTGAACTTCGGATTGGCGACGCGGCTCGGCGGCCGTCAGGTTGAAGGTGTCCCATTGCTCTTGCCAGGCGTGCATGGTGGTTTCGGATTCTTCCAGCGCGGCGGCAGCTTCTTCGGCGGCGGCGCTGGTGACTTCCTGCTCGGGGGTGAGCATGTCGAGCTCTTCGCCGAGGGTGAGCAGCAAGGTGCGGTCGTGGCCCAAGTGAGACTCGGTTTCCAGTCGCGCGCGCTCGGCTTCTTTCAGGTCGTCCTGCAATTGGCGCAAACGCTGCTGACCGTGCTGGATACTCTGCTCGACCCGGGCGATGTCGCCGCCGACCGAATAGAAGCGCCCCTGCACCAGATTGAAGCGTTCGGACAGGTCGTGGTGCCCGTCACGCAAGCGTTCGATAGCCGCATCGGCATTGCGCTGCTCGGCCACCAGCGCTTCGAAGGTGACTTCCTGATTGCCGATGATCGCTTCGCGCTGACCAACCTGGTCGTTCAACGCCTGCCAGCGCAGGGCCGACAGTTGGGCCTTGAGCTGACGCTCCTCGCCCTTGTATTCCTGATACTTCTTGGCGGCCTCGGCCTGGCGGTACAAGCGTTCAAGCTGACGCTCGAGCTCTTCGCGCAGGTCGGTCAGGCGGGCCAGGTTTTCGTGGGTGCGGCGAATGCGGTTTTCGGTCTCGCGCCGGCGCTCCTTGTACTTGGAGATGCCCGCCGCTTCTTCAATGAAGTTACGCAGGTCTTCGGGCTTTGACTCGATCAGCTTGGAGATCATCCCCTGCTCGATAATCGAGTAGCTGCGCGGGCCCAGGCCTGTACCCAGAAAGATGTCGGTGATATCGCGACGGCGGCACTTGGTGCCGTTGAGGTAGTAGGTGGTCTGGCTGTCGCGGGTCACTTTGCGGCGAATGGAAATTTCCGCGTAGGCCGCGTATTCGCCGAGCAGGGTGCCGTCGGAGTTATCGAACACCAGCTCGATGCTCGCCTGGCTCACCGGTTTACGGCTGGTCGAGCCGTTGAAGATGACGTCGGTCATCGACTCGCCGCGCAGGTTCTTGGCCGAACTCTCGCCCATCACCCAGCGCACGGCGTCGATGATGTTCGACTTGCCGCAACCATTGGGCCCGACCACCGCCGCCATGTTACTGGGGAAGTTCACCGTGGTCGGGTCGACGAAGGATTTGAACCCCGCCAGCTTGATGCACTTTAGCCGCACGCTTAAGCGTCCGTCAGGGCGGAAACCACCAGATCGCAGCTGCGCTGGGCATACGCCGTCAGCACGATGCGGATCTGCGGTAAATCACGGGCCAGCACGGCGGCGAGCAAGCGTTCGAACAGTTCGAGGAACTCGCTCATCGAGGCCTTGCGCTGTTCCAGGGCGAGGAAATACGCGCGGCTCATGGCCGGTTGCAGATTCTCGACGGTTTCCTGCAAGTACGGGTTGTTGGCGAACGGATACGCGGCTCGCATCACACTGAAGCTGTCGTCGACAAAGGTGCGAATGTCCTGGCGCTCGTAGCTGGCGGTCAGACGCTGCTGGATTTGCACGAACGGCGCCATGTCGGCCTGGACTTGCCAGCCGCTGGCCACTGCATTGCCCAGCAGGATGTAAAGCTCGCTCATCAGCGTGCACAGGCTCTGGACCTTGTGAACCGTGAGCTCGGTCACGTGGGCGCCGCGTCGCGGCAGGATCGCGATCAAGTGGCGGCGCTCGAGGATCAGCAAGGCTTCACGGACCGAACCGCGGCTGACATTGAGGGCCAGCGTGACCTTCTGTTCCTGGATGCGCTCCCCGGGCTTCATTTCGCCACGAATGATGCGCTCGGCGAGGTGGTGAGCAATTTGCTCGGCGAGGCTGTCCGGCGCCTTGAACGTCATGGTTGTCCTTCAAACTCTTCGATCTGCACAAGCGGCGCAGTGTAGCGCACATGAAGGGTCATGGCGGAGTGCCCACTCGGCGGTTTTTGGCACGATTCAAGCAAAAAGCAGACTATCCCGTGAGGGTCAATAATGAAGGAACGAGTCGTTGATCGACAAAATGCCATTTCCTGACCTTTAAGTCAGAAAATCATTGACCGCAAAGTCAGACCTGATAAATTCGGTTCAAGTCGGTTAACAACAATAATGAGTCTGCGAGGCCTTCCGTGATCCAGTTTTTACTTAACCAGGAACTCCGTAGCGAGCACGCCCTGGACCCAAACCTGACCGTGCTCAATTATCTGCGCGACCATGTGGGCAAACCCGGCACCAAAGAAGGCTGCGCCAGCGGTGACTGCGGCGCCTGCACCGTGGTGGTCGGCGAGCTGCAAACGGATGACGATGGCCGCGAACACATTCGCTATCGCAGCCTCAACTCGTGCCTGACGTTCGTTTCGTCACTGCATGGCAAACAACTGATCAGTGTCGAAGACCTCAAGCACCAAGGCGAGCTGCACAGCGTGCAGAAAGCCATGGTTGAGTGCCACGGGTCGCAATGCGGTTTTTGCACACCGGGCTTCGTGATGTCGCTGTTTGCGCTGCAAAAGAACAGCGATCAACCGGATGCTCACAAAGCTCACGAAGCGCTGGCCGGCAATCTCTGCCGCTGCACCGGCTATAGGCCGATTCTGGCTGCCGCCGAACAATCCTGCTGCGGCAAGCAAACGGACCAGTTCGACGCCCGTGAAGCCGACACCATCGCTCGCCTGAAGGCCATTGCCCCTACCGACATCGGCGAACTCAACAGCGGCGACAAACGCTGCCTGGTGCCGCTGACCGTCGCCGATCTGGCTGACCTTTACGATGCTTATCCACAAGCCCGCCTGTTGGCCGGCGGCACGGATCTGGCGCTGGAAGTCACCCAGTTCCACCGCACCCTGCCGGTAATGATCTACGTCGGCAATGTCGCCGAAATGAAGCGCATCGAGCGTTTCGACGATCGCCTGGAAATCGGCGCCGCGACCGCCCTCTCCGATTGCTATGAGGCCTTGAAAGCCGAGTACCCGGACTTCGGCGAATTGCTGCAACGCTTTGCTTCCCTGCAGATCCGCAACCAGGGCACCCTCGGCGGCAACATCGGCAACGCTTCGCCGATCGGTGACTCCCCGCCCCTGCTGATTGCACTCGGCGCGCAGATCGTTTTGTGCAAAGGCGAAACCCGCCGCACCCTGTTGCTGGAAGATTACTTCATCGATTACCGGGTCACCGCGCGTCAGGAAAGCGAGTTCATCGAAAAGATCATCGTGCCGCGTGCCAGCGCCGAACAACTGTTCCGCGCCTACAAAGTCTCCAAGCGTCTGGACGATGACATTTCCGCCGTCTGCGCCGCGTTCAACCTGCGCATCGACAACGGCGTGATCGCCGACGCCCGCGTCGCCTTCGGTGGCATGGCTGCTACACCAAAACGTGCCAAAAGCTGCGAAGCCGTATTGCTCGGCGCCACCTGGAACAACGACACCGTCGAACGTGCCTGCGCTGCGCTGGCCGAAGATTTCACGCCGCTCTCGGACTTCCGCGCCAGCAAGGAATACCGCCTGCTCAGCGCGCAAAACCTGCTGCGTAAATACTTCATCGAACTGCAAACACCGCACATCGAGACTCGGGTGACCGCTTATGTCTAATCATCACGCCGTAGAGAAGACCCAGGCCGAACTGGCTGAACTGTTCGCCAAGGACCTGACCACCGGTGTCGGCCGCAGCGTCAAGCACGACAGCGCCACCAAGCACGTGTCCGGTGAAGCGCAGTACATCGATGACCGCCTGGAATTTCCGAACCAGTTGCACGTTTACGCCCGGCTGTCGGACCGCGCCCACGCGAAAATCATCAGCATCGATACCAAGCCTTGTTACGCCTTCGAAGGCGTACGCATCGCCATTACGCACGAAGACGTGCCGGGTCTGAAAGACATCGGCCCATTGCTGCCGGGTGACCCGCTGCTGGCCATCGACGACGTGCAATTCGTCGGCCAACCGGTGCTCGCCGTCGCTGCGAAAGATCTGGAAACCGCACGCAAAGCCGCCATGGCCGCGATCATCGAATACGAAGATCTGGAGCCGGTGCTGGACGTGGTCGAAGCCCTTCGCAAACGCCACTTTGTGCTCGACAGCCACACTCACCAACGCGGCGATTCGGCCGGCGCCTTGGCAACCGCCGAGCATCGTATCCAGGGCACGTTGCACATCGGCGGCCAGGAACACTTCTATCTAGAAACCCAAATCTCTTCGGTGATGCCGACTGAAGATGGCGGGATGATCGTCTACTGCTCGACGCAGAACCCCACCGAAGTGCAGAAGCTCGTCGCCGAAGTGCTCGATGTGTCGATGAACAAAATCGTGGTCGACATGCGCCGCATGGGCGGTGGTTTCGGCGGCAAGGAAACCCAGGCCGCGAGCCCGGCGTGCCTGTGCGCAGTGATCGCGCACCTCACCGGCCAGCCGACCAAAATGCGCCTGCCGCGCGTCGAAGACATGCTGATGACCGGCAAGCGTCACCCGTTCTACGTCGAATACGACGTGGGCTTCGACAGCACCGGTCGGCTGCACGGCATCGCCCTGGAACTGGCCGGTAACTGCGGATGCTCGCCGGACCTGTCAGCGTCGATTGTCGACCGCGCAATGTTCCACGCCGACAACTCGTACTACCTGGGTGACGCGACCATCAACGGTCACCGCTGCAAGACCAACACCGCGTCGAACACCGCTTACCGTGGTTTCGGTGGCCCGCAAGGCATGGTCGCCATTGAAGAAGTCATGGACGCGATTGCCCGCCATCTGGCCCTCGATCCGCTGGCGGTGCGCAAGGCTAACTACTACGGCAAGACCGAGCGCAACGTCACCCATTACTACCAGACCGTCGAGCACAACATGCTCGAGGAAATGACCGCCGAACTCGAAGAAAGCAGCCAGTACGCCGAGCGCCGCGAAGCGATTCGGCGCTACAACGCCAACAGCCCGATCCTGAAAAAAGGCCTGGCGTTGACCCCGGTGAAATTCGGGATTTCCTTCACTGCCAGCTTCCTCAACCAGGCCGGTGCGCTGATCCATATCTACACCGACGGCAGCATCCACCTGAACCATGGCGGCACCGAAATGGGCCAGGGCCTGAACACCAAAGTCGCGCAGGTCGTGGCTGAAGTGTTTCAGGTGGAAATGGACCGCGTGCAGATCACCGCGACCAACACTGACAAGGTGCCGAACACCTCGCCGACCGCCGCTTCCAGCGGTGCCGACCTGAACGGTAAAGCCGCACAGAACGCAGCTGAGATTATCAAGAAGCGCTTGGTTGAATTCGCCGCGCGGCAGTACAAGGTCAGCGAAGAGGACGTGGAATTCCACAACGGACACGTGCGGGTTCGCGATCATATCCTGACGTTTGAATCGCTGATCCAACAGGCGTATTTCGCTCAGGTTTCGCTGTCGAGCACCGGGTTCTACAAGACCCCGAAAATCTTCTACGACCGTAGCCAGGCACGTGGTCGGCCGTTCTATTACTACGCCTTCGGCGCAGCGTGCTGCGAGGTGATCATCGACACCCTGACCGGCGAGTACAAAATGCTGCGCACCGACATCCTCCACGACGTCGGCGACTCACTGAACCCGGCGATCGACATCGGTCAGGTCGAGGGTGGTTTCATTCAGGGCATGGGGTGGCTGACCATGGAAGAACTGGTGTGGAACAACAAAGGCAAACTGATGACCAACGGCCCGGCCAGCTACAAGATCCCGGCGGTGGCGGACATGCCGCTGGACCTGCGGGTGAAGCTGGTGGAAAACCGTAAAAATCCGGAAGACACGGTGTTCCACTCCAAGGCCGTGGGCGAGCCGCCGTTCATGCTCGGCATCGCGTCGTGGTGTGCGATCAAGGACGCCGTGGCGAGCCTTGGCGACTACAAGCATCAACCGAAAATCGACGCACCGGCGACCCCGGAGCGGGTGTTGTGGGGCTGTGAGCAGATGCGCCAGTTGAAGGTGGCGAAAGCCGTGGAAGCTGAAACCGAGCTGGCTTCGCTTTAGACCGAGGCGCGGCCTTCGCGAGCAAGCCCGCTCCCACATTGAAATGCATTCAAAATGTGGGAGCGGGCTTGCTCGCGAAGGCGGCCGAACAGACAACACAGATGTCGAGGTGAAACATGTACAACTGGATCGACGCCCTCGCCGACCTGCAATCCCAGGGTGAACCCTGCGTGTTGGTCACCATCATCGAAGAGCTCGGCTCGACGCCGCGTAACGCCGGCTCGAAGATGGTCATCAGCGCCAGCCAGACCTTCGACACCATCGGTGGCGGGCATCTGGAATACAAGGCCATGCAAATCGGCCGCGAGATGCTGGCCAGCGGCAAGCAGGACACGCACCTGGAGCGCTTCAGCCTCGGCGCCAGCCTGGGCCAGTGCTGCGGCGGCGTGACGGTGTTGCTGTTCGAACCGATGGGCCAGGTCCAGGCGCAGATTGCCGTGTTCGGTGCCGGCCATGTCGGTCGGGCGCTGGTGCCGCTGCTCGCCAGCCTGCCCTGCCGGGTGCGCTGGATCGATTCGCGGGAAGCAGAATTCCCGGAACAGATCCCCCACGGCGTCCGTAAAATCGTCGCCGAAGAACCGGTGGACGAAATCGATGACCTGCCCGCCGGCAGCTACTGCATCGTCATGACCCACAATCACCAGCTCGACCTCGAACTCACCGCAGCGATCCTCAAACGCAACGACTTCGCCTACTTCGGCCTGATCGGTTCGAAGACCAAACGGGTGAAATTCGAACACCGCTTGCGTGATCGTGGTTTCGACAGCGCCGTGCTGCAACGCATGCGCTGCCCGATGGGTATCGGCGAAGTCAAAGGCAAGTTGCCTGTGGAAATCGCCATTTCCATCGCCGGCGAAATCATCGCCACCTATAACGCCAATTTCGGCCAGCACACCGCCAGCGCCGGATCATCGATCGCCAAACTGCTGCCTGCTTCACGCCGCAGCCAAGCCACGAATTGAGAAATTTTATGCCTCTGACTCGCAAAGCCTACCGCGCCGCCATTCTGCACAGCATCGCCGATCCTGCCGAAGTCGGTATCGAAGCCTCTTACGAGTATTTCGAAGATGGCCTGCTGGTGGTCGATAACGGCCAGATCAGCGCCCTTGGTCACGCCAGCGACTTGCTGCCGACACTGCCGGCCGACATCGAGATCACCCATTATCAGGACGCGCTGATCACTCCAGGCTTCATCGACACCCACATTCACTTGCCGCAAACCGGCATGGTCGGCGCCTACGGCGAGCAGCTGCTGGACTGGCTCAACACCTACACCTTCCCGTGCGAAAGCCAGTTCGCCGACAAGGCTCACGCTGACGAAGTCGCGGGCATTTTCATCAAGGAACTGCTGCGCAACGGCACCACCACCGCGCTGGTGTTCGGCAGCGTGCACCCGCAATCAGTGAACTCATTCTTCGAAGCCGCCGAACAGCTGGACCTGCGGATGATCGCCGGCAAGGTGATGATGGACCGCAACGCGCCGGACTACCTGACCGACACCGCCGAATCCAGCTACGTCGAAAGCAAGGCGCTGATCGAGCGCTGGCACGGCAAGGGTCGCCTGCACTACGCGGTCACCCCGCGCTTTGCCCCGACCAGCACCCCGGAACAGCTGACTCTCGCGGGTCAGTTGCTCAGCGAATTTCCTGACGTGTACATGCAGACCCACATCAGCGAAAACCTCAAGGAAGTCGAGTGGGTCAAGGCGCTGTTCCCGGAGCGCAAGGGTTACCTGGACGTCTACGACCATTACAAGCTGCTCGGCGAGCGCTCGGTATTCGCCCATGGCGTGCACCTGTGCGACGACGAATGCGCGCGACTGGCAGAAACCGGCTCGGCGATCGCCTTCTGCCCGACGTCGAACTTCTTCCTCGGCAGCGGTTTGTTCAACCTGCCGATGGCCGAGAAGCACAAGTTGAATGTCGGCCTCGGTACGGACGTTGGTGGCGGCACCAGTTTCTCACTGCTGCAAACCTTGAACGAAGCGTACAAGGTCATGCAGATGCAAGGCGCACGGTTGAGCCCGTTCAAATCGCTGTACCTGGCCACCCTCGGTGGCGCTCGCGCGCTGCGTCTGGAAGACAAGATCGGCACCCTGCAACCGGGCACAGATGCGGACTTCCTGGTGCTGGACTACAACGCCACACCGCTGCTCAGCTATCGCTTGAAGCAGGCCAATAACATTGCCGAGACGTTGTTTGTATTGATGACGCTGGGGGATGACCGGACGGTGTTGCAGACGTATGCGGCGGGGAATCAGGTGCATCAGCGCTAGGTTCTTCCGGGCACAAAAAAATCCCCCGCAGCTCTACAGCCCCGGGGGATTTTTGTTGCCTGTCAGAAGATCAAAAGATCGCAGCCTCGTTTCACTCGACAGCTCCTACATTGGAAAACGTACCCCTGTAGGAGCTGTCGAGTGAAACGAGGCTGCGAACTTTTCAACAACCAACAACCAACAACCAACAATCAGAGCTTGACCGCTGGCCGCCCTGGTTTCTTGGTCTGCAACAAATGCGAGAACACCGCATGCAAATCATCCGACGCGCTTTCCTCGTCGAGGTTGAGTTTGCTGTCGATGTGATCCATGTGATGCATCATCAGGTCCACCGCCAGCTCAGCGTTGCGCGCTTCGATGGCGTCGATCAGCTGGGTGTGCTCGTCGTAGGAACAGTGGGAGCGATTGCCGCTTTCATACTGGGCAATGATCAACGAAGTCTGGGACACCAGGCTGCGCTGGAAGCTGATCAGCGGCGCATTTTTCGCCGCTTCAGCCAGTTTCAAGTGGAACTCGCCCGACAGACGAATACCGGCGCCGCGATCGCCACGGGAGAAGCTGTCGCGCTCGTCGTTGACCATCTGGCGCAACTCGGCAATCTGCTCGGCAGTGGCGTGCTGCACCGCCAATTCAGTGATCGCGCGCTCCACCAGACGCCGGGCCATGAACACCTGGCGAGCCTCTTCGACACTCGGGCTGGCGACGACAGCGCCACGGTTCGGCCGCAGCAGCACGACGCCTTCATGGGCCAGGCGCGACAGCGCGCGGCGAATGATGGTGCGACTGACCCCGAAAATTTCCCCCAGCGCTTCTTCGCTCAACTTGGTACCGGGCGCCAGACGCTGTTCGAGGATGGCCTCGAAGATATGCGCATAGACAATATCGTCCTGGGTACCGCTGCGGCCGGCTTTGCCTGCTCGCGGTTGTTTCTTTAGGGGTTGCAACTGTTCGTTCATGGGCACTCGAGTCGGAAGAACTGCGGCGAATTGACCGTGACTGTAATACGGCACAGCGGGTCGCTGGCAAGTATCGCGTAAAAAACACTGCGATTGTACACAATGGAGGGTGGCAACACGACTGTACGGCTGTTTGTCACTTCCGCTGTATTGCAACGACTGGTTACTTTTGAGTTTAGGCTTGAACGCAGAATCCGCCGCCCTGTGGGAGCGGGCTTGCTCGCGAAGGCGGTGTATCAGTCGACATCTGCTTTGACTGACACACCGCCTTCGCGAGCAAGCCCGCTCCCACAGGGTTCAGCGGCGTTTCGGACATCTTCATCAGAACAAGGAACACCGCTGTCATGAACGACGTCACGCACACGCAGCTCCGCCCTTTTGCCGATACGTCGCCTTCTGCGATCGTCGCCGGCTTCATCGCGATGATGACCGGTTACACCAGCTCGCTGGTCCTGATGTTTCAGGCCGGGCAAGCGGCGGGTCTGACCAGCGGGCAGATATCGTCGTGGATCTGGGCGATCTCGATTGGCATGGCGGTGTGTTCGATTGGCCTGTCTTTGCGTTACCGCACGCCGATCACCATTGCCTGGTCGACCCCCGGCGCGGCGTTGCTGATCACCAGTCTGGGCGGTGTGACCTACGGCGAAGCCATTGGCGCCTACATTACCTGCGCGGTGCTGGTGACGATTTGTGGTTTGACCGGCAGCTTTGAGCGGCTGGTGAAAAAGATTCCGGCTTCATTGGCAGCGGCGCTGTTGGCGGGGATTCTGTTCAAGATCGGCAGCGAAATCTTCGTCGCCGCGCAGCATCGCACCGCGCTGGTATTGGGCATGTTCTTCACTTATCTGGTGGTCAAACGTCTGTCGCCGCGTTATGCCGTACTGGCCGCGCTGTTGATCGGGACGGCGCTATCCGGGTTCATGGGCCTGCTGGATTTCAGCGGTTTCCACCTGGAAGTAGCGACGCCGGTCTGGACCACGCCGCACTTCTCCCTGGCTGCGACCATCAGCATCGGCATCCCGCTGTTTGTCGTGGCGATGACCTCGCAGAACATGCCCGGCATCGCAGTGCTGCGCGCCGACGGTTACACCGTGCCGGCCTCGCCGCTGATCACCACCACCGGCATCGCTTCGTTGCTGCTGGCGCCGTTCGGTTCCCACGGGATCAACCTGGCAGCCATCAGCGCAGCGATTTGCACCGGGCCGCATGCCCATGAGGATCGCAACAAGCGCTACACGGCGGCCGTCTGGTGCGGGATTTTCTACGGGATTGCCGGGGTGTTCGGCGCAACACTGGCGGCGCTGTTTGCCGCGCTGCCGAAAGAGTTGGTGCTGTCGATTGCGGCACTGGCGTTGTTCGGCTCGATCATCAATGGCTTGAGCATCGCCATGAGCGAAGTGAAGGAGCGTGAAGCGGCGCTGATTACCTTTATGGTCACGGCGTCGGGGTTGACACTGTTTTCCATCGGTTCGGCGTTCTGGGGGATTGTGGCGGGGGTGTTGACGCTGGTGATTCTGAACTGGCGTAAAGCCTGAAAAGCAAAAGATCGCAGCCTCGTTTCACTCGACAGCTCCTACACAGCTCCCGCATCGATTGCGTTCATCCTGTAGGAGCTGTCGAGTGAAACGAGGCTGCGATCCTTTGATCTTCACAAAAAAAACGGCGACCTTTGGGTCGCCGTTTTTTACAACATTAAGCTACCGGATTGATCGGCTTTTCCGGGTACCAGACGTCGATCAGCGGGCTGACGGTTGCTTCAGTCAGTTCGCTGCGGCCTTTGAGCCAGGCTTCAACAGCGGCACGCTGCTCTTCGGACACCGAGCCACGCTTCTGCAGGCAAACCAGACCGAAGTCGTCGCCGCCAACATAACCCAGACCGTTGGCTTCCATGGCTTCTTTCAGGAACGCGTCGAGGAAAGCATCAATGGCTTCATCAGCCAAATCTTCTTTGAAATCCAGGTTCAGTTCGAAACCCAGCTCTTGAAATTCATCGACGCACAGTTTTTTGCGCAGACGCTGGGAACGGTTAGTCGCCATTGGAACAATCCTCATAAGTAATAACGGGCGGCACTTTAGCAGTTTAAGGCGCCGATTGCCCGTCTCTCTGGGTTGCAGGCCCTACCGTCGGTAAAAAAATAGCGAATTAGAGGACCAGGGTACGGCACAAGCCGCTACACCTTGGGGCATAATGCCGACACTTTTATGACCACTGAGGGAATTTATCTTCATGCCCTCGTCTTTTTCCCCTCGGCTGTAGGGTTTTATTTCACATGATCAAATCTTTGCGTCCATTGTTACTGGCCGGTTTTCTGCTCCCTCTGGCCTTCTCTGTTTCCGCCGCCCCGATCAACACCGCGCTGTCGCCAAACGTTGAAAAAGCCCTCAAGGCCAGCAAGATGCAGGACAACGCCCTGTCGCTGGTGATGATCCCGCTCAACGGCCCTGGCACCCCGACGATTTTCAACGCTGACGTCTCCGTCAATCCGGCCTCGACCATGAAACTGGTCACCACATACGCGGCGCTGGAAATGCTCGGCCCGAACCACCAGTGGAAAACCGAGTTCTACACCGACGGCACCCTCAGCGGCGGCATCCTCAACGGTAACCTCTACCTCAAGGGTGGCGGCGATCCGAAGCTGAACATGGAAAAGCTCTGGTTGCTGATGCGTGACCTGCGCGCCAACGGTGTGACGCAAATCACCGGCGACCTGGTGCTGGACCGCAATTTCTTCGTACAACCGCAATTGCCGCAGTTCAACGACGACGGCAATGACGATAACAAGCCGTTCCTGGTCAAACCTGACGCGCTGATGGTCAACCTCAAGGCCTTGCGCTTTGTGGCGCGTAACGACAACGGCCGGGTGCTGGTGTCGGTGGAACCGCCGATTGCCACCATTCGCATCGAAAACCAGGTCAAAGCCGTCAACTCCAAGCAATGCACCGGTGGCGTGCGTTACAACCCGGTGACCCAGGCCGATGGCAGCGTGACCGTGACGGTCGGCGGCCAGTTGGGCGAGGGTTGCAGCTCCCAGACTTACCTGTCGCTGCTCGACCACGCGACCTACACCGCAGGCGCCGTGCGAGCGATCTGGAAAGAACTGGGCGGCAGCATTCAGGGCGTGGACCGTCTGGCGCCAACACCTAAAGATGCCAAGGTCCTGGCTCGGGCCTTTTCGCCAGACCTGGCGGAAATCATCCGCGACATCAACAAATACAGTAATAACACCATGGCCCAGCAGCTGTTCCTGAGCCTGGGCGCGCAGTTCCGCACCGAAGCCGACGGTGACGATGCCAAGGCTGCACAGCGTGTGGTGCGTCAGTGGCTGGCGAAGAAAGGCATCACCGCGCCGCACCTGGTGATGGAAAACGGTTCCGGCCTGTCCCGTGCCGAACGGGTGAGTGCGCGTGAAATGGCCGGCATGCTGCAAGCGGCCTGGAAAAGCCCGTATTCAGCCGAGTTCATCAGCTCGATGCCGATTGCCGGCACCGACGGCACCATGCGCAAACGCCTGAAGACCACGGCGATGCGCGGTGAAGCGCACATCAAGACCGGCACCCTGAATACGGTGCGGGCAATTGCCGGTTTCAGCCGTGACATCAACGGCAATACCTGGGCGGTAGTGGCGATCCTCAACGACAAGGCACCGTTTGGCGCGTCGTCGGTGCTGGATCAGGTGCTGCTGGACCTGTATCGCCAGCCGAAACTGCCGGAAACGGCTTCGGTGCTCTAACCTTTAAAATCAAAAGATCGCAGCCTTCGGCAGCTCCTACAGGTGTACACATGACCCCGTAGGAGCTGCCGAAGGCTGCGATCTTTTCAATTCACCGCAGAATCGCCTAGTTCATCTCCCCTTCTACCCGATCCCGTCCTGCCAGTTTCGCCGCATACACCCCCGAATCCGCCCGCAGCAGCAGCGCATCCGCGCCCTCCCCGACTCGCCAACTGGCAATCCCGAAACTGGCGGTCACTGTCCCGACGCCTTCGATCGGGGAACTGCGCAACCCTTGCCACAGCTGCAAAGCCAGGACATGGGCGTGCTCGCCGTTGATATCCGGGCAAAGCACCATGAACTCCTCGCCACCCAGGCGACAGAACACATCGGTGCGGCGCAGACGATGGCCGATGCGTTCGCACACGATCTGCAACACCCGATCGCCAACCGCGTGGCCATGCTGATCATTGATGCGTTTGAAATGGTCGATATCGAGCATGATCACCGACAGCTCGCCGCCACCGCGTTCGACCCGGACCATTTCGGTGGTCAGGCGTTCCTGGAAATAGCGGCGGTTGTGGATCCCGGTCAGCGAGTCGGTGATCGATAGCGCCCGCAGTTCTTCTTCCACCCGTTTCAAATCGGAGATGTCCGAGACATAGCCGTGCCAGAGCACGCCGCCACCGGGCAATTCCTCCGGCGTCGCCTCGCCACGAACCCAACGCAGGCCGCGCAGGGGCAGCTGCACGCGGTACTCCTCGCGCCAAGGGCTGAGGGTGTCCGCCGACGCCCGGATCGAAGCGCGGACCCGGGTGGTGTCCTGCGGATGAATCCGCGTGAAAATCGCTTCGGCGTTGAACAACAGCACATCCGGTTCAAGTTCGTAGATTTCGCGAATACCGTCGCTGGCGTAGATCACACTGAAGCGCCCATCGAATTCCATTTTGAATTGGTAGATCCCGCCGGGCACATGGGCGCTGAGTTTCTTCAACAACAGGTCCCGTGCCGCCAGGGCCTCGTGGACCCGCTTACGTTCAGTGATGTCGATACAGATCGCCAGGTGCCCGACCCACAAGCCTTGCTCGTCGAGGACCGGGGTCGCCAGCATGTTCACCGTCAAATGGCTGCCGTCGCTACGCAGCAGCGTCCATTCCCGCGCTTCGTGACCGCCCTCCTCGCCGCCCTCGACCAACATCGCCTGGCAGGTCGGAATCGGTTTGCCATAACGCGCGCTCAACTCCGCCGAACGTGCCAGGAGCTCTCGGGGCAGGTGCAGGTTTTCCAGGGTCATGTGGCCCACCACCTCAGCGCCGGCATAACCGAGCATTTGCTCGGCACCGGCATTAAAAGTGCGGATAACCCCGCGCAGGTCAGTGGCGATGATCGCCACTTGGGTCGCGGCATTCAGCACGCCGCGCAACTGACCATGGGTGCCGCGCAACTCCTGCTCACGGGCGCGCAGTTCCTGGGTCCGTTGCTCGACCATTTTCAGCGCCCGTCGACGCTGACTGACCAGCACATAGAGCAAGGCACTGAGCAACAGACTGAGCAAGCCGCCCAGCACCACCAAGGTGGTCACCGAAGAGTGATTGGCTCGCAGGAAGGCATCGCTGGGCTGAATGTCGACTTGATAGTCATGGTCGGCAAGCCGCAACAGCTGGGTCGCGGACAACTCACTGGGCGCCGGCGTGTTGGGGGACTCATAAAGCACTTCGTGCTGATCGTCTGTGGATAAGTCGAGGATGCGCACCGAAAGATAGTCACGGCCAGCGTCCGGCAGCCCGTCCGCCAGCAACTGATGCATGCTGATCACGGCCATGACATAACCGTACGATTTCACCCCCGCCGTAGCCGGACTATTGCGCAGCAACACCGGTGCGACCAACAGCACGCCGCGCGCATAGGCCGGTTCGATACTGACCAGATGCATCGGCTGCGATACCGCCATGCCGCCGTGCTGATCGGCCCGTTCAAGGGTGGAACGGCGCAAGGGTTGAGCCCACAAGTCGTAGCCCAGCGGCGAACCCAGTTTGCTTTGGGTCTGGCTATACAGCACCGCCACGTACTCATCCCGTTCGGCCGCCAGTTGCAGTTGGCCGTCGGCATTGATTTCGCGCAGGGTGAACTCGGGTAAACCCTCTGCACGCACCTGGCGTTCAAATACCGCCCGCTCGGCACCGGTTACCCGCTTGGCGAAGGAGTAGGCCTGAGTCCGGTGCAGCAGCGGTTGGGTGTAACCGTCGAACTGCGCTCGGGAGACCGAATCGGAATTGGCAAAGAACCGGCGCAGGCCATCGAGGCGCTGCTCCTGATCTTCGAAGCGTTCTTCGATACGGCTGTAACGTTCACTGGCCAGCAGTTGGAAACGTTGCCGCAATTGATGGTGGAACAGATTCAGCGTCGACCACGCCAGCAATCCCGTGAGAATCCCGCCGACGACCAATACCAGCAGTGCGACCAGCCAGGCCGAGACATCTTCACTGATAAAACCCAGGATCTTCGGGCGCACGGCGTGCAACGACATAGACGCAACTCACATCGCCAGGTGCGGGAAAGCCCATTGGCCATGCGTTGAGTTATAGCTATTAGCCATCAATTTGACCAGCACAGAAAGAAGCCAAGAGCCTTTAAAAATCAAGGCTCTGTGGATCCAATCCCTTCGAGCGTCAACGAGCCGTGATTTTCCAGGCACGGTGGATTTTGCCATTACGAGCGAAATCCGGATCGATGGTCTGGGCGGTGATTTCCTCGACCGCATAACGCTCGGTGAGGTTTTCCTCAAGCTGGAACTTGCGGAAGTTGTTGGAGAAGTACAACACGCCGCCCGGGGCCAGACGCGCCATGGCCAGGTCGATCAATTGCACCTGGTCACGCTGCACGTCGAAGATCCCTTCCATGCGCTTGGAGTTGGAGAACGTCGGCGGATCGATGAAGATCAGGTCGTACTCGTCACGGCAGGCATCGAGCCAAGCCATCACGTCGCCCTGCTCCAGACGGTTCTTCTCGGAGAAACCGTTCAGCGACAAGTTGCGACGCGCCCAGTCCAGATAGGTTTTCGACAGGTCGACGCTGGTGGTGCTGCGCGCGCCGCCCTTGGCTGCGTGAACACTGGCGGTTGCGGTGTAGCTATACAGGTTGAGGAAGCGCTTGCCGGCCGCCTCTTTCTGGATCCGCATGCGCATCGGCCGGTGATCGAGGAACAGCCCGGTGTCGAGGTAATCCGTGAGGTTCACCAGCAGCTTCACACCGCCTTCGTTGACCTCGACGAACTTGCCCTGTGCCGCTTGGCGCTCGTACTGCTTGGTGCCGCTCTGACGCTCGCGACGCTTGACCACCACGCGGCTCTTGTCGATGTTCAAGGCCTGCGGAATGGCCGCCAGGGCATCGAACATACGCGCCGAGGCTTTTTCCGGGTCGATGGACTTCGGCGCGGCGTATTCCTGGACGTGGACCCAATCCTGATACAGGTCGATGGCCATCGAGTATTCCGGCATGTCGGCATCGTAGACGCGGTAGCAGTCGATGCCTTCACGCTTGACCCACTTGCCGAGGGCCTTGAGGTTCTTTTGCAGACGGTTGGCAAACATCTGCCCGCCTTCGCTCAAGCGCGGCTGCTCGATCACCACCGGCGCCGGTTTGATCGGGTTGCCGTTCTTGTTGTACTTCTCGTACTTGCCGGGTGCTACGTCGTTGTCTGCGACTTCGACTTCGGCTTGAACTTGTTCACGCTCGACCTGACGCTGTTCCGGGGTGCGGCGTTCGCCAGTGACGAACTGATCTGGCGTGACCTTGATCAGCAGCAACTTGCACGGCAACGCGCCGTTCCAGAACGAATACTGTTTGTGGCTGCGGATGCCCATGCGCTTGCCCAGGTCCGGGGCACCAGTGAACACCGCGGCTTCCCAGTTCAGGCAGGCCTGACGCAGACGCTCGCCGAGGTTCTGGTAGAGGTAGAGCAAGCTCGCCTCGTCGCCCAGACGCTCGCCGTACGGAGGGTTGCAGATCACCAGGCCTTTCTGGTTCTGGTCCGGACGCGGCTCGAACGTACCGACTTCGCCCTGGTAGATCTTGATCCACTCGCTCAGGCCGGCACGCTCGACGTTGTTGCGGCCCGGTTGAATCAAGCGCGGGTCGGCTTCGTAGCCGCGAATCCACAGCGGTGGCTTGGCCAGGCCGGCCGCGCAACGCTCGGTGGCTTCTTCGTGAAGTTTTTTCCACAGCGCCGGGACGTGACCGAGCCAGGCGGTGAAGCCCCACTGCTCGCGACGCAGGTTCGGCGCCATGTCGGCGGCGATCATCGCGGCTTCGACGAGGAACGTACCGACACCGCACATCGGGTCAGCCAGCGCGCCGCCATCGGCCGCAATGCGTGGCCAGCCGGAACGGATCAGGATCGCTGCCGCGAGGTTTTCCTTCAGCGGCGCCGCGCCTTGCTGCAAGCGATAACCGCGCTGGTGCAGGCTGTGGCCGGACAGGTCGAGGGACAGGATGGCTTCGCCACGGTCCAGGCGCAGGTGAATGCGCAGATCCGGGTTGAGCTTGTCGATGGAAGGACGATCGCCCTGCGGCGTGCGCAGTTTGTCGACGATGGCGTCCTTGACCTTCAAGGCGCCGAAGTGGGTGTTGTCGATGCCCGAGCCGTGACCGCTGAACTCAACGGCCAAGGTGCCATCGTTGAGCATGTGGTCTTGCCACTCGATATCCAGCACGCCGTGATAAAGGTCTTCGGCGTCCTTCATCGGAAAACGCTTGAGCACCAGCAGCACCCGGTTCGCCAAACGCGACCACAGGCACAGGCGATAAGCGGTTTCCATGGTGGCCATGCCGCGCACGGCAGAGGTGTGCTCACGCGCTTCCTCAAGGCCAAGCCCGATGGCTTCCTCGATGAGCAGGCCTTCAAGGCCTTTGGGGCAAGTGAGGAAGAGTTCGAAACGATCGGACATGGTAATTCCAGAGCCTTTAGCTAAGTGAACCGGCAACGCATTGCCGGCCCGGTTTTCAATCAGGCGCTTTTCTAAAAGAGCGCCCGCGTGGCACGAAGGTGTGCCGTCCCACCCCTGCAAGCTCGGGTTAAAAGAGCTTAGATGCAAAGACAGATAAAAAAGTTGATGCAACAAAATGTCATAAGTCGACCCTTCGTCGAATAGTCCCCCTGCTCAACAGGAGACATTCTCACTAAAGGATTAACCCCATCATGCAGCGCGGGGCTGATCATACCGGGGTTTTGCCAATAGACACGGGACAACATCGTGTTACTTATCGCCATACCATCTTTTTCGTTACGTCCTTATGACAAAACGATCATTCCCTCGATGTGACGCATTGGTTAGAACTCAATACAGGTTGACGCCGCAATGACGTCAACACCTTGGCTCGCGACGCCGGCAGCGAGCCCCAACGGCAGGAGTTTTTCTGCCAGACCTCGATTGAGGTCGACACGATTAATACAGTCAACAAGTGAGGGCAACACCCTATGAGAAGACTTAAGCGTGATCCGTTGGAAAGAGCATTTTTGCGCGGATATCAATATGGCGTTGGTGGCAAATCCCGTGAGCTTTGCCCATTTACTCTACCGTCGGTACGCCAAGCCTGGATTAACGGCTGGCGAGAAGGACGCGGCGACAACTGGGACGGTATGACCGGCACTGCGGGAATCCATAGACTCAACGAACTTCACGCCGTCGGCTAACACAGGGCACACACTCCGACACGACAATCTGATTACGTAACGACTTACCACGCACGCCCCATCCGGGCGGCGGGCTTCGGCCCAGGGGCTCCTTCGAGGAGCCCTTTTTTATGCCTGCTCTCTGGCTAAACACAACTTCATGCCTGCGGCACTGACTAAACACCCTCTCACTGTAGGAGCTGCCGAAGGCTGCGATCTTTTGATCTTGCTTCCTGGTAATCAGATCAATATCAAAAGATCGCAGCCTTCGGCAGCTCCTACGGGGGATCAGCGCAGGGCGGCGATGGCGTCTACGGATTCACGAATCAGCGCCGGGCCTTTATAGATGAAGCCGGAATAGAGCTGCACCAGGCTGGCACCCGCAGCGATTTTCTCAGCCGCGTGCTTGCCTTCGGTGATGCCGCCCACGGCGATGATCGGCAAGCGACCGGCCAACTCGGCCGCCAGCACCTTCACGGTGTGGGTGCTCTTGTCACGAACCGGTGCGCCGGACAGACCGCCCGCCTCGTCGCCGTGCTCCATGCCTTCTACGCCGACGCGGCTCAGGGTGGTGTTGGTAGCGATCACCGCGTCCATCCCGGTTTCGATCAGCGCTTGCGCGACCTGAGCGGTTTCTTCGTCGGTCATGTCCGGCGCAATCTTGATCGCCAGTGGTACATGTTTGCCATGGCGCAGCGCCAGTTCTGCGCGGCGCGTCGCCAGGTCGGCCAACAATTGCTTCAGCGAATCGCCGAATTGCAGGCTGCGCAGGCCCGGGGTGTTCGGCGAGCTGACGTTGACCGTCACATAGCTGGCGTGGGCGTAGACCTTGTCCAGGCAGATCAGGTAGTCGTCGACCGCCCGCTCAACCGGGGTATCGAAGTTTTTGCCGATATTGATACCCAGCACGCCCTTGAACTTGGCCGCCGCCACTCGAGCCAGCAGGTGATCGATGCCGAGGTTGTTGAACCCCATGCGATTGATGATCGCCTCGGCTTCCGGCAGACGGAAAATGCGTGGTTTCGGGTTGCCCGGCTGCGGACGCGGGGTGATGGTGCCGATTTCGACAAAACCAAAACCCAGTTGCGCAAAACCGTCGATGGCCGCGCCGTTCTTGTCCAGACCGGCCGCCAGACCCACCGGATTCGGGAAGTCCAGGCCCATGACGGTCACCGGCATTTTCGCCGGGGCCTTGCACAGCAAGCCGTTGAGGCCCAAACGCCCGCCCGCGCCGATCAGGTCCAGGGACAGATCGTGGGAGGTTTCCGGGGAAAGTTTGAACAACAGCTGACGGGCCAGGGTGTACATGGGCGGGTTTGACTCTGGGCTACGAAAAGTGGCGGCGATTATAGCCGGGCATCGGGGTTGCAGGCGAGGCGCACGACAAAATCAGCGAGCGATGGCATATGCCTTGCACCGTCACTGACATCAGCACTCATGCCAACGGCGGGATGAGTCGAAAGACAAAGGCGTCGTCACTTGGCCTTGCCCTGGCAAGCAGCCGGTCCGGCGCTTTTTTATGGAAGGTGTTTACTGATGATTGAAGTTCCAGCCAACCCTCTGGCCTGGGTCAACGGCAGCGATGCCCCGGAAAAGACCGAAATCAACCTCGGCTTCATGGCCCTGAGTGACTGCGCCTCCGTGGTTGTCGCGGCCACGCAGGGCTTTGCCCAACCTTATGGCCTGACGCTGAACCTCAAGCGCCAGTCGTCCTGGGCCAACCTGCGGGACAAACTGGTCAGTGGCGAACTCGACGCCGCCCACAGTCTGTACGGTTTGATCTACGCCGTGCATTTGGGCATCGGCGGTGTCGCGTCGACCGACATGGCGGTGCTCATGGGCCTGAATCAGAATGGCCAGAGCATCAACCTCTCCCATGGCTTACAGGCGCTGAGCGTGACCAGTCCTGAAGCACTGGACCGGCACGTGCACCAAAGTCGCCCAAAACTCACCTTCGCCCAGACATTTCCTACCGGCACCCACGCCATGTGGCTGTATTACTGGCTCGCGAGTCAGGGTATTCATCCGTTGCAGGACGTCGACAGTGTGGTGGTGCCGCCGCCACAAATGGTCGCGCACCTGCAAGCCGGACGCATCGATGGTTTCTGCGTCGGCGAGCCATGGTCCGCCAGCGCGGTGCAGCAAAATCTGGGGTTCACGATGGCAACCACCCAGACCATCTGGCCCGATCATCCGGAAAAAGTCCTCGGTTGCACCCGCGCCTTTGTCGAGCAATACCCCAACACCGCAAGGGCGCTGGTGATGGCGATTCTGGAGGCCAGCCGCTTCATCGAAGAAAGCACCGAGAATCGCCGCAGCACCGCGAAGCTCTTGAGCGCGCCCGAATATCTCGACGCACCGCTCGACTGCATCGAGCCGCGATTGCTCGGTGACTACGCCGATGGGCTGGGTAATCGCTGGCAAGATCCGCACGCGCTGCGCTTCCATGGTGAAGGCGAGGTCAATCTGCCGTATCTGTCCGATGGCATGTGGTTCATGACCCAGTTCCGCCGTTGGGGTTTGTTGCGCGACGACCCGGACTACCTGGGCGTGGCCCGTCAGGTCCAGCAACTAGACTTGTATCGAGAGGCCGCCACCGCTGTCGGTGTGGCCGCGAGTGATCAGCCAATGCGCAGCAGCCAGTTGATCGACGGCAAGGTCTGGGATGCCCTGGACCCCGCCGGCTATGCCCGCAGTTTCAAGCTGCACGCCATGAGCGACAGCTCGCCCCTTCTCGCCAGCCGCTGACAGGAGACTGCGAATATGTTGCGTATCCTGCTGATCAACGACACCGCGAAGAAAGTCGGTCGCCTGAAGGCGGCCCTGACCGAAGCCGGGTTCGAGGTGATCGACGAGTCGGGCCTGACCATCGACCTGCCCGCGCGCGTCGAAACGGTGCGTCCAGACGTGATTTTGATCGATACCGAGTCACCGAGCCGCGATGTGATGGAACAAGTGGTGCTGGTGAGCCGCGATCAACCGCGGCCAATCGTGATGTTTACCGATGAACATGACCCCGATGTGATGCGTCAGGCGATCAAGTCCGGCGTCAGTGCCTACATCGTCGAAGGCATCCACGCACAGCGCTTGCAGCCGATTCTCGACGTGGCCATGGCGCGCTTTGAAAGCGACCAGGCCCTGCGCGCCCAACTCAATGCCCGCGACCAGCAACTGGCCGAGCGCAAACGCATCGAGCTGGCCAAAGGGCTGCTGATGAAAATGAAGGACTGCAACGAGGAAGAGGCCTACACCCTGATGCGCCGCCAGGCCATGAGCCGTCAGCAGAAGCTGATTCAGGTGGCGGAGCAGATCATCGCCATGAGTGAGTTGTTGGGCTGAAGAGCAAAAAGATCGCAGCCTTCGGCAGCTCCTACTTGGTATCGCGTACACCTGTGGAGCTGCCGAAGGCTGCGATCTTTTCGTCTCGGCACAAACTCTAGATGTGGCACAGATCTCGCTAGGTAATCACTACAGGTAACCAACGGCGGTTGCCCCACCTACGACAAAGACGTCGCTCACCTCATTTGCCCTTTGGCGAATCCGGTGGCGGCGTTTTTTTGTTTTGGCCCCACAGACCGGGGCCGGTGGTGCGGCCGATGCGGCGCCCCACCTGCAAGCTCATGACTCCTTCTCGAGACTCCTAACAGCTGAGGTGCGCGATGAAATCAAGCTTCTGGAAATCTGGCCATACCCCGACATTGTTCGCGGCCTTCCTCTATTTCGACCTGAGTTTCATGGTCTGGTACCTGCTCGGCCCACTGGCAGTGCAAATCGCCGCCGACCTGCACCTGACCACCCAGCAGCGCGGGCTGGTGGTGGCCACGCCGATTCTGGCCGGGGCGGTATTGCGCTTTGTAATGGGCTTGCTGGCTGATCGCCTGTCGCCGAAAACCGCCGGGCTGATTGGCCAGGTGATCGTCATCTGCGCACTGTTTGGTGCCTGGAAGCTCGGCATCCACAGTTATGAACAAGCGTTGGTGCTGGGCCTGTTCCTCGGCATGGCCGGCGCATCCTTCGCCGTCGCCCTGCCGCTGGCGTCGCAATGGTATCCACCCCAACACCAAGGCAAAGCCATGGGTATCGCCGGTGCCGGTAACTCGGGCACCGTGCTCGCGGCACTGATCGCCCCGGTGCTGGCGGCTGCGTTTGGCTGGAGCAACGTGTTCGGCTTCGCCCTGATCCCGCTGATTCTGACCATCATCGTCTTCGCCTGGTTGGCCAAAAACGCGCCTGAGCGGCCGAAAGCCAAGTCCGTGTCCGACTACTTCAAGGCCCTGGGCGACCGCGACAGCTGGTGGTTCATGTTTTTCTACAGCGTGACCTTCGGCGGCTTCATCGGCCTGGCCAGCGCCCTGCCTGGCTATTTCAACGACCAATATGGCCTGAGCCCGGTGACCGCCGGTTACTACACGGCGGCCTGCGTGTTCGGTGGCAGCTTGATGCGTCCGTTGGGCGGCGCTCTGGCCGACCGTTTCGGTGGCATTCGCACCCTCTTGGGGATGTACACGGTGGCGGCAGTCTGCATCGCTGCGGTGGGTTTCAATCTGCCGAGCTCCTACGCGGCGCTGGCACTTTTCGTCTGCACCATGCTCGGTTTGGGTGCCGGTAACGGCGCTGTTTTCCAATTGGTGCCGCAGCGTTTTCGTCGGGAGATCGGTGTGATGACCGGTTTGATCGGCATGGCCGGCGGTATCGGTGGGTTTGCGCTGGCAGCAGGCATGGGCGCGATCAAGCAAAGCACCGGCAGTTATCAACTGGCCTTGTGGTTGTTCGCCAGTCTTGGCGTTCTGGCCTGGTTCGGTCTGCACGGCGTGAAACGTCGCTGGAGAACCACTTGGGGTTCGGCAGCCGTGACCGCTGCTCGAGTCTGAGGCCTCAATGAGCCTGCAACTGAGTTTTGCCGAAGCGAGCGCCATTGGCCCTCGCGAGGAGAATCAGGACGCCCTGCGTCTGGTGACTCCAGCCCCGGCGCTGGCGGCGAGCAAGGGTTACCTGTTCGCCATCGCCGATGGCGTCAGCCAGTGCGCCGATGGTGGCCTCGCCGCCCGCTCGACGCTGCAGGCTCTGGCGCTGGATTACTACGCCACGCCGGAAACCTGGGGCGTCGCGCAGGCACTGGATCGCCTGCTACTGGCACAAAATCGCTGGTTGCAGGCCAATGGCGGTGGGCAACCGTTGCTCACCACTGTCAGTGCTTTGGTCATGCGCGGTAGGCGATTTACCTTGGCCCATGTCGGCGATTGCCGTGTTTATCGCTGGCACGCTGACACCTTGCAACGGGTCAGCGAAGATCACGTCTGGGACCAGCCGGGCATGCAGCATGTGCTCAAACGGGCACTTGGGCTCGATCAGCATTTGGTGCTGGATTTTCTCGATGGCGAACTGCGGTTGAACGAAAGTTTCGTACTGCTCAGCGACGGCATTTGGGCCGTGCTGGGCGACACCGCGATTGCGGCAATTCTGCGCGATCAACCGGATTTGAACAGCGCTGCGCAGACCTTGGTCAACGCGGCGCATCTGGCCGGCAGCCAGGACAACGCCAGCGCCTTGTTGGTGCGGGTCGATGCCCTCGGTGAAACGAGCATCGGCGATGCATTGATTCATTTGCAGCAATGGCCGCTGCCGCCAGCCTTGAAACCAGGCCAGACTTTCGAAGGTTGGCAGGTCGAAGGGATACTCGGTCAGAGCCAGCAGTCGTTGCTTTATCGGGTACGCGATGGGCAACAACAACCCTGGCTGCTGAAAACCTTGCCAGGCGCGCTGCGCGACGATCACTTGGCCGGGCAGGCGTTGCTGTCGGAAGAATGGTTTCTCAAGCGCGTGGCCGGGCGGCATTTCCCTGAAGTCCATGCCAGCAGTCAGCGTCAGCATTTGTACTACGTGATGCGGGAATATTCCGGATCTACGTTGGCGGAGCTGCACGCCGATGTCGGACCGCTGCCTCTGCCTCAATGGCAGGATCTGGCCGAACGCCTGCTGCGAGCCGTTGGCATGCTGCATCGACGGCAGATTCTCCATCGAGACATCAAACCGGAGAACCTGCTACTGGGGGACGACGGCGAATTACGCCTGCTGGACTTCGGACTCGCCTACTGCCCAGGCCTGTCCGAAGACCAACCTTCTGCCTTGCCCGGAACGCCCAGCTATATCGCGCCGGAAGCCTTTCGCGGGGAAGCACCGACACCGCAACAGGATTTGTATGCCGTCGGCGTGACCCTGTATTTCCTGCTCACCGGGCATTATCCCTACGGCGAAATCGAAGCCTTCCAGCGCCCACGGTTCGGGGTTTCTGTCAGCGCCAGTCGCTATCGACCCGACCTGCCGGAATGGATTGCGCAAAGTCTGGAGCGCGCCGTGGCGGCGGATCCGGGTCAACGTTTTGAAACGGCGGAAGAATGGTTGCTGCTAGTGGAACAGGGCGAGCGGCGCAGTTTGAGCGTGCGACCCAGACCGTTGCTGGAGCGCGAACCGTTGAAGGTCTGGCGAACCTTGGCGCTGGTGTCGTTGCTGGTGAATCTGGTGCTGCTGTTTTTACTGTTTCATGGCTGAGTTTTTCACTGCACCCAAAAGATCAAAAGATCGCAGCCTGCGGCAGCTCCTACGGGTGCCCACGATCTCCTGTGGAGCTGCCGTAGGCTGCGATCTTTTGACTTTTCTGCTTCAAAACCGGGCATCGCGCATTGAACCGGTGCACGGAAATACCTCCTCCCATGACAAGAGCCCATAAATTCGGCATTTGTGCGACTTGGCACAACCACTGCATTACCTTTCTCACCATACATAAAGCCCAGCCTTCAACGACGAAGGATGCGCTGCCCGAGAGAACGGGACCAGGACAAAGGCGTCCTCGCTAGGCAACTAGCGGGACGCCTTTTTTTGTTTGCGCAAATTTTGTCGAGCAAGACCTG
This sequence comes from Pseudomonas sp. ACM7, assembly GCF_004136015.1. NCBI lineage: Bacteria > Pseudomonadati > Pseudomonadota > Gammaproteobacteria > Pseudomonadales > Pseudomonadaceae > Pseudomonas > Pseudomonas sp. ACM7. Next base: position 4,836,788 of record NZ_CP024866.1, on the reverse strand, counting down.
TAAGCCCTGATGAGGCGGGTCCGAGCTCCCCGGAGAACCTGATGAAAAAACTAAAACTGGTGATGATCGGCAACGGCATGGCCGGGGTTCGCACCCTGGAAGAACTGCTCAAGCTGAGCAATGAGCTGTACGACATCACGGTCTTCGGCGCCGAACCCCATACCAACTACAACCGCATCCTGCTGTCACCGGTGCTGGCCGGTGAACAGACCTTCGAAGAGATCGTGCTCAACGATCTGGACTGGTACCTGGACAACAACATCAAGCTGCTGCTCAACCGCAAAGTGGTGGAGATTGACCGGGTCAAACGCCGCGTGATCGCCGAAGACGGCAGCGAGGCCGAATACGATCGCCTGCTGATCGCCACCGGCTCGACTCCGTTCATCCTGCCGATCCCCGGCAACACCTTGCACGGCGTGATCGGCTACCGCGACATCGCCGACACCCAGGCAATGATCGACACCGCGAAAACCCACAAGCACGCCGTGGTGATCGGTGGCGGCCTGCTCGGCCTGGAAGCCGCCAACGGCCTGATGCTGCGCGGCATGCACGTCACCGTGGTGCACATCGGGGAATGGCTGCTGGAACGGCAACTGGATAAAACCAGCGGCCAGTTGCTGCAAACTGCCCTGGAAGCCCGCGGCTTGCACTTTCGTCTTTGCGAGCAAACCCAGGCCCTGCACGATGCAGGCAATGGCCGGGTCGGCTCGGTTGAGTTCAAGAACGGCGACATCATCCCCGCCGACCTGGTGGTGATGGCCGCCGGTATTCGACCTAACACCGAGCTCGCGGAAAAATCCGGCATTCCCTGTAACCGCGGGATCCTGGTCAACGACACCCTGCAAACCTACGACCCACGCATCTACGCCATCGGCGAATGCGCCAGCCACCGAGGTATCGCTTACGGCCTAGTAGCACCGCTGTTCGAACAGGCCAAGGTCTGCGCCAATCACCTCGCTCAATTGGGCTTCGCCACCTACAAAGGTTCGGTGACGTCGACCAAATTGAAAGTGACCGGCATCGACCTGTTCTCCGCCGGCGACTTTATGGGCGGCGAAGGTACCGAAACCATCACCCTCTCCGACCCTATCGGCGGGGTCTACAAAAAACTGGTGATCAAGGATGACGTGCTGGTCGGGGCCTGTCTGTACGGCGATACGGCAGACGGTGGCTGGTATTTCCGGCAGATACGTGAGAATCACGACATCGCGCAGATCCGCGATCACCTGATGTTCGGCGGCTCTTCATCCATGGAGCTGGCTCTCGGCGATGTAGGACATCAGGGCCAGGACAAAGCCATGAGCATGGCCGACACCGCCGAAGTCTGCGGTTGCAACGGCGTGTGCAAAGGCACCATCGTCAAGGCGATTCAGGAACACGGGTTGTTCAGCGTCGACGACGTCAAGAAACACACCAAGGCTGCCAGCTCTTGCGGCTCCTGCGCAGGGTTGGTGGAACAGATCCTGATCAACACCGTGGGCGGCGCAGCAGACGTCAAACCGAAAAGCGAGAAAGCCATTTGCGGTTGCAGCGACTTGAATCATGGGCAAATCCGCCAGGCCATCCGCGAGCAGCATCAGCTGACCATCGCAGGCACCCAGAGCTATTTGAACTGGCGCACGCCGAACGGCTGCGCCACGTGCCGCCCGGCGCTCAACTACTACCTGATTTCCACCTGGCCGGGCGAAGCCAAGGACGATCCGCAATCGCGCCTGATCAACGAACGTGCCCACGCCAACATTCAGAAAGATGGCACTTACTCTGTAGTCCCACGGATGTGGGGCGGTGTGACCAATCCTTCGGAGCTGCGGCGCATTGCCGATGTAGCCGACAAATACAACGTGCCCATGGTCAAGGTTACCGGCGGCCAGCGTATCGATTTGCTGGGGATCAAGAAGCAGGACCTGCCGGGCGTCTGGAAGGACCTCGACATGCCGTCCGGCCACGCCTACGGCAAATCCATCCGCACCGTGAAGACCTGTGTCGGCAGCGAGTTCTGCCGCTTCGGCACCCAGAATTCCACGCAACTGGGCATTGAGCTTGAGCACGACCTGTTCAACATGTGGTCGCCGCACAAAGTGAAACTGGCCGTCTCCGGTTGCCCTCGCAACTGTTCGGAAGCGGGCATCAAGGACGTCGGAATTATCGGCGTGGATTCGGGCTGGGAGATGTACATCGGTGGCAACGGCGGGATCAAAACCGAAGTCGCGGAATTCTTCGTCAAGCTCAAGACCGCCGAAGAAGTGCGTGAATACAACGGCGCGTTCCTGCAGCTCTATCGCGAAGAAGCTTTCTACCTCGAACGCACCGTGCACTACCTGCAACGGGTCGGCATGGAACACATCAAGAAAGCCGTGCTGGAGGACCCGGAGCGGCGCAAGGCGCTCAACGATCGCTTGCAATTCTCCTTGTCGTTCGAACAGGACCCGTGGAAGGAACGCCTGGAACAACCGCTGCTGAAGAAAGAATTCGACGTCATCACAGTGAAGAACCTGGAGGTGCCGGCATGAACTGGCTGGATATCTGCGCACTGGAAGAAATCAATGCCCTGGGCTCGCGGATCATCGCCGGCCCGAAAGGTGACATCGCGATTTTTCGTACCAGCGACGATGAGGTTTTCGCACTCGACGACCGTTGCCCGCACAAGGGCGGGCCGCTGTCCCAAGGTTTGATCTACGGCAAACGGGTCGCCTGCCCGCTGCATAACTGGCAGATCGACCTGGAGACCGGCGAAGCCCAGGCCCCGGACATCGGTTGCGCTCACCACCATTCAGCACGGGTCGAGAATGGCCGGGTGTTGCTGGCCCTGCGGGAAGCAAGCTGATGAACCAGATCACCGCTTCCACCTGCTGCTATTGCGGGGTCGGCTGCGGCGTGCTGATCGAGCATGACGGCGAGCGCATTCTCGGCGTCAGCGGCGATCCGGCCCACCCGGCCAACTTCGGCAAACTGTGCAGCAAAGGCTCTACCTTGCACCTGACCGGCGATCTCGCAGCCAGGGCGTTGTATCCCGAACTGCGCCTGGGCAAAGGCCTGGCCCGCAGTCGCACCGACTGGGACACCGCCCTTGATCACGCCGCCAGCGTTTTTGCCGAGACCATCGCCGAACACGGCCCGGACAGCGTGGCGTTCTACATTTCCGGACAATTGCTGACCGAGGATTACTACGCCTTCAACAAACTGGCGCGAGCGCTGGTGGGCACCAACAACATCGACAGCAATTCGCGCCTGTGCATGTCTTCGGCAGTGGTCGGTTACAAGCGCAGCCTGGGCGCCGACGCACCGCCGTGCAACTACGAAGACCTGGAATTGAGCGACTGCGTGATGATCGTCGGCAGCAACATGGCCTACGCCCACCCGATACTTTTCCGTCGCCTGGAGGAAGCGAAATCCCGCCGGCCGCAGATGAAAGTCATCGTCATCGACCCGCGTCGTACCGACACCTGCGATCTGGCCGACCTGCACCTGGCGATTCTGCCAGGCACCGATGTCGCCTTGTTCCATGGGATTTTGCACCTGCTGCTGTGGGAAGACTGGGTTGACCGCGACTTCATCAAGGCCCACACCGAAGGCTTGGCCGAACTGAAAAACCTGGTGCGTGATTACACGCCGCAGATGGTTTCGCAGCTCTGCGGGATCAGTGTCGAGCAACTGCAGCAATGCGCCGAATGGGTTGGCACTTCACCCAGCTTCCTATCGCTGTGGTGCATGGGCTTGAACCAGTCCACCGCCGGCAGCGCGAAAAACAGCGCACTGATCAACCTGCACCTGGCCACCGGGCAAATCGGCCGCCCCGGTGCAGGACCTTTCTCCCTGACCGGTCAGCCAAATGCCATGGGTGGCCGCGAAACCGGCAGCTTGTCGAACCTGCTGCCCGGCCATCGCGAAGCCGCCAATGCCGAACATCGCGCGGAAGTGGCGGCGTATTGGGGCGTGGATCAACTGCCTGCAAACACCGGGCTCACCGCTATCGAGTTGTTTGAGCAGGTGCGCAGCGGCAAGATCAAGGCGCTGTGGATCGCCTGCACCAACCCGGCGCAATCAATGCCGGATCAAACCGCCGTGCGCGCGGCACTGGAAGCCTGCCCGTTCGTGGTGTTGCAGGAAGCGTTCCGGACCACAGAAACCGCGGCCTTCGCTGACCTGCTGCTGCCTGCAGCCAGTTGGGGCGAAAAGGACGGCACGGTGACCAACTCTGAACGTCGCATTTCCCACGTTCGCCGGGCGATCATCGCACCCGGTGAAGCCCGCTCTGACTGGGCGATCACGGTGGATTTCGCACAGCGTCTGGAAAAATATCTGCGTCCCGGGCAAACCAGCCTGTTTGCCTTTGAAAACCCGGCGCAGGTCTTCGACGAATACAAGCAATTGACCCGCGGGCGTGATCTGGACTTGTCCGGCATCAGTCATGCACTGATCGACCGCCTCGGCCCGCAGCAATGGCCCTTCCCCACTGGCGCCAGCCAAGGCACGGCCCGGCTGTACCTGGACGGAATTTTCCCGACGGCCAGCGGACGTGCGCAATTCGTGGCCGACCCGTATCGCGCCGCCAAGGAACAGCGCGACGCGCGCTTCCCGCTGACTCTGATCACCGGCCGCCTGCGGGATCAATGGCATGGCATGAGCCGCACCGGCACTGCCGCACAACTATTCGGCCACGTCAGCGAAGCCGTGTTGAGTTTGCACCCGGATGAACTGCGTCGGCATCGGCTGCAATCGGGCGACCTGGTCAGTCTGAAAAGTCGCCGTGGCGCAGTGATTGTCGCCGTTGGCAGTGACGACAGCGTGCGACCTGGTCAGGCCTTTCTGCCCATGCATTGGGGTGACCGCTTCCTCAAGGGCGGCGTAAATGCGCTCACCCAACCGGCTTTCGACCCTTTGTCGAAACAACCCGAACTCAAGCACAGCGGCGTACGCCTGGAACCGGTGCAACTGCCGTGGAACCTGTTCGCCCTGATCGAGGGCAATGTTCAACAGAATTTTGAGACGCTACGACCGCTCTGTGAGGCGTTTTCCTACGTCAGCCTCAGCCTGGCCGGCCGCGAACGCCCCGCGCTGCTGATACGCGCTGCCAGCGCCGTCGCGCCCGACCCGCAATTGCTGCGTGATATCGATCAATGCCTGGGACTCAACGATGGCCCGGTTTTGGCCTACGACGACCCACGGCGCTCCATCGGTAAACGGGTGCGGATCGAGAACGGCCGGATCACTGCAATTCGCCTGGCCGGTGAAACCCTTGCCCAACACTGGCTGCAAAGCCTGTGGCTGGAAGGTCGCGCTGACGAACAGCTGCGGCGCTGGTTACTGGCACCGCTGAGCGCACCGCCGGGCAACACCAGTACGCCGGCTATCGGTAACAAAACCCTGTGCAACTGCAAAAACGTCAGCCAAAGCGCGGTCTGCGCCGGCATTAGCCGCGGCCTGGACCTGCAGGGTTTGAAACAAGAATTGGGCTGCGGCACGCAATGCGGCTCCTGCGTCCCGGAAATCAAGCGCTTGCTGGCCGCCACTGCGCAGCCGGTCGCCGTCACCTCGTGAGGAAAAACACTATGAGCGCAAAAGTCTGGCTGGTGGGTGCGGGTCCTGGCGATCCGGAATTGTTGACCCTCAAGGCCGTGCGGGCGCTGAGCGAAGCGGATGTGGTGCTGATCGATGACCTGGTCAACGACGCGGTGCTGGAACATTGCCCGCAGGCGCGGATCATTCCCGTGGGCAAACGCGGCGGCTGTCGCTCCACACCTCAGGCGTTCATTCATCGGCTGATGCTGCGTTATTCCCGCCACGGTAAATGCGTGGTGCGGCTCAAGGGTGGCGACCCGTGCATTTTTGGCCGGGGCGGCGAAGAGGCGCAGTGGCTACGTGAACATGGGGTCGAAGTGGAACTGGTCAACGGCATCACTGCCGGGCTTGCTGGCGCAACGCAATGCGATATTCCGTTGACCCTGCGGGGTATTGCTCGTGGCGTGACGCTGGTCACCGCCCACACTCAGGATGGCAGCAGTCTGAACTGGCAAGCCCTGGCCCAAGGTGGCACGACGCTGGTGGTGTATATGGGGGTCGCAAAACTGAGCGAGATTCGTGAGCAGTTGCTCGCCGGAGGAATGGCGGCGGATACACCGGTGGCAATGATTGAAAACGCTTCCCTGCCACACCAGCGGGAATGTCGGAGCGACCTGACGGCAATGGAAGAAGACGCCTGCAGCTTCGAGCTCAAAAGCCCGGCGATCCTGGTGATCGGTGCCGTCGCGGGGTGTGATGAGATCAAAAGATCGTCCGAACGCGGCCCGAGCCTTCGGCAGCTCCTATATTGACCGTGTGCAAATCCAATCCCGTAGGAGCTGCCGAAGGCTCGGGCCGCGTTCGGACGATCTTTTCGCCGCAACGCAAATCTCCCGCTAAAACCCAAATCGCAGACAAAGAAAAGCCCGGCCTGAGCCGGGCTTTTCAGAGCTACGAGCTAATTACTTAGCTTTAGCTTCAACCTGCGCTTCTACGCGACGGTTTACAGCGCGACCAGCTTCAGTTTTGTTGTCAGCAACTGGGCGGGATTCGCCGTAGCCAACAGACTGAACGCGGGACGATTCAACACCGTACTGGTTGGTCAGAACTTGCTTAACGGCGCTTGCACGACGCTCGGACAGTTTCTGGTTGTAAGCGTCAGGACCGACGGAGTCAGTGTGACCTTCAACAGTAGTGCTGGTGGATGGGTACTGCTTCATGAAGTCAGCGAGGTTTTTGATGTCGCCGTAGCTGTTAGGCTTGACTACCGACTTGTCGAAGTCGAATTTCACGTCCAGCTCAACACGAACAACTTCAGCAACTGCTGGGCAGCCATCAGCGTCAACAGTTACGTTGGCTGGAGTGTCCGGGCACTTGTCAACGTTGTCGCAAACGCCATCGTTGTCGCTGTCGGAGCAGACTTCAGCGGGTGCTTGAACTGGAGCAGCAGCAGGCTTGGAGCCGCCACCGAAGTTCACACCGATACCGACGCTTGGAGCCCACTCGGTGTCGCCCTGGTCGATATTGTATTGAGCTTCAACGCCAGCACGGGCGTAGAAGTTCTCGGTGAAGTACAGCTTGGCACCGCCGCCAACGTTGGCGAAAGTGGAACGGTTACGACCGCCACCGCCGTTCTGGCCAATGCTCTGGTCCGAGAAACCGGCAGAAACGTATGGACGGAGCATGTCGCCTGGGTTGTTGAAGTGGTACAGAGCGTCCAGAGCGGTATCAGCGCCCTTAACGTTACGACCGTCATCGGAACGTACGTTGTGCACTTCGTCGTAAGCCAGACGCAGTTCAACGTCGTCGGTCAGGAAGTAACCAACCGAACCGCCGAACAGGTTGCCGTTGTTCTTGAAGTTACGATCGCTGTCGTACTGCTCTTTCTTCGCGAAGCCTTCGATTTCAACTGCGCCTTGGCCTTGTGCCAGAGCGCCGAACGAAGTGGCGGCAATCAAAGAACCAATGGCCAAGCCCAAGGTGTTTTTCAGTTTCATCCGTTAAATCCCCATCTGGTGATTGTGAAGCAGTCCCGCAAACCGGGGGACAACTCGGCGGCAAGTCTATCAGAACTTGCCTACACGTAAGAGATATTTGCGCCGAACTAAGTTTCAGCAATGCCTGCAAATTTCTCACGCAATTTATCTAGAGCACGTTTGTAACGCATTTTTGTCGCACTCAAACCCATGTGCATGATATCCGCGATCTCTTGAAATTCCAGCTCTGCGACAAATCGTAGCACCAGAATTTCACGGTCAATCGGGTTCACATACACTAACCAGCGATCGAGTCCACCCTTATCTTCAGGTTTCGGCGCCTTTTCTTCAGACGCTTCCTCGAGGGGGTCCAGACTCAAAGCATCCATCAAGCGACGCTTTCGCCGTTCTTTCCGATACTGCGTGATGCACTCGTTGTACGTGATGCTATATAGCCATGTCTTGAACTTCGATTTGCCCTCGAAGTTCTTCAGGCCATACAGCACCTTCAACATCACTTCCTGACAGACATCGTCTGCGTCTCGATCGTTCCCAAGATACCGTGCACAGACGTTAAATAATGTTCGCTGGTAACGCCGCATCAGTTCTTCATAGGCGCGAGTTACGTGAAACAGCTCGGTATGCGAGCGCGCGACCAACTCCTCATCAGAGAGCTCGCGGGGGTCGTAGCGCGTGGACAGCGATTGAGCTTTATTCAAAACAAGTCGGGCCGACAGTCAGGTCAATGTCCGCCGCAGCCCTTACAGGGCATTTTGCGGCGGCATACATTAGCAGGGTTTGCCGGGTTAGCGGCTACTCACATGCTGCTCCAGGAGAATCCGATTGGAGAGAGAGACTAGCTCACCCTCATCGGTCAGCAATGTGGTTTTAACCGTGCCGATCTCTTCGATCTGGCCTTCGACCTCGCCAACACGCACTTGTTGCCCAACCTGATACAACTCACGCACATAGATTCCCGCAAGAATCTGACCGGCAATTTCCCGGCTTCCCAACCCCATGGCCAGCGCAACCGCCAGACCAACGGTAATCAATACGATCACAATCACATGGTTGAGCAGGTCAGTCTTGACCTCCAACTGGCTGATTGCGACCGAAATACTGATGATAATCACCAGGCCCTGGGCAATTCGCCCCAGGCCCGCAGCGTAATCCAGCCCTACGCCCTCTGCCGCACCCCGCACCAGCCCATTGGCCAGTTGCGCGAGCAATACACCCACCAGCAGCACCAGCGCGGCGCCGAATACCTTCGGCAAATACAGCGCAAGCATGTCCAGCGTAGCCGAAACTCGCTCAAGTCCAAGGGATTCTGCGGCAGAAACCAGAAAAATCAGCAGAACGAACCAATAGACGATCTTGCCGATCAAGGTCGAGATCGGTACTTGAAGGCCGGCCCGGGACAGCAATTTGGTCAGTCCGGTGCCGCCCATCAGGCGATCGAGCCCCAGCTTGGCGAGCAACTTGGACAACAAAGTATCCAAAAGTTTCGCAACGACGAAACCCAACAGCAACACAACCAGTGCGCCGAACAGGTTCGGGATGAAATTTGCAACCTTGGTCCATAACGCAGTCATTGCAGTGACGAGGCTCTGAGTCCAGAGATCAAGTTCCATATTCAATCAGCCTTATCAGCAGTGCGAACGGTAGGTTTACGGTGACGGGAAACCGGAGCGACATGGGCCGATCCGTTATTCAGGGCGATCATCAGCGCGGGCAGCCAGCGGCCCAGCAGGCTGAACAGATCACCGGCGCCGACCTGGCGGTTGGCGGTTTTCAGTACACGCCCAAGGCACGCATCGTCGTCCCGGGTGGACGGTGATGCATTGAGCATGTCACGCAAAGACTGTTCAAACGGATCGTGCATACGCACCTCTCGTGATGTCAGTGAAAGACGCGATCAAATTTGCTCGGGTCACATGCTTCACCCTCAGACCCAGCGCAAACGTCGGAATAACCACCACTGCCCCAACGCCACCGAGATCATCATCACGCACGCAATCAGGAAGCCATAGGGGCTTGCAGAAAACGGAATCCCGCCGACATTGATACCTAAAAGACCCGTCAGAAAACTCATCGGCAAAAAGATCCCGGTGATGATCCCGAAACGGTACATCGTGCGGTTCATTCGCACGCTCAAACGTCTATCTTCGGCCTCAAGGACCAACCCCACCCGCTCCCGGGTCAATTCCAGCTCCTCGAGATACCGGGTCAGGCTGTTGTTCAATTCGTTCCAGTAATCACCGTCGCCTTCGACGAACCAAGGCAGTTTTATCCGTGTCAGCTGACCGAATATTTCCCGCTGCGGCGCAAGAAAACGTTTCAGCGCAGCGGCCCTGCGACGGATCTGCAAAACGGCTCCGTGCTCGGGTGTATACCGTTCGTCGGCATCCAGCTTTTCTTCTTCCTCATCGACCACTTCCGAGAGGCAACTGACCAGATCCTGCACCTTATTGGTGAGGTATTGCGCCATATAAAGGATGAGTTCTGACGCAGTTTTCGGTCCTTTGCCTTCGGCGAGCTGCACCAGCAAATCATCGGTGGCGCGCAACGGACGTAAACGCAGAGAAATAACACGCTGGGCCGACGCAAAAATCCGCACCGAGACCATGTCTTCCGGCTCGGCGCCCGGGTTCAGGTTGACCCCACGCAAAAATAGCAGCAGTTCGCTGTCCGAAAGCTGTAAAAGACGCGGCCGGGTGTTTTCTTCAAGTAACAGATCACAGCTGAATTCGCTCAGACCGCTGGATGTTCGCAACCAGGTCTGGGTTTGCGGGTGACTGCGATCCCAGTGCAGCCACAGGCTTTCATGGGCCTGCAGCTGCAAGTCATCGAGTTCAGTCCGGGCTATCGAACGCGCACCGCCTTTACCGTCCAGCACCAGGGCATGCACCAGCCCCCACTGCGCGTTTTCTTCCTCGAACATCCGCATCCCTTTGTTGGTTTCTGTTTATTCAGGCATTTTCAGCGGGCTTGGCGAGATGATCACGCCGTTGTTGTCCGCATAGATGTAATGGCCAGGATGGAACGTCACGCCGGCAAAGGTCACCGCTACGTTGAGATCGCCGATGCCACGCTTGTCGGTTTTCATCGGGTGGCTGGCCAGGGCCTGAACCCCCAAATCGGTTTGCGCGATGACGTCGACGTCGCGGATGCAACCGTAGATCACCAGCCCTTCCCAACCATTTTTCGCGGCTTTCTCGGCGATCATGTCGCCCAGCAGCGCACGACGCAGGGAACCGCCACCGTCGACCACCAACACCTTGCCATTGCCCTTGAGCTCGGCTTGTTCCTTGACCAGCGAGTTATCTTCGAAGCACTTGATGGTCACGATTTCCCCGCCGAAAGAATCACGGCCACCGAAATTGCTGAACATCGGTTCCAGCACCTGCACCAGCTCCGGATAGGCGTCGCACAGGTCAGGCGTGAGGTAATGATTCATCGAGAAACTCCTGTAAAGAGGAAGACAATCGAGGGTGTCGAAACGTGACCAGAACAGCTCAATGCGTCATATCTTAGCCGCAAGCCGAACAGAGCGAAATGCCCTTGTTAGAGCATCAGGCTCAGACCGCCGCAGCCAGATCCGGTTTTTCACCCAGCAATGGCGTTTGCTGATCTGCCAACCAGCGCGCCACCAACGGCCAGACTTCAACCTGCGCGGCTTTGCTGACCAGCATTTCAACGTGACCGAAATTATCCGCGAAACCCTGCTCACGACCCAGGCTGATGAATTGCTTATGCTCGGAACCCACCTGATCGAACAGCTTGCGACAAGCCCAGGTCGGGTCCTGATGGTCACCTGCGGCACTCACGGCCAATACCGGTAACTGAACGTCGGCCAATCCGGCCCACCAATCCTTGTCGGCATCGCCGAAGCGCCCGAACAGGCCATACCAGCGCATGCTTTCCAGGGCCAGGCCAATGGGCTCGTCCTCCGGACCGCGCTTGAGCCGTGAACCGGACAGCTGGGCAAAACGTTTGAGAATGAAGCGCCCGCTCCACTCCACCGGTGGAATCTTCAGCGGCCAGTAGGTGCGGCTGACTTGCGTACCGAAAAACGCCGCAGAGGCCACCACCGGCTCGCCGATGTACTCACCACCCAGCGCCGCCGCCAGGGTAATCCCGCCCAGCGAGTGACCGATCCAGTGCGGGATCTGGCCGCTCTGCTCGCGCACGAACGCGCCAATGGCCGGCAAATCGTAACGGGCGTAGTCGGCGACGCGGTTCTTGCGGTAGTTCTGGTTACGCTGGGACAGGCCGTGGCCACGCATTTCGGGAATCCATACATCGAATCCCAGACGCGTCAGATAGGCGCCCAGTCCAAGCCCCTTCGGGGAAAACCAGAACCGGCGATTGGAAAAGCTGCCGTGAAGCAAAATAACCGGAACGCCACGCGCGTCTGAGCCATCCGCCATGCCCAGGCGCGTCACAGCCAGTTCGACGGTGCCGTCAGGGCTGTTGCCGGGTTTCAGACGATAGACGTCTTCGCTCAGATCGCCGCGCCGCTCGGCGCTGATCAGGGCGACAGGAAATAGGTTGCTGCTGCTTTGCATAATGCTCTTGCACAAAAAAGGGCGGCTTCCAGAGGAGCCCGCCCTACTTGATTCTTAAAGCCTCGGCCACATGACCGAGGCTTCATTCACATCAAGCCGAAGCTTGACCTTCAGCCAGGAAGAACCAGGTTTCCAGCACGGAATCGGGGTTCAACGAAACGCTTTCGATGCCCTGCTCCATCAGCCATTTGGCCAGATCAGGGTGGTCCGAAGGGCCCTGACCGCAAATGCCGATGTACTTGCCAGCCTTGTTGCAGGCCTGAATCGCGTTGGCCAGCAGCTTCTTGACCGCCGGATTACGCTCGTCAAACAGGTGCGCGATGATCCCGGAGTCACGATCCAGGCCCAGCGTCAGCTGGGTCAGGTCGTTGGAACCGATAGAGAAGCCGTCGAAGAATTCGAGGAACTCTTCGGCAAGGATCGCGTTGGACGGCAGCTCGCACATCATGATGATGCGCAGACCATTCTCGCCGCGGGCCAGGCCATTCTCGGCCAACAGATCGATCACTTGGCTAGCTTCGCCCAATGTACGGACGAATGGCACCATGATTTCAACGTTGGTCAGGCCCATCTCGTTGCGCACACGCTTGAGGGCGCGGCACTCGAGTTCGAAGCAGTCACGGAACGCTTCGCTGATGTAACGCGAAGCACCGCGGAAGCCCAGCATCGGGTTTTCCTCTTCCGGCTCGTAGAGCTTGCCGCCGATCAGGTTGGCGTATTCGTTGGACTTGAAGTCCGACAGACGCACGATGACCTTTTTCGGGGTGAACGCAGCGGCCAGGGTGCTGATGCCTTCAACCAGTTTGTCGACATAGAAGCCAACCGGATCGTCGTAACCGGCGATGCGCTTGTCGACGCTGTCCTTGATGTCCTGCGGCAGACCGTCGTAGTTCAACAGCGCTTTGGGGTGAACACCGATCATGCGGTTGATGATGAACTCCAGACGGGCCAGGCCCACACCGGCGTTCGGCAGTTGCGCGAAATCGAAGGCGCGGTCCGGGTTGCCGACGTTCATCATGATCTTGAACGGCAGATCCGGCATGGCATCGACGGAGTTTTTCTTGATATCGAAGCCCAGTTCGCCTTCGAAGATGTAACCGGTGTCGCCTTCAGCGCAGGAAACGGTCACGCCCTGGCCGTCTTTCAACAGCTGGGTAGCGTTGCCGCAACCGACCACGGCCGGAATGCCCAGCTCACGAGCGATGATTGCCGCGTGGCAGGTACGACCGCCACGGTTGGTGACGATGGCGCTGGCGCGCTTCATGACCGGTTCCCAGTCCGGGTCGGTCATGTCGGAGACCAGTACGTCGCCTGGCTGGACTTTGTCCATCTCGGACACGTCCTTGATGATGCGGACCTTGCCGGCGCCGATACGCTGGCCGATGGCGCGACCTTCAACCAGCACGGTGCCGGTTTCTTTCAACAGGTAGCGTTCCATGACGTTGGCCGAGGTACGGCTCTTCACGGTTTCAGGACGGGCCTGAACGATGTAGAGCTTGCCGTCGTCGCCGTCTTTGGCCCATTCGATGTCCATCGGGCACTTGTAGTGCTTCTCGATGATCATTGCTTGCTTGGCCAGTTCGCTGACTTCGGCGTCGCTCAGGCAGAAACGTGCGCGATCAGCCTTATCCACGTCGATGGTCTTGACCGATTTACCGGCCGTGGCCACTTCGCCGTAGATCATCTTGATGGCTTTGCTGCCCAGGTTGCGACGCAGGATGGCCGGACGACCGGCTGCCAGCGTGCCTTTGTGGACGTAGAACTCATCCGGGTTCACCGCGCCTTGTACGACGGTTTCACCCAAGCCGTAGGCGCCGGTGATGAACACCACATCACGGAAGCCCGATTCGGTATCGAGGGTGAACATCACGCCGGCGGTGCCGGTTTCGGAGCGGACCATGCGCTGCACGCCGGCCGACAGGGCTACCAGCTTGTGGTCGAAGCCCTGGTGGACGCGGTAGGAAATCGCGCGGTCGTTAAACAGCGAAGCGAACACCTCTTTGGCGGCGCGAATTACGTTTTCGACACCACGGATGTTCAGGAAGGTTTCCTGCTGACCGGCGAAGGAAGCGTCCGGCAGGTCTTCGGCGGTAGCGGAAGAGCGCACGGCCACGGCCATGTCAGGGTTGCCGGCCGACAGCGTGGCGAACGCGATGCGGATCTCGGCGTTGAGCTTCTCGGGGAATTCGGCTTCCATGATCCATTGACGGATCTGGGCGCCGGTCTTGGCCAGGGCATTGACATCGTCGACGTCCAGGGCGTCGAGGGCGGCGTGGATCTGATCGTTCAGGCCGCTCAGCTCGAGAAAATCACGATAAGCCTGAGCTGTCGTGGCGAAGCCACCGGGCACCGATACACCGGCACCTGCAAGGTTACTGATCATCTCGCCCAGGGATGCGTTCTTGCCCCCTACGTGCTCTACATCATGGACGCCGAGCTTATCGAGGGAAACTACGTACTCTACCAAGGTGATCTCTCCACTAACTGTGTTGGAAAAGCTCAGAAGCCGGCTGCTCATTAGAGCGTTTGCCAGCTGTATGGCCTGGACCTGGAAAATAAGTGAGAATGCGGGCCACTGGCGGCCGGCAAATCGCGCCTACTATATCCAAGAATCGTCACTAGCTTAAGGCCCAAGGTGCAAATGAAACGATCTGCTTTCTTTATTTCCGATGGCACCGGCATCACAGCCGAGACCCTCGGCCAAAGCCTCCTGGCGCAGTTCGAAAACATTACCTTTAGCAAATTCACGCGGCCATACATCGACAACGTGGATAAAGCGCGGGCCATGGTACAACAAATCAACAAAGCCGCCGAAACCGACGGCTTTCGGCCGATCATCTTCGACACCATTGTCAATCAGGACATCCGTGAGATCCTCGCAACGTCCAATGGTTTCATGATCGACATTTTCTCGACCTTCCTGGCGCCTCTTGAACAGGAATTGACCGAGCATTCTTCCTACACCGTCGGCAAGTCCCACTCCATTGGCAGCAACTCCAATTACATGGAGCGGATCGAGGCGGTGAACTTCGCCCTCGACAACGACGACGGTGCGCGCACGCATTATTACGACAAGGCGGACCTGATCCTAGTGGGCGTGTCGCGTTGTGGTAAGACGCCGACGTGCCTGTACATGGCCATGCAATTCGGCATCCGCGCGGCCAACTACCCGCTGACCGAAGACGACATGGAGCGCCTGCAACTGCCTGCCACCCTGCGCGCCCACCAGCACAAGCTGTTCGGCCTGACCATCGACCCGGATCGCCTCACCGCGATCCGCAACGAACGCAAGCCCAACAGCCGCTATTCGAGCTACGCCCAGTGCGAATTCGAAGTGCGCGAGGTGGAGAATCTGTTCCGCCGCGAGAACATTCCGCACATCAATTCCACGCACTTCTCCGTTGAAGAAATTTCCGCGAAGATTTTGGTGGAGAAAGGTGTGGAGCGGCGCTTCAAGTAGGTTTTCGGCGACAACAACACCGCTATCGCGAGCAAGCTCGCTCCCACAGGGGGATCAATGTCGAACACAAACTCTGTGTTCACTGAAGATCAAATGTGGGAGCGAGCTTGCTCGCGAAGAACGATTACATGGTCTCTGCCAATGCTGCCGCCAATGCGTCAAACCCACCCAGCAACAACCGATCATCCCCCGCCGAATTACAAACACTCGCCCTGATGAACTGCGGCACCGCCCCATGCCCGACCGCAAACATCTCGGCAGTAGCCACCAGATAATTTTTTTCCTTAAGCTCCTCAGAAATCTGCGAAGCCCGCCACGGCTCTGGCACCTCGACCCAGAAGTGCGGGCTATGGGAATGGGTTTTGTACGCCAAACCCTCCAGCACACCACTCACCAACGCCTTGCGCCGACCGATCTCGGCAATCTGCTGGCCCAGCAACTGCTCGGCAATGCCGTTTTCTATCCACAGACTCGCCACCTCCAGCGACAACGGGCTGGCCATCCAGCACGTCCCGCGCACCGCTGCGCTCAAGCGTCCGATCAACGGTTGCGGCGCATGCAGGTAACCGACTCGCAAACCCGCCGAAACCGCCTTGCTCAGGCTGCCGATCAGCACTGAGCGCTCCGGGGCGAAATGGCTCAAGGGTAACGGCCGCTGTTGAGCCAATACCGCGTGGGCTTCGTCTTCAAAGATCAACAGATTGTGCTGCCGACAGACCTCTGCAATCGCCTCGCGCCGTGCGACGGACATCACTGCAGCCGTAGGATTCTGGATCGTCGGTGTGCAATACAGCGCCGACACTCGATGGTTGCGGCAAACCTCCGCCAGGGCATCGGGCATCAGTCCTTCATCATCCATCCCGACGCCGATCAGTTTTATCCCGAGCTGGCGTGCGACGCTGATCAACCCCGGGTAGGTCATGTGCTCCGTCACCAACGTATCGCCCGCCTTGAGCAACCCCATCAAGGCACACAACAGACCGTGCTGGCCGCCGTTCACGCAAACGATATGCTCGGCGCTCGGGACAAACTCTTTATGCTTGAGCCAGTGCGCGCCCGCCGCACGATAGCGCGGCAAACCGACATCGGCGGTGTAGCCGCTGATGTGTTGCAACGCCTCAGGATCAAGGGACAACGCTTGCAGGCTCTGACTTAAAAAAAGCGCTTCCTGCCCCGGAATCGGTTGATTGCGGCTCATGTCAAAAAACGCCCGCGGTTCATCGCTGACATTGCGAAAGCCACCATCCCGCGGTCGTTCCATTCCGCGCTGACGTACATACGTGCCGTCGCCCACCCGCGCGACCACCAATCCCACACGTTCGAGTTCACCGTAAGCGCGGCTGACGGTACCGATGGTCACGCCGAGGCTATCCGCCAGCAACCGATGAGGTGGCAATTTGCAGCCTGGCTCGATCAGCCCTTCAGCGATGCCTTTTTCGATCGCGTCGGCGAGGCGTTTGTATTTCACCCCCAGACCGTTCGCCAGGCCGTCGCGCAGGATTGACACCATGGCAATACTTGTTTTGACAGTCATTCCAGCCCCGAATAGCGTGCTTGAAACAGGTTCAATCAGGGATAGACCTTTTGCAGATGAAGGTCAATTCCGAACATAAAAGGAGCTCGCTCATGTCCATTGCCGTCAGTGCACCTTCATGTACCGCAAAACCCTGGCTCGCCGCCTTGGTCACCAGCGTGCTGTTCCTGATCGTGTGCCTGAGCTGGGGCACCACGTGGCTGGGGATCAAGATTGCCGTTGAAAGCGTGCCGCCACTGACCGCCGCCGGCCTGCGGTTCCTCATCGCCTTCCCGCTATTTCTCGGCTTCGCCCTGATCCGTCGTGAACCATTGTTGTTTCCCAGAGAAAGTCGCTGGTTCTTTGTCTTCGTCACGTTGACGTATTTCAGCCTGCCGTATTACTTGCTCAACTACGGCGAGATGCACGTTTCGTCCGGCCTGACGGCGCTGCTGTTCAGCTGCATGCCGGTGTTCATCCTGCTGTTTTCCGCGCTGTTTCTGCGGGAGAAAGTCTACCCCTCGCAAATGCTAGGCATCGCCATCGGTTTCGGCAGCCTGTTCATGATCATCCGCAGCCAAGGGCTGCATCTGGACCATGCCGAAATGTTTGGGGTATTGGCGATCCTCTGCGCCGCGGTGATGCATGCGCTGTGTTACGTGGTGACGAAAAAACACGGTACGGCGATCAGCGTAATTACCTACAACACGCTGCCGATTGGCATTGCCGGGCTGATGCTGTTTGTCGCCGGATTGAATGTCGAAGCACCGGTGTTCGATGCCATCACCGCGCGTTCGTGGAGCGCCCTGCTCTATCTGGGGCTGGTGGCGTCGGTGGGCGGGTTTATCGTTTACTTCCTGCTACTCAAGCGGCTGAGCCCGATCATTCTGTCGTTTGTGTTCATCATTTTTCCGGTGTTCGCGGTGATCATCGGTGCCTGGTACGAGGGGCAAACCTTGTCCCGGGAACTGATGATGTACTCGGCGATTTTGCTGACGGGGTTTGCGATCACCAAATTGCCCATCGAAAAATGGCTCAACGGATAAACACGGGCACGCGTAGGAGCTGCCGAAGGCTGCGATCTCTTGATTCTGCTTTTAAAAGCGAAGATCAAAAGATCGCAGCCTTCGGCAGCTCCGGGGGGATTGGTGTTTATCCGATCAAATGACGAACAGGTCGACAAACCGGTTCACCGGTGTCGCCTCAAGCGCAGCCTGATCCTTGCACAACGCAAAAATCTCGGCGCTGCGTTGGGCGTTGAAGCGGGTCGCCAGGTTGGCCTTGAACTTGTCTTCCAGCAGCGCAATGCCGTCGGTGCGGCGACGGCGATGGCCGATCGGGTACTCCACCAACACGTTCTCGGTGCTGGAGCCATCCTTGAAGAACACTTGTATTGCATTGGCGATGGAGCGCTTATCAGCCTCCAGGTATTCGCGGGTGTAGCGTGGGTCTTCGACGATGACCATTTTTTCGCGCAGCACGTCGATGATCGGGTGCGCCGCGTGGAAGTCATCCTCGTACTGCTCGGCCACCAGATTGCCGAACACCAGCGGCACGGCCGTCATGTACTGGATGCAATGGTCACGGTCCGCAGCATTGGCCAGCGGGCCGACCTTGGAGATGATGCGGATCGCCGATTCGTGGGTGGTGATGACGATTTTGTCGATTTCGTGCAGGCGATTTCTGACGTGCGGGTGCAACGTCACGGCCGCTTCGCAGGCCGTTTGCGCGTGGAATTCGGCAGGGAAGCTGATTTTGAACAGCACGTTTTCCATCACGTAGCTGCCGTATGGTTGGGAGAAGCTGAACGCGCGCTTGTCTTCGGGCTTGAGCGCCAGGTCGTTGTTGGTGTGGCTGAACAGCACGTCGTAGAAGCCCCACTGTTTGGCGGTCAGTACGCCGGGGATGCCCATCTCGCCACGCATTGCGATGTCCGCCAGACGCACGCCACGGCTGGACGCGTCGCCTGCGGCCCAGGATTTTCGTGACCCGGCATTGGGTGCATGACGGTAAGTGCGCAGCGCCTGTCCGTCGGCGAAGGCGTGAGACAACGCGGACAACAGTTGCTCTCGATTGGCGCCCATCAGCTTGGCGGTGACAGCAGTCGAGGCGACTTTCACCAGGATGACGTGATCAAGGCCTACGCGATTGAATGAGTTTTCCAGCGCGATCACGCCCTGGATTTCGTGAGCCATGATCATGGCTTCGAGTACCACGCGAACGGTCAGCGGCGCGTCGCCATTGGCCACGCGTTTTTGCGAAAGATGATCGGCCACCGCGAGAATGCCGCCGAGGTTATCGGACGGATGGCCCCATTCGGCGGCGAGCCAGGTGTCGTTGTAATCGAGCCAGCGAACGATGCAGCCAATGTCCCACGCTGCCTTGACCGGGTCGAGGCGATAACTGGTGCCGGGGACGCGCGCGCCGAACGGGACGACGGTGCCTTCCACCATGGGGCCAAGGTGTTTGGTGCATTCGGGAAAGCGCAGGGCCAGCAGGCCACAGCCCAACGTGTCCATCAGGCAGTTGCGGGCGGTGTCGAGGGCTTCGACGGATTGGATCTTGAAGTTGAGGACGTAGTCGGCAATGTCCTGCAGGACCGTGTCGTAGTCGGGGCGGTTGTTCAGGTCGACGTTGGTGCTCATGTTCGATTCACTCTTGAAGTGGTTCGTTAATGGGACCTCGGTTCAGGGCAAACTCAGCGGGTTACTGCTTTCTTATTTTGGCAACGGGATCAAATGTAGGAGCTGCCGAAGGCTGCGATCTTTTGATATTGCTTTTAATAGGCAAGATCAAAAGATCGCAGCCTTCGGCAGCTCCTACAAGGTATGTGTCGGTTAGAAAGAGTCGCCCGGAATACGGACAAAGCCTTCCATCAACACCCGCGCACTGCGGCTCATGATGGCTTTGTTCACGGTCCACTCGCCGTTCACCTGGCTCGCCTCAGCACCCACGCGCAACGTGCCGGACGGATGCCCAAAGCGCACGGCATTGCGTTCGATACCACCCGCTGCGAGGTTCACCAGCGTGCCGGAAATCGCCGCGGCAGTACCGATGGCCACCGCCGCCGTGCCCATCATCGCGTGGTGCAATTTGCCCATGGACAGCGCCCGCACCAGCAGATCGACATCACCCGCCGCAATCGCTTTACCACTCGAAGCAACGTAGTCCGCAGGCTTGGCCACAAAGGCAACCTTAGGCGTGTGCTGACGCTTGGCCGCTTCGTCCAGATCCTTGATCAGGCCCATGCGCAATGCGCCGTAAGCCCGAATGGTTTCAAACATCAGCAGCGCTTTCGGATCACTGTTGATCGCGCCTTGCAGCTCAGTGCCGGTGTAACCGATGTCTTCGGCGTTGACGAAAATCGTCGGAATACCGGCATTGATCATGGTCGCCTTGAAGGTTCCGACGCCGGGCACTTCGAGGTCATCCACCAGGTTGCCGGTAGGGAACATCGAACCACCGCCGCCCTCTTCTTCCGCCGCCGGGTCCATGAATTCGACCTGTACTTCAGCGGCCGGAAAGGTCACGCCGTCGAGTTCGAAATCACCGGTTTCCTGCACTTCACCATTGGTGATCGGCACGTGGGCGATGATGGTCTTGCCGATGTTGGCCTGCCACACGCGAACCACGGCAACGCCGTTGTGCGGGATGCGGCTGGCGTCCACCAAACCATTGCTGATGGCGAACGAACCGACCGCTGCCGACAGGTTGCCGCAGTTGCCGCTCCAATCGACGAAAGGCTTGTCGATGGACACCTGACCGAACAGGTAATCGACATCGTGATCGGCCTTGATGCTTTTGGACAGGATCACGGTTTTGCTGGTGCTGGAGGTCGCGCCGCCCATGCCGTCGATTTGCTTGTCGTACGGATCGGGGCTGCCGATCACCCGCAGCAACAAGGCATCGCGAGCCGGGCCGGGAACCTGTGCTGCTTCGGGCAGGTCTTTCAGGCTGAAGAACACGCCTTTACTGGTGCCGCCGCGCATGTAGGTGGCGGCGATTTTAATTTGAGGGGCGATTTGAGGTGCGTGAGCCATGATGTTCCTTTTAGGATCGAGCGGGACCGCATGGCCCCGCCCGAACTCATCGTGTTAAACGGCAACCGCCGATTCTTCGAGGAAGTCCTGAGCGAAGCGTTGCAGCACGCCGCCCGCCTCATAGATCGACACTTCTTCGGCGGTGTCGAGGCGGCAGGTCACCGGCACTTCGACGCGTTCGCCGTTCTTGCGGTTGATCACCAGCGTCAGCTCGGCACGCGGGGTGCGCTCACCGATCACGTCGTAGGTTTCGCTGCCATCGATGCCCAAGGTTTTGCGGTCGGTGCCCGGTTTGAACTCCAGCGGCAGCACACCCATGCCCACCAGGTTGGTGCGGTGAATGCGCTCGAAGCCTTCGGCTGCAATCGCTTCCACACCCGCCAGACGCACACCTTTGGCCGCCCAGTCGCGGGACGAACCCTGACCGTAGTCGGCGCCGGCGATGATGATCAGCGGCTGCTTGCGTTCCATGTAGGTTTCGATGGCTTCCCACATGCGCATAACCTGCCCTTCCGGCTCGACGCGAGCCAGCGAACCCTGTTTGACCTTGCCGTTTTCCTGAACCATTTCGTTGAACAGTTTCGGGTTGGCGAAGGTGGCGCGCTGCGCAGTCAAATGGTCGCCCCTATGAGTTGCGTAAGAGTTGAAGTCCTCTTCCGGCAGGCCCATTTTCGCCAGGTATTCGCCGGCGGCGCTGTCGAGCATGATCGCGTTCGACGGCGACAGGTGATCGGTGGTGATATTGTCCGGCAGCACTGCCAGCGGGCGCATGCCCTTGAGCGGACGTGCACCGGCCAGCGCGCCTTCCCAGTACGGCGGACGGCGGATGTAGGTGCTCATCTCGCGCCAGTCGTACAGCGGCGTCACTTTCGGGCCGGTGTCTTCGTGGATGGCGAACATCGGGATGTAGACCTGACGGAACTGCTCCGGCTTGACCGACGCTTTCACCACCGCGTCGATCTCTTCGTCGCTCGGCCAGATGTCTTTCAGGCGAATTTCCTTGCCGTCGGCGTCCAGACCCAGCACATCTTTTTCGATGTCGAAACGGATGGTGCCGGCGATGGCGTAAGCGACCACCAACGGCGGCGACGCGAGGAAGGCGTTCTTGGCGTACGGGTGGATCCGGCCGTCGAAGTTGCGGTTGCCGGAGAGTACGGCGGTGGCGTACAAGTCGCGGTCGATGATCTCTTGCTGGATCACCGGGTCCAGCGCGCCGGACATGCCGTTGCACGTGGTACAGGCGAAGGCGACGATGCCGAAACCGAGTTGCTCCAGTTCGGTGGTCAGGCCGGCTTCGTCCAGGTACAGCGCCACGGTTTTCGAACCCGGCGCCAGAGACGATTTGACCCACGGCTTGCGGGTCAACCCGAGCTTGTTGGCATTGCGCGCCAGCAGACCGGCGGCGATGACGTTGCGCGGGTTGCTGGTGTTGGTGCAACTGGTGATGGCGGCGATGATCACCGCGCCGTCCGGCATCTGGCCGGGCACTTCGGTCCACTGGCCGGAAATGCCTTGGGCGGCGAGGTCCGAGGTCGCAACGCGAGCGTGCGGGTTGCTCGGGCCGGCCATGTTGCGCACCACCGAGGACAGGTCAAAGGTCAACCCGCGCTCGTATTGCGCATTCTTCAAGCTGTCAGCCCAGAGGCCGGTTTGCTTGGCGTAGTTCTCGACCAACTGCACTTGCTCGTCTTCACGGCCAGTAAGTTTGAGGTAGTCGATGGTCTGCTGGTCGATGTAGAACATCGCTGCGGTGGCGCCGTATTCCGGGGCCATGTTGGAGATGGTCGCACGATCGCCCAGAGTCAACGCGGAGGCGCCTTCGCCGAAGAACTCCAGCCACGCACCGACGACTTTTTGCTGACGCAGGAACTCGGTCAGCGCCAGCACCATGTCGGTGGCGGTGATGCCCGGTTGCAGCTTGCCCGTTAATTCGACGCCGACGCTTTCCGGCAGACGCATCCACGACGCGCGGCCAAGCATCACGCTTTCAGCTTCCAGGCCGCCGACACCGATCGCGATCACGCCCAGCGCATCGACATGCGGGGTGTGACTATCGGTACCGACGCACGTGTCGGGGAACGCCACACCGTCACGCACCTGGATCACCGGAGACATTTTCTCCAGGTTGATCTGGTGCATGATCCCGTTGCCCGGCGGAATCACATCAACGTTCTTGAAGGCCTTTTTGGTCCAGTTGATGAAGTGGAAACGGTCTTCGTTGCGACGGTCTTCGATGGCGCGGTTCTTCTCGAACGCCTCCGGATCGAAGCCACCGCGCTCGACGGCCAGGGAGTGGTCGACGATCAATTGCGTCGGCACCACCGGGTTCACTTGCGCCGGGTCGCCACCTTGCAGGGCGATGGCGTCGCGCAGGCCGGCGAGGTCGACCAAAGCGGTCTGGCCGAGAATGTCGTGGCACACCACGCGGGCCGGGAACCATGGGAAGTCGAGGTCGCGTTTGCGCTCGATGAATTGCTTCAGGGATTCGGTGAGCGTGGCCGGGTCGCAGCGACGCACCAGGTTTTCCGCCAGCACGCGGGAGGTGTACGGCAGAGTGTCGTAGGCGCCGGGCTGGATGGCTTCGACAGCCGCACGGACGTCGAAGTAATCCAGATGGCTGCCGGGCAGCGGTTTACGGAATTCAGTGTTCATCGTCAGGACTCGGTCACGGTAGTTTCAAAAGGTGGGGCCTTTCGCCGACGCTGAAATGAACTCGGTCAAATGTGGGAGCGGGCTTGCTCGCGAATGCGGTGTATCAGTCGACATCAATGTTGAATGTCAGTCCGTCTTCGCGAGCAAGCCCGCTCCCACAATGGTTCCCGGTTCATTCAGCAACCTGCGTGGTCAGCCCCCACCATTCAGCGTTGTTCGATTGGCACGAACTTGCGCTGTTCGACGCCGACGTACTCGGCGCTCGGGCGGATGATGCGGTTGTTGGCGCGTTGTTCGAACACGTGCGCCGCCCAGCCGGTCAGGCGCGAGCAAACGAAAATCGGTGTGAACAACTTGGTCGGGATGCCCATGAAGTGGTACGTCGACGCATGGTAGAAGTCGGCGTTCGGGAACAGCTTCTTCTGTTCCCACATGGTCTTGTCGATGGCTTCGGAAACCGGGAACAACACGGTGTCGCCCACTTCGTCAGCGAGTTTTTTCGACCAGCCCTTGATCACCTCGTTGCGCGGATCGTTGTCCTTATAGATCGCGTGACCGAAGCCCATGATCTTGTCCTTGCGCTCGAGCATGCCGAGGGTGCCTTTGATCGCCTCTTCCGGCGAGCTGAAGCGCTCGATCATTTCCATCGCCGCTTCGTTGGCGCCACCATGCAGCGGACCGCGCAGCGAGCCAATAGCCGCCGTGACGCAGGAATACATGTCCGACAGGGTCGAGGCGCAAACCCGTGCGGTGAACGTCGAGGCGTTGAACTCGTGTTCCGCGTAGAGGATCAGCGAAACGTTCATCACTTTGACGTGCAACTCGCTCGGCTTCTTGTCGTGCAGCAGGTGCAGGAAGTGGCCGCCGATGGATTGTTCGTCGCTCACGCAGCTGATGCGTTTGCCGTCATGGCTGAAGCGATACCAGTAGCACATGATCGCCGGGAACGCGGCCAGCAAACGGTCAGTCACGTCGTGTTGTTCGCAGAAGTCTTTCTCCGGCTCGATGTTGCCCAGGAACGAGCAACCGGTGCGCATCACGTCCATCGGGTGGGCGTCGGCGGGGATGCGTTCCAGCACTTCTTTGAGCGCTTGCGGCAGGTCGCGCAGCTTGCTCAGTTTGCTGATGTAAGCGGCGAGTTGTGTTTTGGTCGGCAGTTCGCCGTACAGCAGCAGGTAGGCCACTTCTTCGAATTGTGCGTCAGCCGCCAGTTCGCGAACGTCGTAGCCACGATAGGTCAGGCCTGCGCCCGACTGGCCCACGGTGGACAGTGCGGTTTGCCCGGCAACCTGGCCACGGAGCCCGGCGCCACTGAGTACTTTTGCTTCGGCCATTGCTGTCTCCAATCTTGAATTTGTTAGGGAATCTGCAATTTCTACACGGTTATCTTGTTTTCGTAGCAGCTGTCGAGCCTGCGAGGCTGCGTTCGGCTGCGCAGCAGTCGTAAAACCTGCATACGCGGTCGCCAGGTTTTGCGAGTCCTTCGGCCTCGAACGCAGCCTCGCAGGCTCGGCAGCTGCTACAAGTGTGCGTTCGTCATTACTTCTTCGCCGCAAACAACGCATCGAGCTTCTGCTCGAAGGTGTGGTAGTCGATGCGATCGTAAAGCTCCATGCGGGTCTGCATGATGTCGATGACGTTCTGTTGCGTGCCGTCACGACGGATTGCGGTGTAGACGTTTTCTGCGGCTTTGTTCATCGCGCGGAACGCCGACAGCGGGTACAGCACCAGCGACACATCAGCAGCGGCGAGTTGCTCGGTGGTGTACAGCGGCGTCGCGCCGAATTCGGTGATGTTGGCCAGGATTGGCGCTTTCACGCGGCTGGCGAACAGCTTGTACATGTCCAGTTCGGTGATGGCTTCCGGGAAGATCATGTCGGCGCCAGCCTCGATACACGCGGCGGCGCGATCCAGCGCAGATTCCAGACCTTCCACCGCCAGGGCGTCGGTACGGGCCATGATCACGAAGCTGTCATCGGTGCGCGCATCAACGGCTGCCTTGATCCGATCGACCATTTCCTGCAGGGACACGATCTCTTTATTAGGACGGTGACCGCAGCGCTTGGCGCCGACCTGGTCTTCGATGTGAATCGCCGCCGCGCCGAACTTGATCATCGACTTGACGGTGCGCGCGACGTTGAACGCCGAAGAACCGAAACCGGTGTCCACGTCCACCAACAGCGGCAGGTCGCAGACGTCAGTGATGCGGCGCACGTCGGTCAGCACGTCGTCCAGGCCGGTGATGCCCAGGTCCGGCACGCCGAGGGAGCCGGCAGCCACCCCGCCACCCGACAGATAAATAGCCTTGAACCCGGCGCGCTTGGCCAGCAGCGCGTGATTGGCGTTGATCGCGCCGACCACTTGCAGCGGATGTTCGCTGGCGACCGCATCGCGGAATCGCTGGCCTGGAGTGCTCTTGTTGGAACTCATGACTCACCTCGTTCAGTGGCTGTCTGGTTTGCGCCGTCCTGGTAGTGACGAGCGATATTGCGTTTGGAGGCGCCGATGTGGCGGCGCATCAACAACTCGGCCAGTTCACCGTCACGGTCGGCGATGGCGTCGAGAATTCGGTGGTGCTCGGCAAAGGCCTGACGCGGGCGATTGGGCGTGGTGGAAAACTGGATGCGGTACATGCGCACCAGTTGATAGAGCTCGCCGCAGAGCATCTGAGTCAGGGTGCGGTTGCCGCTGCCCTGGATGATTCGGTAATGGAAGTCGAAATCGCCTTCCTGCTGGTAGTAGCCGACACCGGCCTGAAACGCCGCATCGCGCTCATGGGTTTCGAGGACCCGGCGCAGTTCGTCGATTTCTTCGAGGGTCATGCGTTCAGCCGCCAGACGGCAGGCCATGCCTTCGAGGGATTCGCGGATTTCGTAGAGTTCCAGCAGCTCGGCATGGCTCAACGAAACTACCCGCGCGCCGACGTGCGGCACACGAACCAGCAGGCGCTGGCCTTCCAGACGGTGGATCGCCTCACGCAGCGGCCCGCGGCTGATGCCATAGGTGCGCGCCAGTTCCGGCTCGGAGATCTTGCTGCCCGGGGCAATCTCGCCCTTGACGATGGCCGCCTGAATGCGCCGGAAGACGTTCTCGGAAAGTGTCTCCGAATCGTCTTGGGCAATGACTGGGGGATCGAGTTGATCCAGCATATTGTCGACACCTTGAAAGCTGATGCCGCAAAAACTAGCGAATACAGACCTTTTAGTCAAAGGATAAATAGGTATTGTCGACAATCGTCTAATAACCGACTGCACCATAACGACGCAGCCCTCCCTGTTTATAGCCGCCCCCCGGCGCTGGCGCCATAAAACCACCGTGCTAGAATGCCGCCCGCATTTGTTTGTGACATCTGCACTGCTTGTCATAAACAGCTGATAGGCATACGAGGGAGCTTGCGCAGCGATGCCAGGGTCTTGAATCGAAGTACGGACCGCTGCGCACCAGGATTTATGAGACTCAAGCCCTTCCCGACGTTCCTTTACCTTATTTGCCTGCCCGGTTTCGCCGCGGCGGGGGAAAAGACCGTGTACGGCCTCAATGAGTACGCCTCCCTGGACGGTATCAACCTGGAGGTCGCCGCCAAACTCGACACCGGGGCGAAAACCGCGTCCCTGAGCGCCCGAGACATCAAACGCTTCAAACGCAATGGCGAGTCCTGGGTGCGTTTTTACCTGGCGATCGACACCGCTCACTCGCACCCGATCGAACGGCCACTGGCCCGCGTCAGCAAGATCAAGCGCCGGGCCGGCGACTACGACCCGGAAGAAGGCAAGAAATACACCGCCCGTCCGGTGATCGAGCTGGATATCTGCATGGGTTCGGCTTTACGTAGCATCGAAGTGAACCTAACCGACCGCAGCGCCTTCCAATACCCGCTCCTGATCGGCTCCGACGCGCTCAAACGCTTCGACGCGCTGGTTGATCCCAGTCTTAAATACGCTGCTGGCAAACCCGCCTGCGCCACCGACGCTCATACCGCAGAGTAATTCCAATGCGCTCTCTTACCCTTCACCTGAAATTCCTGATCGCCATCCTGGTGGTGCTGGGCATTTCAGTTACGGCCTATCAAATCTTCGTGCTTGGCATTCCCGTGACCGAAGACGCCACCGACGACTTGTGGAACATCGACGCCAAAGTCGAGTTCGTCGCCAGTGCCAAGGACCCGGTCAAGATCCAGATGTTCGTGCCGCCGCTGAGCCGCGATTACGTCAGCCTCAACGAGAGCTTCATTTCCAATAACTACGGCGTGGCCGTGAACCGTGCCGACGGCAACCGCAAAGTCACCTGGTCGGCACGTCGGGCCAAGGGCAATCAAACGCTTTATTACCGCCTGGTTCTGACCAAGCGCTACACCGGTGAAAAATCCAAGATCAAAGGGCCAACCTTCCGCGACAGCATCGCCGTCGAAGGCGCGGAAAAAATCGCCGCCGAAGCCCTGCTCGCACCGATCCGCCAGCACTCGGCCGACGTCGAAACCTTCATCGGCGAAGCCATCAAGCGCGTCAACAACCTTAGCGACGACAATGTGAAACTGCTGCTGGGTGGCGATCCATCCACCGCGAACAAAGCCAAAATCGTCGAGCTGGTACTGTCCATCGCCCACGTGCCGATAGAAAAGGTCCACACCATTCGCCTGGTGGCCGACCAACCGCAAATACCTGAACTCTGGCTGCGCAGCTTCAACGGCACCGACTGGCTGTACTTCAACCCGGAAACCGGTGAACAGGGCCTGCCGACCGACCGCCTGCTGTGGTGGACCGGCGACGAAAACCTGATCACCGTCGATGGTGGCAAGAAGGCCAACGTGACCTTCAGCCTGAACAACAGCGAAATGAACGCGATTCGCCTGGCCAAGCTGACTGACGAAAACACCGACGCCAACTTCCTCGAATACTCGCTGTACGGCCTGCCGCTGCAAACCCAGCAGACCTTCATGATCATGGTGATGATCCCGATCGGTGTGCTGGTGATCCTGATCCTGCGCAACCTGATCGGCATTCAGACCCTCGGCACCTTTACTCCGGTGCTGATCGCCCTGGCGTTCCGGGAAACCCAGCTCGGCTTCGGTATCGCGCTGTTTACGATCATCACTGCGTTGGGCCTGTCGCTGCGCTCCTACCTTGAACACTTGAAGCTGCAAATGCTGCCGAGACTGTCGGTGGTACTGACCTTCGTGGTGGTGCTGATCGCGACGATCAGCCTGCTCAGCCATAAACTCGGCCTGGAACGCGGGTTGTCGGTAGCGCTGTTCCCGATGGTAATTCTGACGATGACCATCGAACGCCTGTCGATTACCTGGGAAGAACGCGGTTCCGGCCATGCCATGAAAGTGGCGATCGGTACGCTGTTCGCTGCGTCTCTGGCGCACCTGATCATGACCGTGCCAGAGCTAATTTACTTCGTGTTCACCTTCCCGGCGATCCTGCTGATTCTGGTGGGCTTCATGCTGGCCATGGGTCGCTATCGCGGCTACCGCCTGACCGAACTGGTGCGTTTCAAGGCTTTCCTGAAGAAGGCTGACGCCTGATGTTCGGCTTCTGGAAAACCTGGAAGGCCCTGGAAGCCCGGGGCATCATGGGGATCAATCGGCGTAACGCGGACTACGTGCTCAAGTACAACAAGCGCAGTCTGTACCCGATCGTCGATGACAAGATCATCACCAAGGAGCGCGCGATCGCCGCCGGCATTCATGTGCCGGAACTGTATGGCGTGATCTCCACCGAGAAAGAAATCGACAACCTCGACGACATCATCGGCGGGCGCAACGACTTCGTGATCAAACCGGCCCAGGGCGCGGGCGGTGACGGCATCATTGTGGTTGCCGACCGGTTCGAGGGGCGCTATCGCACAGTGTCCGGCAAGATCATCGACCATGAGGAGCTCGAGCACCATATCTCGAGCATCCTCACCGGCCTGTATTCCCTGGGCGGGCACCGCGACCGCGCGCTGATCGAATACCGGGTGATCCCGGACCAGATTTTCAAAAGCATCAGCTATGAAGGCGTGCCGGACATCCGCATCATCGTGCTGTTGGGTTACCCGGTGATGGCCATGCTGCGCTTGCCGACGCGCCAGTCCGGCGGCAAGGCCAACCTGCACCAGGGCGCCATCGGCGTCGGTGTTGACCTCGCGACCGGGCAGACGTTGCGCGGCACCTGGCTGAACAACATCATCAACAAACACCCGGACACCACCAACGCGGTGGACGGCGTGCAACTGCCCTACTGGGACGGTTTCATGAAGCTCGCCGCCGGCTGCTACGAGCTGTGCGGGCTGGGTTATATCGGTGTCGACATGGTGTTGGACCAGGAGAAAGGGCCGCTGATTCTTGAGCTCAACGCCCGGCCTGGGCTGAACATTCAGATTGCCAATGATTGCGGGCTGACGTTGCGCACCCATGCGGTCGAAGCGCGCCTGGAGGAGATGAAGGCTCGCGGGATTACTGAGACGGTGAGGGAGCGAGTGGAGTTTGTTCAGGAGATGTTTGGGCATATTCCGGCCGTTGAGGGCTGACCTGTCTCTCACCCATTGCCCCCAATCTACCAATCCCCGACATCCCCTCTAGGAGCAATTCCCCGAGGGGACTACAATCGCCACCCCGCCTCGATGGCTGATCTGCCCCGCCCATGTTGACCTGTTCCGTACACCCGCTTCCCTATCGCGCCAACCCCGCCGAGTACTTCGCGGCGATTCGTCATGCCCCCGGTGCCGTGCTGCTCGACAGTGGTCGACCAACCGCCGATCGCGGCCGCTACGACTTGCTCAGTGCCTGGCCACTGGAGCAAATAGCGGTACTGCCTGACGAAAGTGGCGGCGATTTCCTGCAACGCCTTCGCGACAATCTGACACGACTCGGTGAAGCGGCTGTTCCTTGCAACTTGCCCTTCGCTGGCGGCCTCATCGGTTACCTGAGCTACGACTTCGGTCGGCATCTGGAGAATCTTCCGAGTCAGGCGCAGGACGATCTGCAATTGCCCGACGCACGTTTCGGGCTGTATGACTGGGCGCTGATCAGCGATCACCAACTGAGTACAAGTCAGTTGGTCTTCCACCCGTCGCTGATCGACAGCGAACGTCAGCGTCTGATCACGCTATTCAGTGAGCCGACGGCTGAAGCAGTCGAGTCTTTCAAGTTGAAAGCCCCGATGAAGGCAGACCTTAGCGCTGACGAGTATCGCCACGCGCTAGAACGCATTCAGCATTACATCCAGGCCGGCGACTGTTACCAGGTCAACTTCGCCCAGCGTTTCCGCGCGCAGTGCCAGGGCGATCCATGGGCCGCGTATTGCGCGCTGCGGGCGGCGTGCCCGACGCCGTTTTCCGGTTTTCAAAGCTTGCCCGACGGCGGTGCGGTGTTGAGCCTGTCGCCAGAACGCTTCGTCAAAGTCAGCGAACGCCATGTGGAAACCCGCCCGATCAAAGGCACCCGCCCTCGCGGACTGACCGCTGCCGAAGATGCGGCAAACGCCGCCGAACTGCTGGCCAGCCCCAAGGACCGCGCAGAAAACCTGATGATCGTTGACCTGCTGCGCAACGACCTCGGCCGTACGTGCCGTATCGGTTCGGTGCGGGTGCCGGAGTTGTTCAGCCTGGAAAGCTACCCGAACGTGCATCACTTGGTGAGCAGTGTCACCGGAGAACTGGCAGATGACCGGGACGCGCTGGACCTGATCGCTGGCAGCTTCCCTGGCGGCTCGATTACCGGCGCACCGAAAATTCGCGCGATGCAGATCATCGACGAGCTGGAGCCGACGCGTCGCGGGTTGTACTGCGGGTCTTTGCTGTATCTGGACGTGCGCGGCGAGATGGACAGCTCCATCGCGATTCGCAGTTTGCTGGTCAAGGATGGGCAGGTGTGTTGCTGGGGCGGTGGCGGGATCGTCGCGGATTCCGAGTGGCAGGCCGAGTATCAGGAATCGATTACCAAGGTAAAAGTACTGCTCGATACCTTGCAGAGCCTTTAAAAGCATCGTCGGAACGCCGCCCGGAGCAAGCTCGCTCCCACAGGTGATCACCGATCCCTGTGGGAGCGAGCTTGCTCGCGATGACGTCCTCCCAGACGACTACAAACTCAACGCCCGATTCGAAGCCTTGATGAATTCCTGCTTCAGCTCTTCAAAACTATGCACCGCCGGGAACTGCGGAAACTCGCGAATCACATTGTCCGGCGCATGGAACAGAATCCCTGCATCTGCCTCACCCAACATCGTGGTGTCGTTGTAGGAATCCCCCGCCGCGATCACCCGGTAGTAAAGGCTCTTGAAGGCCAAAACCGACTGGCGCTTGGGATCTTTCTGACGCAACTGATAGCTCGTCACCCGACCGGAATCGTCAGTAATCAGACGATGGCAGAGCAAGGTCGGGAAGCCCAGTTGACGCATCAACGGCTGGGAGAACTCATAGAATGTGTCCGACAGAATCACCACCTGAAAGCGCTCACGCAGCCAGTTGACAAACTCGATGGCGCCTTCCAGCGGCTTCAGCGTGGCGATCACTTCCTGGATGTCGGTGAGTTTCAAGCCGTGCTCGTCGAGAATCCGCAGACGCTGCTTCATTAGCACGTCGTAGTCGGGGATGTCCCGGGTGGTAGCCCTGAGGGACTCGATCCCGGTTTTTTCGGCGAAGGCGATCCAGATTTCCGGGACCAGCACACCTTCAAGATCCAGACAGGCAATTTCCACAAGACACTCCCATTTGTATTGATTATTGAGTCGAGCGAGCCAAAAAGACTGCCGAACTCTAGCGACTCAGGCTGACCGGTGCAACGCATAGGGCGCGCCAGTCGCTGCAGGATTTTGTTACCATCAGCCACATATAGAGCGCCCAGCGCCACCGACCTGTAGGAAGCCGCCCTGATGAGCCCATCGTTCGATGTCGTGGAACTCGCCACGACCTATGCCAACAAATCCGCCCAGGACATCCTGAAACTCGCGTTCGCCGAGTTTGGCGATGACCTGTGGATATCTTTCAGCGGCGCCGAAGACGTGGTGCTGGTAGACATGGCCTGGAAGCTGAACAAGAACGTCAAAGTGTTCAGCCTCGACACTGGCCGCTTGCACCCCGAGACCTATCGCTTCATCGATCAGGTGCGTGAGCACTACAAGATCGACATCGAACTGGTGTCGCCGGACTACACCAAGCTCGAACCTTTCGTGAAGGAAAAAGGCCTGTTCAGTTTCTACAAGGACGGCCATGGCGAATGCTGCGGCATCCGCAAGATCGAGCCACTACGTCGCAAGCTCTCCGGTGTGACGGCCTGGGCCACCGGTCAGCGCCGGGATCAGAGCCCTGGAACACGCAGCGCCGTCGCCGTGCTGGAAATCGACACCGCGTTCTCCACCCCAGAACGCACCCTGTACAAATTCAACCCACTGGCGCAAATGACCAGTGAAGAGATCTGGGGCTACATCCGCATGCTGGAGCTGCCGTACAACAGCCTGCATGAGCGCGGGTTCATCAGCATCGGCTGCGAACCCTGCACCCGCCCGGTGTTACCAAACCAGCACGAGCGCGAAGGTCGTTGGTGGTGGGAAGAAGCGACGCAGAAAGAATGCGGGCTGCATGCGGGCAACATCATCAGCAAATCCAAGGCGTAATCTTGAGCCTTGTGAGATCCAATGTGGGAGCGGGCTTGCTCGCGAAAGCGGACTGACATCCAACATTGATGTCGACTGACACAACGCTTTCGCGAGCAAGCCCGCTCCCACAGGTTCTATGATCGGCTCCAAAAATGTGTACACACGAATGTCACCATAGGCGCCATTTGTGTGTGCACTTTTCATTTAAGCGCCCCAAAAAGTTACACGCCCCTGCCCTGACTCCCTCAGTCGACCTTTCATACACATCCCTCTGAAAAATAAATACCTGTTCAAACAGTCAATTTATATCGCCTTTATTTCAGATACTTATCGCATACAGATAACAAAACGAAATTAATAGCGAAATTCATAGATCGCTGACTGGCATGGATCTGGCTTAAGTGCATACATGTTTTGTATACAATCACATCAAAACATACACACACTTTAGATCCGCAAGCCTGAAGCGCCCTATCCCGTACAGGCTGCAGATGCCCCGTAACCAATGATGCTGACTGCCCGCGACGAAGATTTGTCGAGCCGACGCTCATGCACAGTCATCGCGACGCCAAGCTCGGAGCCTGCCGGAATGCGTACTAGCCTCTCCAATAACAACATCGCGCTGGATCTGCCCTCCTTCCCACCCACTTCACCCCCTCACGACCAAACGTTTCAAGAACCCGTCGTACTCAGCCCTCGCCTGCACAACAAGGACCTGGCGCCGACCAAGGCCGAAGGTCGACGCTGGGGCCGCTACAGCATCTTCGCCCTGTGGACCAACGACGTTCACAACATCGCCAATTACTCATTCGCCATCGGGCTGTATGCCCTCGGACTGGGCGGCTGGCAAATCCTGCTGTCCCTGGGGATCGGCGCGGCGTTGGTGTATTGCTTCATGAACCTCTCCGGCTACATGGGGCAAAAGACCGGCGTGCCGTTTCCTGTCATCAGCCGGATCAGTTTCGGCATTCACGGGGCGCAAATTCCTGCATTGATCCGCGCCGTTATCGCCATCGCCTGGTTCGGAATTCAAACCTACCTGGCCTCGGTGGTCTTTCGGGTGCTGCTGATCGCGGTTCATCCCGGCTTCGCGGACTACGACCACAACTCGATCCTCGGTCTATCGAGCCTGGGCTGGGTGTGCTTCGTGGCGATCTGGTTCGTGCAACTGGCGATTCTCGCCTATGGCATGGAAATGGTGCGGCGCTACGAGGCGTTCGCCGGGCCAGTGATTCTGCTGACCGTCGCCGCCCTCGCCGGGTGGATGTACTTTCAGGCCAACGCGACCATCGCCTGGTCGATCCGCGAACCGCTGACCGGCGGCGAGATGTGGCGCAACATCTTTGCCGGTGGTGCGTTGTGGCTGTCGATCTACGGCACGCTGATCCTCAACTTCTGCGACTTCGCCCGTTCTTCGCCGTGCCGCAAGACCATCAAGGTCGGCAATTTCTGGGGCCTGCCGGTGAATATTCTGGTGTTCGCCAGCATCACCGTCCTGCTCTGTGGCGCGCAATTTCAGATCAATGGCCGGATTATCGAAAGCCCGACCGAGATCATCGCCTCGATTCCCAACACCTTCTTTCTGGTGCTCGGTTGCCTGGCGTTCCTGATCGTCACCGTGGCGGTGAACATCATGGCCAACTTCGTCGCACCGGCCTTCGTACTGAGCAACCTGGCGCCCAAATACCTGACGTTTCGCCGCGCCGGCCTGATCAGCGCGACCATCGCGGTGCTGATCCTGCCGTGGAACCTCTACAACAGCCCCCTGGTGATCGTGTATTTCCTGTCCGGCCTCGGCGCCCTGCTCGGCCCTTTGTACGGGGTGATCATGGTCGACTACTGGCTCGTACGAAAAGGTCAGGTCAACGTGCCGCAGTTGTACAGCGAAGACCCTAACGGCGCTTATTACTACAGCCGCGGAGTCAATTTACGCGCCGTCGCGGCGTTCATTCCTGCCGCGCTGATCGCTATCGTCCTGGCGCTGGTACCGGGCTTCGACAGCGTATCGCCCTTCTCCTGGCTGATTGGTGCCGGGATTGCCGGGATGCTCTACCTGATCATCGCCAAACGGCAGCCCCATTACGCAGACGTCAGCGGTGAAGCCATCGCCGTCGATAACGTCAGCCATTAATCCCCTCGTGGCCCGGCACCTTCGGGCCGCAGAACCACCCGCTATAAGGACTTCCCATGCGAATTCTCGTGGTCAACGTCAACACCACCGAGTCCATCACCCAGGCCATCGCCCGTTCGGCTCAGTCCGTGGCCGCGCCGGGCACGGAAATCATCGGCCTGACGCCCTACTTCGGTGCTGACTCCATCGAAGGCAATTTCGAAAGTTACCTGGCCGCTATCGCGGTGATAGACCGGGTGATGTCCTACGACCAACCCTTCGATGCCGTGATCCAGGCCGGTTACGGTGAACACGGCCGCGAGGGTTTGCAGGAGTTGCTCAACGTGCCGGTGGTGGACATCACCGATGCGGCGGCCAGCACGGCAATGTTCCTCGGCCATGCCTACTCGGTGGTCACCACGCTGGACCGCACCGTGCCGCTGATCGAGGATCGCCTCAAACTGTCCGGACTCTGGGACCGTTGCGCGTCTGTGCGGGCCAGTGGCTTGGCGGTGCTGGAACTGGAATCCGATCCTGAGCGTGCGCTGGAGGCAATTATTCGTCAGGCAGAATTGGCGGTACTGGAAGACAAGGCGGAGGTGATTTGCCTGGGCTGCGGGGGGATGGCCGGGCTGGATGAACAGATTCGGCAGCGCACTGGCGTGCCGGTGGTGGATGGCGTGACGGCGGCGGTGACCATCGCCGAGTCGTTGGTGCGGTTGGGCTTGTCGACATCCAAGGTGCGGACTTATGCGACGCCGCGGCCGAAGAAAATTATTGGCTGGCCCGGGCGTTTCGGGCGGTAGACCGCGTTATCGTTCATCGCGAGCAAGCTCGGCTCCCACAGGGGACTTGTGAACGCCGCAGATCCAATGTGGGAGCGAGCTTGCTCGCGATGGCAACACCTCGGTCCTGAATCAGACTCAGAGCGCACTAAACCGCTGCCCCAACCCCTGCTCCGCAAACTGCTCAATGATGAAATCCACAAACGCCCGGGTCTTGCCGGGCAGCAGTTTGTGCTCCGCGTAATAGATCGAAATGTTGCCATCGTCGACATACCAGTCCGGCAGCACCCGCTGCAAGGTCCCGGCCTCCAGATAGCCCACGGCAAACGGCATGCTCACCAGCGCAATGCCCAA
Source organism: Pseudomonas sp. ACM7 (assembly GCF_004136015.1). Lineage (NCBI taxonomy): Bacteria > Pseudomonadati > Pseudomonadota > Gammaproteobacteria > Pseudomonadales > Pseudomonadaceae > Pseudomonas > Pseudomonas sp. ACM7. The sequence goes on along the minus strand of NZ_CP024866.1, from coordinate 4,800,253 downwards.
TCCTTGGGCGGCCGTGGCGCAGGCCGCCTCCGAATCACTCATGGTCATCCGCGCCTTGAGCGTCAGCGGGCTGTGTTGCTGGGTGCGACTGGTCAATTGCCAGGAACGCACACGACCTGTCTGTGGCGATCGAATCAGGATGCCATCATGATGTTTGAGATCATCGGGCTCGGCAATCACCTCACGCCCTGCAAGATAGTCGGCTGAAGCGACCAACACCCGATGCGCCGGGGTCAGCTTGCGCGCCACCACCCCCTGCGGCAGCTCGAATCCCCCACCAATCGCCGCATCGAACCCCTGAGCGATCAGATCAACCTGACGGTTATCGAAATGCCAGTCCGGGTTGATCGCCGGAAAGCGCCGCAGAAACTCCCCGAGCAACGGCACGATGTACAAACGCCCAAACACCGTGCCCATGCTGACCTTCAACGTCCCCGCTGGTAGCCCCTCGGCGCTGGCCAGATTGGCCACGGCATTCTGGATCGTGTGAAGACTGGAACTCACTTCGCCGAGAAAAACATGACCCGCTTCAGTCAGCGTCAGGCTGCGAGTGCTGCGCTGAAACAGCCGCACACCCAGCCGCGCCTCAAGTTTGGCGACGCTCTTGCCCACCGCCGCCGGGGTCAGACTCAGGCGACGCGCGGCTTCGGCGAAGCTGCCGACCTCGGCACTGCGCACGAAGCATTCGATACTGCTGAAGGTTTCCATAAGCGCCACTATAAACTTTTGGTTTACACAGACTATCGCAATTACCGTCTACACAGCCGGCAATCCTGAATCGATACTAGGCTCCATCAACCGACGCATCTCGCCTCGGGACTTTGGAGATCGATATGACTACTCAGAACCTCAGCGGCAAAGTGGCTTTGATTCAAGGCGGATCCCGCGGTATCGGCGCCGCCATCGTCAAACGCCTGGCCGCTGAAGGCGCGACAGTCGCCTTCACCTACGTCAGCTCCACGGCCAAAGCCGAAGAATTGCAAAACAGCATCACCGGTAACGGCGGCAAAGCCCTCGCCATCAAGGCTGACAGCGCCGACGCCGAGGCCATCCGCAACGCCGTGACCGCCACCGTAAAAGCCTTTGGCCGCCTGGACATTCTGGTCAACAACGCTGGCGTGCTGGCCGTTGCACCGCTGGAAGATTTCAAACTCGAAGACTTCGACCAGACCCTCGCGATCAACGTGCGCAGCGTATTCATCGCCACCCAGGCCGCAGCCAAACACATGACAGAAGGCGGTCGCATCATCAACATCGGAAGCACCAACGCCGACCGCATGCCCTTTGCCGGTGGTGGCCCATACGCCATGAGCAAGTCGGCGCTAGTCGGCCTGACCAAAGGCCTGGCGCGCGACCTCGGCCCGCGTGGCATCACCATCAACAACGTGCAGCCGGGCCCGGTCGACACTGACATGAACCCGGCCAGTGGCGACTTCGCCGAAAGCCTGATCCCGTTGATGGCAGTGGGTCGTTACGGCAAAGCGGAAGAAATCGCCAGTTTCGTCGCCTACCTCGTGGGGCCGGAAGCCGGCTACATCACCGGTGCCAGCCTGACCATCGACGGTGGTTTCGGCGCCTGATACGGGTCAGCCAAACGCAAATCAAATGTGTGTGGGGCTTGCTCGCGAAGAGGGAATATCAGCCAACATTAATGTCGACTGACACAACGCTTTCGCGAGCAAGCCCGCTCCCACATGTCTGTCGTCAAGCCCATTCAAGCGCCGGCAGGCCGAATGCGCTCGGTCTGAACGCCTTCAGCGTACGAAGAATGCCATCGGCGTGTGCGTATTTTTCATCAGCCATCGCCGCATCCGGGATCGCAATCGCGGTCATTCCTGCCGCTTTCGCCGCCGTGACACCGAACGGCGAATCCTCGAACACCAGGCAATCCTCAGGCGCAACACCCAGGCGCCGCGCCGCCGTGAGGAAAATGTCCGGCGCCGGTTTGGCCGCGCCGACTTCCGGATCATCGGCCGTCACGATGAAATCGAACAGTGCGAACCAGTCGCGGTGCAAGGTGGTTTTCTGGCCGAACGACTGACGCGAAGAACTGGTGCCCACCGCGATCGGAATGTTGTTCGCCTTCAGATGCCGAACCAGCTCCTGTGCGCCAGGCATCGCCAGCGCTGTAGGAAAACGCTCGCGCATCAGCGGTTCGCGGATCACCAGGAACTCTTCGGCGGTGATCGGCAGGTCCAGCGCCTCAACCACATAACGCGCCAGATCACCCGCGCCACGGCCGATGATGTTCTGTTTGACGCTCCAGTCGAAGACACGACCGTAACGCGCGGCAATCATCGACGTGACTTCGGTGTAAATGCCCTCGGTGTCCAGCAACAAGCCGTCCATATCGAAAATCACGGCCTTGATCGGGCCGAATTCATTCAGTGGTGCATTCATCGCATCTGATCCGTTTTCTAATGACATCCCAGAGGCGGCTCAGGTACGGCCGGGTCCGCGATCGATTAAAGGATTCAGCAGCATAGCGAGCGCGGCGGACATAGGGCAACGGGCAATGCCTGAGCGGTGCTAAAACCTGCGCCGAAGTGCTCTCCGTCATTTAGCGATTTCCCCTACACCAAACACTTACTTTCCCGACTTCTTTCCCCGCCGATCCCCCGCAAAGTCTCGCGCTCTGAATTGATCCGCGCGAGGGACTGCGAATGTTCATACCTGACAACCTCCTGGCCTTGAACAACACCATCGGGCTGTTGGTGCTCGCCGCCATGGACCCTGACCAGCCGAATGTCGAAGCGCTGCTGGGTGATTTTCGACTGTGCCTGAACGACTACGACGCCTGGGCTGAAAGTTTCTGGACCAGCAAGGCCCTGGATGTCGAGCAAGTTTTCAAGGTCGGCAACGAAGTCCGTCTAAGCGCGCCGAAGAATTCGACTACGCCTGTCAGTGCGACAGTCGCCGCGTGCCCGGCCAGCGGTCCGTTGACTCTGGTGCATATGTTTGAGGCAGCGCGTTTCGTGCCGATCGGCAATACCCCGGTGATGCTTGAACCTTTGATTTCCGACGTGGCAGGCAAGCAGACATTTGGCGAACCGATCTACGACGAGATCGGCCCCGGCGGCATCCTGGAAATCCCCGATTGCCAGCGCGGCCAGCGTTATCGCATCACCTTTTTTCCCGATGTATCCGCTGATCACGTCAAAGCACTTTACGCCTCCTATCAGGACGTCATCGGCGAGCTGGAAGGTTGGCTGCGCAACGAGTGGACGACCGAGTTCGAACCAGCGTGGGCGGGGTTCTCCCAGGCCGGTTTCATCAAGCGCTACGGCATGCTGCAACAGGCTGACTGGCGCGGCTTCGAGAACTCGCTGAACGGTTTGTGGGATGACGTGAAGCAGATTTACGCCCTGATCGCGGACCTGCAGGCCAACAGCGAAAAACTCCTGGAATACCTGACCCGATCCGAGCTTGAAACACTGCTGAACGCTTCGGCGGAGTCCATCGCGAAGGTGTTGCTGATGCTGAGCGACGAGCCGTTGATGTTCATTCATCTCGCGGCGTTCACCAGTTGGCTGAGGATGCTGCCGCCGCAGTACATCGCCGAGGTCGTGGCGGAAATTCGTACGGAGATATTGATCAGTTTCTTACTCATGTGCCTTACCGGTCCTGCGGGACTGGAATTGCGTCTGAGTGAGAAGGTGCTGTCCAGGATCAAGTCCCCGCAGTCCCGGCAATGGCTGGCGGCCGCCAGTTTGCGATTGGCTAAGCTCACCGCCAGGTCCGACCTGACAGCCCACGCTGGCGCGCTCAAACCGCTGATGGTCAATGCCCGGAATGCACCGATCAAACCTGCGCCCGCCGTGTCGTTGCAAATCACCGCTGGGGTTGCGCCGCTTCTGTTGGTGAAAAATCCGGTGGCCATTGCTCGCGACAAGTCTGAAGCCATGACCAGGATTGGCAGGCAGGAACATCGCGACGATGCCCCGGATCAGGCGAAAAACCCCAACGGCGACAGCGCCGATTGCGGACCGTTGACCTGTACCAATGGCTGTCCGGTATCGATGGTCACGGGCGAGGAACTGCTCACGCTGACCGACGGTGCGCTGGACGGGATTTTGCCGTTCGACTTCACCCGACTCTATCGCACCAGTGCGGTGGAGATCGATTGCGGGCTCGGATTCGGCTGGAGTCACTCCCTCGCGCATCACCTGGAAATCGATGGCGACACCGTCATCTGGATCGACCACGAAAACCGTCGTACGACCTTTCCGCTACCGAGTAGCGAGCGCCCGACGATTCACAACAGCCTATCGCGGGCGGCGATTTATCTCGGCGATGAACCCGAAGAATTGATCCTCGCCCTGGCTGGCGAAAAAGCGCGTTTTTTTCACTTTTGTGCTGGACGTCTGACGGCCATTAGCGATGCCTACGGCAATCGGCTGATGGTGCAGCGGGACTTTTCTGACAGGATCAAGCGCCTCGATAACGGCGCAGGGCGCTCCCTTCTGTTGCGCTATGAGCGCCGGCACATGGTCGCCGTCGAGTATCAGCGTTTTCATCCGGCCGACACCCTGGAAGACGCCTGGCGTACTGAGCAAACACTGGTTGCCTACCGCTACGATGCTCGTCATCGCTTGATCGAAGCGACCAATGCCGCCGGCGAAAGCGAACGCTACGACTACGACGATCAGCACGTGATTCTGCAGCGGCAGTTAGCCGGGGGGGCGAGTTTCTACTGGGAGTGGGAGCGTGCCGGCAAAGCGGCCCGGTGCGTGCGGCATTGGGCGACTTTTTCGCAGATGGACACGCGATATGTCTGGGACAACAACGGCAATGTGCTGGTTAAGAACGCCGACGGTAGCGAAGAGATTTACGAGCACGACGACCGGGCGCGGCTGGTGCGCAAGGTCGAGCTGGACGGCGGCGAACACCTCAAGGTCTACGACGATCAAGGCCGGCTGATTGCCGAGCAGGATCCGCTCGGCGCCGTCACCGAATACCGTTACGACGAGGTCGGACGGCTGATCGCGCTGATTCCGCCGGAAGACGAACCAACGGCCTACGAGTATCGCCACGGTTTCCTGCATGCGCGCTATCGCGGCAAAGTCGTGTGGAAGTATCAGCGCAATGCCCATGGTGACATCACCGAAGCGACCGATCCTGACGGTCATGTCACCCACTATCACTACGACGAAAAAGGTCAGCTGCTGTCGATCCGTTACCCGGACACCAGCCGGCATGTGTTCGTCTGGAACGCCTTGGGGCAATTGCTCGAAGAGACCTTGCCGGACGGTGGTCAACGGCGGTTTTCCTATGATGCGTTGGGGCGGCAGATTACCCGTCAGGACGAACACGGCGCCGTTACCCAGTACCAATGGGATGCCGTCGACCGACTGATCCAGACGACGCTTCCTACAGGCGCCAGCCGCGCGTTCAGCTACAACGCCTACGGCAAGATCACCGCCGAACGCGATGAACTGGGTCGCGTCACCCGCTACGAATACGTCGACGATCTGCACCTGGTCAGCCGCCGCCTCAATGCCGACGGCACCCAGCTGAAGTACCGCTACGACAACGCGCAGCTGTTGCTCACGGAAATCGAAAACGAATCCGGTGAAAAATATCTCCTGGACTACACGCCCAACGGCTTGATCCGACAGGAAACCGGATTCGACGGCCAACGCACGGCGTACGCCTACGACCTCAACGGCCAGTTGCTGGAGAAAACCGAGTTCGGCGAGGATGGCTCGCAGTTGGTGACGGCTTATCAGCGGGATTCGGCCGGGCGATTGCTGGTCAAAACCCTGCCCGACGGCATCAAGGTCGAATATCGCTACGACAGCCTCGGCCGCCTGGTCAGCGTCGACGACGGCCACGATCATCCGCTGGAGTTCGAGTACGACCAGCAGGACCGGCTGATCTGCGAACACCAAGGCTGGGGCACGTTACGTTATGGCTACGACGCCTGCGGTCAGCTGAATCGCCTGCGCCTGCCGGACAACAGCAAGCTCGATTACCACCACGCCAAGGGCGGTGCGCTGACGGCCATCGACCTCAACGGCACCCGATTGACGGCGCATACATTCTTCGCCGGGCGCGAACAAAACCGCCAACAAGGCCTGTTGCTCAGTGACTATCAATATGACGACCAAGGCCGTCTGAAAGCCCACGCCGTCAGCCAACACCTCCAACCGCTGTATCGCCGCGACTATGCCTACAGCGCCAACGGCAACCTCGACTACATTGCCGACACGCGACACGGCCAACGCAGCTACCAATACGATCCACTCGACCGTCTGATTCGCGTCCGACACTCCCGCGATCAACAACCGGAAAGCTTCGCCCACGATCCGGCGGGCAACCTGCTGATGCAGGATCGTCCTGGCCCGGCCACCGTCAAAGGCAACCGCCTGCTCATGCAAGGCGACCGCCATTACGACTACGACGCCTTTGGCAACCTGATCCGCGAGCGCCGCGGCACCGGGCAAAAACTGATCACCGAGTACCGCTACGACTGCCAACATCGGCTGATCGGAGCCACCCTGCCCAACGGCAGCCAGGCGACCTACCGCTACGACGCCTTCGGCCGCCGCATCAGCAAAACCGTCGACGGCAAAACCACCGAGTTCTTCTGGCAGGGCGACCACCTCATCGCCGAAAGCAACCGCGAGCATTACCGCAGCTACGTCTACGAACCGGGCAGCTTCCGCCCGCTGGCCATGCTCGACGGCAAAGGCCCACACCAGGCCTGCCCGTTCTACTACCAACTCGACCACCTCGGCACACCGCAAGAACTCACCGACTACAGCGGCGACATCATCTGGGCCGCCCGATACACAGCCTATGGCCGCCTGACTCGCCTCAACCGCGACACCCATCAGGTGCTTGATCAGCCATTGAGGTTTCAAGGGCAGTACTTCGACGCGGAAACGGGCCTGCATTACAACCGGCATCGCTACTACAATCCGGATATTGGACGGTATTTGACGCCGGATCCGAGCAAGTTGGCGGGCGGGTTAAACGGGTATCAGTACACGCGGAGCCCGACAGGGTGGGTTGATCCGTTGGGGTTGAGTGAGTGCCCTGGGGGGGATGGGTGTAAGCGGCCGGCGTTTGGGGATGAGGTGATGCCGGGCGCGAAAAATACGCGCCCTGATGCGAGATAAATAGCTTCAGGTTCATTTGCACCCTTTGCAATAGAATTTCAAAACAGGCCGGCCGGTTCGGCCTGAATGTCCCAGCTGAATATCAGTACCTCCTTCGCCTCGCTCCCTTTCCCACCGCCAACGGTGTACTTAATGTCGGTTGTCTCCATGTGATAGCCGGCAAAAACTCTGCGAATATCTGGGTGATCGTTGAGGCTGATGATGGCCTTGCCTTTGATCTCGCCCAGGAGCTTGGCCATCAACTCGTACTGATCAAATTCGAACGGTACACTGTAGCCCTCGGTCTGCCAGTACGGCGGGTCGCAATAGAACAGCGTGTGTTCGCGGTCGTACTTCTTCATCACCTCGTACCAGCTCAGGTGTTCTATATAGGTGCTGCTCAACCGAAGGTGAGCAGCTGATAGGGTTTCTTCTAGTCGCAGCAAGTTGAGGCCTGGTGGTGTGGTCGTGGCGGTGCCGTAGCTTTGGCCGTTTACACGGGCACCGAAGGCCGACTGCTGCAGGTAATAGAACCTAGCTGCCCGCTGTATATCGGTGAGTGTCTCCGGTCGGGTCATCTGCAGCCACTTGAACACCTGGCGGCTCGATAAAGCCCATTTAAACTGCCTGACGAACTCCTCCAGGTGGTTCTGAACGACACGGTAAAGATTGATCAGGTCACCGTTGACGTCATTGAGCACCTCCACCTCGGCCGGCACTGGCCGGAGGAAGAACAGCGCAGCACCTCCGGCAAACGGTTCGACGTAGCAGCTATGAGCTGGAAACAGTGGGAAAATCCGGTCGGCGAGGCGGCGTTTGCCGCCTATCCAAGGGATGATCGGTTGTGCGTACATGGTGCCTCCTGATGGCTTGGTGCGCTCAACGGCGGTGTCAGGAGGCTCTCGGCCTTCAGGTGATTGAGTGTTCGACAACGCGGACACTTGATTTGTAATTCAATAAAACCATGCACTGCGGCCAACTTCCGACCGCAGTGCCCACAACGTATTTCTTGCATCATCTGCAAACCTTTTGGGCTTCTGGTAGGCTCCCTGCCGCTCGCGCGTGAGCAGAGGGCCTTGGCTGGCTTGCAGGATTCGTCTGCTGGTTGGCGGTCAGCTCAAGTGCTCGAACACTTGAGCTGACAGCCCTCTTTCTAGAGCTAATCGCTTCTCACAGGTCGCTAGGACGCTTGGTCGACAATCCATTGCTGGGGCACAGGTCGGCCCTCTACGTTGGGAAACTCAGGCGATTGCGGCCAGCTACGTAGTGCTTGCATATAGCTTAGAAGCTCAGAGAATTGGGTTACTCCAAGAGTCGTGGGCAAGCCCATGTCCTGCTCGTCACGATGACGATCTCGGAGCCATTTAATGCCATCCAGCGCTTCATCTCGCCATGCGCGCTCGACCATCGCGACTTGTTCAGCAGTTGGGGGTGGAGGGGCTTGTAGAACCGGATAACCGTCAGCGGTTGCTACCACCACACGCTTTTCCTGCATGCCTTTAATGAGCAATTCGCGATACTCGCTAGTAATTTCTATCGATCCAGCGGGCAAAGCGCTGTTGATTCTTGAGTCATAGAAACCACCCGTTTCAGAACTCCAATAAATCTTCATTTAGAACCTCATTTTCCGATTGCAATGTATCGAGCCCCAAGTGATGCGCTTGATCCTCTTGACACTATTGAGGACGCATCCCTAGCTGAAGCTGCCAGATACCCAATGGATCCCGACCCTGCCGTGTATCCGTTACAGACCATCACCTGCATGAAGGTGTTGGGGAAGGCGGTTGGAAGAATGGTAATGACGTCATCTACTGCCGAGTTCACTTGGCCAGTTTGAATGATGTATCCCCCTAGCCAGGTTGGAAGGGCGATGTACCCCGCACCCGTCGGAGCTGACCAATAGAGAACGAATCCTGCTCTGAGCTTTTTTGAGGTAACGGCGGCAGTATCATCGGTACCCGCGACAACCTGGCTCTGCGTAGCAATCTTTAACCATCCAAACGCTCCCTCTGTAGCCTGGGTGATGACCTTTGCGATGGCTTGAAAAACACGCAACGGAGTCATGGGCAAGGTGTTATCAGTTCCGGTTTCTGCCTGCAGCTGGGACGGCAGACCAATCCCATAGCCGTCAAGAGTGGTTGGCCGTCCAGTGGTGATTTTCGACCAGTCCAACAAGGGTATGTCACCTGCCGCGAGACTGGACCCAGCCGTAACCAATCCCTTGGCGTTGACAGTGACTTTGCCGTAGGTACCCGCAACGACGCCGATATTGGATAGGGTGAACCCTGCGGACACATTACCGCTGCCATCAAAAGAAACCGACCAAGTCCCATCACCGGTCAACGAAATCGTGCGGGCAGTCGCCAGAACACTGGCCTTGCCCGAGGCCGTATCGCCAGACTCCAGAGCGCCTATATGCTGTTTGAGGTAAGCGGTTCGGTTGGCCAGCTGTTTGCCTTGTAGGTTGTCGATACCTTCCGGGCCGCCCAATACGGGGTCGGATGTTTCAAGCTGGTAAATGCCCGTTGTCCATTCGGCTATTTCAGGTAGATCGGCCATTAGCTGCTCCCATGGTTGTATTGGCCGTCGCGGCGAGCGAAGCCGTTATGCCTGATAGCGACCGACTGATAGTCGAGCGACACCAGCCGGCAGCGAGCCGGAGCGACGGAAAGAAGAAGGCGGCGCAAAAGCGCAGCTTGGTCATTGGTGATGGCTCGCTCAAGGAAGACCCTATAAAGCGGCCATGCAGAAGGATCTCCGTGGACATGGCTCCCATCCCTGGTGATGGAACCATCACGCACCTGGTTCCCCAAGCCTTCCTGAAGCGTCACCTCGCCGAAGCCGAGCAGACGTATGACTTCGCGGATTGCCCAGGGCGTGCCTTTGTAGCGATGCAGCTGAGCAGAGTTCTTGATCAGGCTGCGTTTAGCGTCCTCCGACTCGGCCAGCATCCAGGCGGCCTCATCGAGGAGAGAGAACTGCTCTGCCAAGGTCGGTAATAACTGAGGCTTCACCAGGTCAACCAGGTAAACCAACATTGCGTCAATATCGAGGCCGTCCAGCGTCTCATTGAGCAGCTCGCACAGCAGAGCAAAACGTTCGTCACCCGCCAAGGCTGGTGGTAGCTGCTGGTCAGCCATGTGCCATACCTGCGTCGACCAGCTGGATCGAGGTGCAGTTAGCCCACTCGTTACCGACCAATTCACGCAGAGCGCTCGGGAACTCCAGATCAGCCCGATAGACGCCATTCACCTGCAGCAGCGCGGTCAGTTGTTCTTGGACAATATCGCGACCGAGACCTGCACGGCGTTCAACGGCATAAGCCTCGGCCGCAACTTTGGCATCCTTCATAGCTTCAATACGATCTGCCGTGTCGTAAAAGGTAATGCGAGCCTTGATCTGGTAGGTGACTTCGGTTGGTGGATAGGCATGAACCGTATCGCACAGGGGGCGCAGCTTTTCGCCACTGACCTGGTCTTTGACCCGTTGCAGCAGATCCGCCGAGGGCAGGCCTGCGTCGGTCAGAGGGAATAGCGCAACATGACCATCCGGTTGCCCTTCATCCGGTCCATGAACGGCAACGTCTACGATCGACTGATGCACGGCCAGGGCGTGGTAACGATAAGCTCCACGGCTACCGGCATTGCTGAAGGCTTCGGGTGCCAGGATGATCCGCTCGCGATAGCGGTCGTCTTCTTCGTCCTCGGCACCATCCGCCGTGACAATGGTGTTTGTCGCAGTCAGTCCAGATGCAGGCGGATTACCAATACTGCTGATTTGGCCCACAGCCCAGCCATTGCCAAGCTCACCAGCGGTCAGACAGGTTGCCGTCACGCTGATCTGGGCCTGGCCAACGGGGATGATGACGTCTTGGTCAGTGAGAAAGGCGAGCTTGGCGTCCTGGGTACTGACGCGAGTTCCGGCCCGAATGAGTAAGGGCTGCTGCACTGCCGCTGGCATGCTGAATCGAAGCGCACAACGCGCAGACACCGCCAACAGTCTAGGTGTGGCGACCAACTCACCGAGGTAGTCAAGGATTGGTCCTTTCGCAAACCGAACCAGCAGTTGCTCACCCGCATTCTGAATACCCATCTGCAGACGGGTCACGGCGTAGGCGATTTGGTCGATATACAGCCGCTCAACTTGGGCTGGATAAAGTGTTTTGTTCGCCTTCGCCTCGTACCTTGCGATCAGATCCGCCTCAGTTGCAGCCGGATCAATCTGGATGAATATTGGCTTAGGCAGCTCGCGCATAGGGCACCTCTGTCATCTGGGCGACACCATCCGCAACCCGCCACTGCACGCGCAAAATGATGCGCGAGTCTTCAATGCGCACCAGTATCTGGACGACTGAGACTCGGGTCTCCCAGCGACGGATAGCGTCGACCGCTTCACGCACCAGGTGCGGGGTAACACGGTTGACGGGCCAGTCGATATATAAATGAAGATCACTGCCGAAGTCCGGCCGATGAGCGTCACTGCCCTTGGGTGTAGTAAGGACAATGCGGATGGCTTGGTCGATATCGCGCAGGCCCTCGACCACCTCGCCGGATGTTCCGAGGGCAGGCTGCCAGTGGGCGGCGGTGATGCTGGTGTAGGGAATGGGTGTCGTCATGCACCCATGATGCGAGGGAGTGGACGGTGAGGCTTTTAATCGAGTTTAAAGAGAGCTAGTGGGTGTGATGGTTTGAGTTTCCACCGCCATCCATGACCGTACCTGTTGCATTGACGTTGCCATCTACCATCAGGTTGCCGTTCAACTTCAGGTTTCCATTCAAGGTGACCTGCGGTATGTGCAACGTTGCTGACGGTGCCTTCACCAACACCGGTTCACCCGATTCAACGGTGATGTTCCGGCCGCACTTCAAAAGCAAAGCCCCGACGTTGTCCAACGTCATTACCCCGGCCGCACGGTCGTATGTCGAGACAGTTCCATCACTGAAGCGCACATAGTCAGTGTCTTCATCGACAACCGGCGGCGGTTCGGCCGATGAGTAGATTCCGCCCAGGTAAACACCGCCCACGCCATCAGAGTCCAGCAACACGGCGACCTGTTCATTCAGCTCTGGCATCAAAGGCCGCCGCTTCGTGCCCTGTGTGTTGCGTTGGGGCACGTTGAGCCAGTAGCTCTCAACCCCATCGCGGTCATCCAGACGCACTCGGATGCGACAAGTCAGGTGATCCACGGCGCTGACTTCACCGTACTCCAACTCAACACCCATCAGTTTGGCTCCCCATTGTCACGCCACCACTTCTTGCTGAATGCCGTAGGTTGTTAAAGCCAGGTCCGGCTTGGTGCTCTCTTGGGTCAATGTGATCGAGGGTGCCGAGATGCGGCAGACTGACTTTTCCACGGTGTAACCACTGCGAGTCATCCGGTGTTGTGAAGATGTGATCAGGTAGTTCCCGCCGAGTTTACCCGCCGCTACCAAGGTCACCACATTGCCGCTGAGCAGGTTCGGCCGACCCATCGCGCCCCAACTGCCGGTAGTGCGTTCGCGGTTAGCCTTGGCCAGGTCCGCTTTGGCTTTGGCCTTGGACTCTTCGGCGGAGGCACTGCGCTTGCGGCTCTTTTTGGTATCACCGCTGGTGGTCGCCTTGCTCACGCTGCTGGGCACCGCGACGGTTTCACCATTTTCGATTTTGTAGGCAATCAGTTTCTTCTTTGCGGGTTCTTTGTGCTTTACCTCGATGGCTTGAGGGACGCTTTTGATCTGATCGCGCAAGTTCACACTGGTTAAGTCCTGGAGCACCAGCGTTGCCACCGGGGCGCCCTTGGCCAACTCACTGATGGCATGAAAGACCATACGGTTGCCGGTCACCTTGAAAGCGTAGTCATATTCGGCTGCCAAGTTGCGCAGGAAGGTCAGATCGGACTCCTGCTGAGTCAGCCGGTCGAGCTTGATCGGCTCAATACTGCCGATCAGCTCCAGCCCCTGACGTGCCGCGATCTGCTTGGCCACGGCATCCAGGGTGGTGTTTTCATAAGCGTGGTGTTCGGTGGTCCGCAATGCCGCCTTAATACCGGTGGCCAAGCCATGAATGGTGATCGTCGAGGGCGGGCAATTAAGCTCTACCTCATCGATCTCAAACCGGCCAAGGGCGCGTAGCGGCTCGCCTTCCCAGCCAATGGACAGGGTCAAGCTGTCGCCATGCCCTGGATACCAGCCATCACGCCACTTACCCTCGGTGTCCTCCAGTTCGACCTCCAGACTGTCAGCCTGGCCTGTGAGATAGTCGGTGTAAGACAAAGAGATCAAGTGCTGGCTGACGTTTCGGGTGATGTTGCTCTGCTGATAGGCCAGCACGAAGCGAGCTTCCGGTACTTGCTTGGGGATCATCGCATCCATGGTGGAAGATCCTCAGTGGTGGCCACGGGTTCAAGTACGGGAATGGCCAAGGTCAAACCTGCTGGTAAAGCGGCGGTAATCGGCACATGGGAGTTGGCCTCTACGATCGGCAAATACCGATGAGCATCACCGTAGTATCGCCATGCCAACTGGTCCCAACGCTCGCCATCGGTGGTGATATGGGGAATAAACATTAAGCCCTCCTGGTCAAGACTTGCGCCGCCAACCCTGCCAAACGGATGCGGGAGCCGTCCATTGTGGTGAGCGCCTGGCCAAGCGACTCGCGGGACGCGGAGAACCGGTCGACGATGTTGCCCAGGTCGACCGGGTTGAGGGCTGATCGAGCACCCATCACACTGCCCAATACGTCCTCACCTAGACGCGACAGATCGGCGCCGTCATCAAGCAACCCGGCCACTGACGTCAGTCCTTGAAGCGGTCCAATGGCCCTGGCCGTAACACCCAGCAATTGCGGAACTTGACCGAGGATCATCGAGGCGTTGCCGCTCTTGACCGTTTCATACAGGTTCTGGCCTGCCTTCAGGATGTTCCCGGCTGTTTTCGCATGACCAATCACCGCCTGGACAGTACTGGGGGATGGCATCAGCCGCGAGATTAGTCCGGGCTTACCAGCAGCCGCCGCCGTTGTGCCATTTAAGGCCGAATCGAGCAGTCCCGGCCGAGCGACCTTACGAGTGAATGCCCCAGTGTATTCCTTCAGGCTTAACTGAACAGTGGCAGCCTTGATCTGGCCCACGGCCGTTGAGCGGCGGATGGCATTGGAGATGTTAGTGATGACGTAGGCACCGAGGTACTCGCCGCTTCCCATCACAAAGGCCAGAGGCTCATGTTTGCTCTTGGCCAGGCGCAGGGTTCGCAACCGCTCCTCGGGATCGCCCAGGACCGGGTGCAGCTCGATGGTCAGGTTGCACTCATCCAGACCTTCACCGATCCACTCCAGCAAAGGTTTCCCCTGGATACGTGCGTGCTCTGCCCAGTCGGCCGATCCGCTTTGCTCCATACCGCTGATGCCACCGGCCACGGTGAATTCGATATCACCCAGGATTGCAAACATCAGGCGATCCCCTCATCAGATGGGCCATAGCTACGGCGGCGCTTGTCGTGCATGTAGCGATCCATCATCCGCGTGAATTCGACATAGCCGGCCTGCAGCCCTTGTTGAACTTGCTGCTGTATTTCCGCACCACCAGGTACGTTGATTTGCGGGGAGAAAGTGAAGCTTGGGCCGCCGCCCATGCCGGAACCCATTCCAGCAGATGCGCCTCCAGCGTTCCCCATCATGCTCGCCCTGGAGACATCAGCCGGATTCGGCGACGCAAGGTCGACACCCGATTGTTCAGCCATGCCCAGTGCCGCTTTTCGGACCAGATCTGACTGCGCACTGATACCAATAGCGGCGCCTTCGCTGATGTTGGCGCCATAGCCCATGAACACTCGGCTTGGAGACTGGATGCCGAGCGTCTCGGTAAACCAGCCTTTGACCGAAGTCCCGACACCGACGACAGCTTCTTTGGCGGCACCTAAGGCATTGCTGATGCCATTGACCAAACCATCAATGATCATGCCGCCGAACTCGGTGAACTTGCCCGGCAGTTCAATTCCGAAGTAACTCATCACTCCGGCAAAGGCTCTGTAGAACATGCCGACCGGAGAGAAGTTAGCCATCAACCCCAAAATGCCTGAGAGACCACCGCTGAAGCCGGCCTTGATCTCCGTCCACAAACCGGCGAAAAAGCCTTTGATCGGCTCCCAGTAGCGATAAATCAGGTAAGCCGCCACGGCGATTCCCGTGATCAGCAGTCCGATAGGGTTCATCATCAAGGCTCGACCCAGCCACAGAATCGCTTGGCCTGCAACGCGCAGACCGAAAAGTAACTTCCCGCCCAGCGCTTGGCCAAGTGCAACGCTACCCCGAGCCAGCCATTTCACGGCTCCGGCACCTTTGCTCATACCATTGATAAGGGGGGCAAACTTACCCATCTGCCACATGCCGCGCAGCAAGGTCCATTTAGAGGACAGTGTTGTGATGGTGGTGCTCATGGCCACGAAGGGCGAAAGCACCAGGTTGGCCCCGTAGGCAGCGCCGATGAAGGCCATCTTGCCGAGCAACAGGCCACCGACCAGGCCGATGACACCTTTGATAAGCGCAGGATTCTCACCGGCCCAGGTGGCGAATGACTGCATCACTGGGATGACAGCTTGTGTAACTTCGACGAGTGCTGGCAACAACGTGCTGCCGATGGTTATTCCTATCTCCGAAAGATTGATCGTCAGCGCTTTTAGCTGCTCCTTCGGGCTCTCCATCCGTTTTTTCCAGTCGGTATCGAGCACACCCTTATCGGCTGCGTCCTTACTACCATTCTGGATACCACTAAGATCCTTCTGATTAGCCAACGCAGGGCGAATAAATGAAAGTACCTGCTGGTCAGCAAACAGCTCACCTAATTTGTAAGCCTCATCCAATCGAGCTAACGCAGTCTGGCGCTCTTTATCGTCTTTAAGATCAAGCGCTTTTCCGTACTCGGCAGCAGCTGCGGGAGCTTTGGTGCCGAGATGAGTAGTCAGGATTTTTATCATTGCCTCAGCGGGAGAAAGCCCCTCGCTGACCAAATTCTTCATGCTGCTTTTAAGATCGATACCAGACTTTTCAAACGCTTTAAGGGTGTCTGGTGCAGTTATTTTCGATAAAAAGTTTTTGAAGTTGTTGGCCGCTTCATCGTTACTGCCAGCACCTCGTCGGGCGATCTGTAGAGAAGCACCGATTTCGGCGACTGCCCGCTCACCAGTCACACCAAGGGCTGCAAACTGGGGCGTAAGTTGCGGCAGCCATTTGGCCATGTCCGCCAGTTCGAACTGACCGCTTTTGCCGGCAAAGGCCAGCATGTTCATTGAGCGTTCAAGTCCTGCGGCGCCGATACCGAGGTTGTCATTCAACGCGATGGCTACAGAGCCGAGGTCATCCATGCTGGCACGGGTGGCGGTAGCTGCTTTGGCCATGACCGGTGCGTATGCAGCAAGCTCCTTGGCACTGGAGACCCCACCTGCGATTAACACTGCTGTGCCAGCAGCGACTTCAGTTTGAGTTTGATTCCACTTGAGTGCGGCGCCTCTCATTACATTGCCGAGCTGCGTTTCCTCTTCTGCATTGAAGCCGCCAGTGATTGCGATGTCATTAGTTTTGTCTTTGAAGTCGATGGCCGTCCGCATCGACTGGACAACTGGCGCACCAATTACAGCCGCTGTTCCAGCCGTTTCCATGGCCTGGCCACGCAGCTCACCCCGTTTGTTTTTGAGGGTTTCACCCCTGGCGATGCTGGTGTTGAGACGGTCTTGCTTAACCTTGAGTTGATCAATGGTGCGGCCGACCTGGTCGTACTGCCGACGCATGCGCTCGATGCCGGTGCCGCCACGCGCCAGGGATGCCACCAGCTCGGTACCGATGAGTTTCTGTTTGGCCGTCAATCCATCAGTAGCACGACCAAGTTGCTGCACGGTGGATTTGGCCGAACCGAATGCAGCACTCAGACTGCCCGATACAGCGGCGCCGATCTTTAGTCCAACCAGAACTTCATTAGCCATAATTTGCTACGCTGTGAGCATGTTTGAGAAGACCGCTTTACGCACCGCTAAAATCCTCTATGCACTGGCCATCGGCGTCGGTGTGATCTGGCTTGCCTGGCTCTGCTTGACGAGCCTGCCAGTGTGGGCAGCGGTTCTGATGTTTTGTCTGGGTCTGCCATTGCTGGCCCTAGCAGCCGCCCCTGTTGCAGCGGGCGGCGCGATGTTGGCGGGAGTGGTGATCGGACTAGTGGTCGTGATTAGCCATTCATTTGCTCGGCGAGTTCGATGCGACGATTGATCTCGCGCTTACAGGTTTCAACCCACCGCCAGTAGTCCACCATGTCCAGTCGGACAATCTCAGACGGCTGCATCCTCAGCACTAGCAACAGTGCCTCGTCCCAGGACTGCAGCAAGGTCTCCTCCATTGGACATTTCCCGCAACACCTCGGTGGCTGACTTAGAGTCAGCGATATCGAATTCACCGAGGTCCTCCAAGGTGATACCCAGCATCTTGGCCACGAGCATGTCTTCGAGCGCGCCTTCGTCTTTGGTGACGGCCTGCGCGGCGCTGATGTCTTTGCGTTTGAGGCGCTTGATAGGCAGCTTCGATATCGTCTCGCCGCTGGCACTCTTGAAAGGGAACTTGAGGGTCAAGCTGATTGTTTCGGCCATCTTTGTTGCTCCAGGTTGTCGGTTTGATCGACTGCTCTAAATGAGCCTTGAGCATTGCACCTGGTCGTGGCGCTGACTTTTAATCGAGTTTAAAGAGAAGCCCCGCACGATGGCGGGGCTTCGGGTTGCCGTCCTGGCGGCTCCAGTCCGTTGGAGCTAGTCCTGGTCATGCGTCAACATTGAGAGCAGCCCTGGCAGCGACACTTCAGTGTGATCTGATAGCGGCCGGTCGCCAACGCCATACTCAGTGCCTCAATCAAAACTTCTTTCGGGGTTCCATCCAGAACCTTGCCCCAGTAATGTTGCGCACGCATGAAGTCGATATCTCGACGTACCTGCATATCCATGCTTTGAATTATTTCATCGCGACTTTTCCCGCTTACTTGCTGTACTTCAGGAGTCAAGGACATGACCACCTCCAATATCAAACGGTTCGACGAACTCACCGGCCAGATACTCGGTGCTTTATATGAGAGTTTTCCGGTACCACGTCATCTACTGCTGAAAGATCTCTTTCCCGATGGTTTATCGTTCGATGACTTTGTGGGATTCGATGTCCCCAACGAACAAGGCGAGTTCCTTTTTGCCTGTATCGACTGGCTAGCCGAATCGGGCTACCTACGCTTCAAGGAGAAGGTTCAAGCGTCTGGGTACGCCGAGTGTGTACTTACCGCTAAAGGTCTTGAGGTGCTGAAGGCAACCCCAGATAGCCTCAGCACCGAATCAAGCCTTGGGGATCAGTTGGTGGACGCGACCAAGACAGGCGCCAAAGGCTTGATCGGTGACCTGGCCGGACAAGCCTTGTCCATCGGCGTCAAGTTTGCTACCACTCACTTAGGTCTACCTGGCTAACTCACGCCTGCCCGATGTTCTGCCTGTACTTGGCCAACTGATCCTGCCCGCCAACCTTGAAGATGTTGGCCAGGTAATCCAGCAGAACTACCTCTTGCCCATCGAGCACCTGTCGAACATACGTTGCCGAAAAAGGCGTCTCGTATTTGGTCGGGTCTCGCGGTTTGTGACTGCCCAGCTGATACTCCTTGCCGGTGATAGTCATCATCGTGACCAACGCGATCTCATTGACCAGGCCGCCGTTGTTAAAGACCTGGACGTTGGACCGGCACTGCAACTGGATGCTTTTGAACGGTGTGACCAGCTTGACGGCGGCATCGTAGTACAAACTGTTCCAGGTGATTTTGCCTTCCAGCTTATCGATGCCGTCAGGCAGCTCGATCAGGCCTACCATGCCCAACCCTTGAAAGTCGCTGGTCACAGTCTTGATCGCGCCCAGATCAATCTCTTCGGCGCGGCCGAAGAAGCTCGCGCCATCAAGATAGATAGCGGCGTTGGAAATACGGTGAGCACTAAAGCCTGCCATTTATGCGGCTCCCAAATTGACCAGGTATTCCCCGGTGATTTCAGTTTCAAAGGTGCCGCGCTCAAATGGCAACGGCACAGTCAGCTTGTAGTTGAACAGCGCATGGCCCAGTTCCAACTCCGTCTGCGGGTTACGTGCAGGGTCATACCAGCACTCGCCACCGATCAACGCGCCGTCGCCGATCAGCTTGCGCATGAATAAGTTGACGCTTTCTGTGATGCTGGTAATCAGCGAACTGGTGATCGGCATGTCCACGAACTGCAATGAGCTGTAACGGATCGACTCGTCGATCACATCCTTGGTGCGCCGCACGTTTTCGAAGTTGCGCATGTGCGTGACGCTGGGCCAAGCCGCAGTGCGGTTACCCCATAAGCGAAGTCCGGTACCGAACGAATTGAAGACAGTGGTGATGCCGTTCTCATTGAGCAGATTGACCTCGCTGCTGGCATCGTCCACGCGAGCGGTCAATGGCCGCTCCAGACCGATCACGCCAACCAGCTCCTGGTTAGAGCTGCTCCACCAGTAGCCCTTGTCGTTGTCGACTTTAGCCCGCAGACCTGCGGCTCGGATCGAGAGCGGCTGCAGACGCTCGCCATTGCTTACTGCGTCGTACACCTTTACATGCGGATAACACAGACGGACACGGTCGCTGCTGGTGTTGAAGTTGATGGCACCTGCAGGACCGCGCCCAGCGATCACCTGCTGCACCGTGGTACCGATGGGAGCATCAACGTAGGTCACTGCACCGACCTGGCCAGCGGCCGCGATCAAATCAACACTCACCGAATTCAAAGTACTGAAGCCTGGCGCAATGAAGATCTTCGGGAAAAAGCCCAGCAAGTTGTAGCTGTCCTGAAACGCCTTCAGGCCAGTGCGACGTCCGGCGACGGTGACACCGCCGATGATATCGGCCGGCGTTACCTTGCTCGGGTCGGCGTGGGTGTAGCTGGCCTTTACCTGGGCGTTTGCAGGAATGGCTCCTGTAGCCAGGCGCTTCACGCGACCGGTGAGCATGGTCACCGTGTAATCGGTGTCGAGTACGAACGACGTAACACCGTCAGCGGACTTCAGTTGCAGCAGTTGCAATGCTCCGTGCCCCAGCTGCAGCAGATCGTTATCCCCGAACTGTTTCACCTGGTCGGCCACATTGGTGCGGTGGATGGCCGGATCGAGCACGTTGACTACCAGCACCGTACCGGTGCCGAAATCATAGATACCCTCCAGCGCTTCCGGAATGCTGAAGCCGGTGAGATGTGAGCCGAACTGCGCTGCATCCTTATCGTTCAAGGACAAGATCAGCTCATTGACCGGACCAATGGGCGCCGTACCGATCAGGGCGATCACTGCCGATTTGACTACCCGGATGGCCCGAGGGCCGCGCTCAACCTCGGTCGTTTCAATACCGTGCAAATAGTTAGCAGGCATGGGCGTTACTCCTGTCCAGATTTCTGAGGCGCAACTGCAGACTTGCTGGCAGGTTTCGCGTCAGGTGGTGCAAGTACCAGATGCTTGAGTTCCAACAACACCAGGGTGTACTCGTGATCGGCCGGTAGCTCTACGGGTTTTCCAGAGAGCAGTTGCACTTCAAGCAACTCGCGGGATTCGCCTACCCGCAGGGAGGCGGCGCTTTGCGGGCCGTTATAAATGTAGCGGGTAAGTGTCATTGGTCTTCCTCGAAATGAGCTTGTTTGAGCAGCGGTCCACCTTCGGGATCCATGATCTGCAGCTGAGTGGCACGAAGAGCGAAGTCCTGGCCGTATTGCCACAGCCCAGTTATCTGGCCGATGAATTGCTCGGCAACAGGACGGCACGCCTGGTCACAGTGAGGTGCATACCAGCCGGTCAGGCATGTGCGGATCTGATCGAGGTAGCTGATCACACCGTCTTTGCCATTGAGCTGGCGAAACACCAGGGTCAACCTGACGACGATGTTGCGTGCCTGGAACATCGCGTCACCAGCTTCGGATCCACCGAATGTCGATTTTCCGTAAGCCAGCAAGATCGCCCCACGCGGATGGTTGAGTCGGTAACCCGCTGGATTCTCCGGAAACAACTCGACCATCAACTCCTTGCCGAAGTACTCCTGCAGTCGAGCGCGCATCGCTTCCAGCAATTGCTCGGTTTGAGTTTTTGGCCGGGCTCCGCTCATCAGTAGCGCTCCCATAGATCGCCACCAAATTGCTGGCGGCGTGCGCGAGTACGAATTTCACCAGGTTCTGGCGTGGCTTGGCCGCTGGGCATGCCCAAGGTGACTACGCCATCGCGGATACTTTCCAGGAGCTTGATGGTGTCCTTGCGGTTGTCCTTAACCGCATCAGGTAATGCCCCCTCGGGGCGGCGCTGATACAGCCAGTGTCGCGCCAGGTACACCACTGCATCGCGCAAGACAGTTGGAACCGGATCGAGCGGCAAGTCGTAGCGACCGCGAAGATAGCCATCGACCAGTTCCTCAGCCTGACGGACGCTGTCCTCGATGACGCTCTCATTCGGTAACTCCGCAGCTGGATCATCATTCGAGAGCTGAATCAGCGTCATTACAGGGATAGCGTTGCCGATATCGGCGCGAGTGCAGTAGCGCATGGTTGACCTCAGATGCCTCGAACGATGCGGATAACATCACCAGCGGCAGTCGCAACATCCATGGCGAAACCGTTGGGCACGCCTGCAGCGAGTTTCACCGCTCGGCCAGTGGCATCAGACTCCACTTGGTCACCGACCGCCACTGCACCACCGCTGGTGATCAGGCAAATACCCAGAACACTGATCGGAGCCACGTTGTCGGCTTCGGTGTCGGCTTGGACTGTGCCCAGGGCCTTGGCACCGGCAGCGCACAAGGCGCCAGAGAAGCCGGCGAAACGGTTACGTGGCAGATCGACCAGGGCCACGACCGAAGTGATGAGAATAGGTTGTTGAGTCTTCATTTTTTGCTCCAGGACGGTTCGATAATTCGGCGATACAACAGTGGACTCGCCTCCTTATCACTCAAGAAAATTTCGTCGCCCTGGTGATACCAGGTGCCGTCGTGCAGCACGGACGAAACCTCGGTCACCAGATAGCCAGCCAGTTCCGGCGTGCCCGTGACACCACCTGGAGCAGCAGCTGCATCAGCAGCCGGTGCGCTTGGTGACGGGATTGCCGGAGCAGCAGGTGCAGCCTCTGCCAGCGGAGGTACTGCAGCCGCTGCTGTGGTTTGGTTGACATCACCCTGAGCCACATCAGCGGCCTTTTCCGAAGTGCCACCCTGGTCTTGCTCTGTCTTCTTAGCTGCCATGGGAACCTCAGCCGTTGATGTCGGAGATCAGGTAACCAGCATCCGAGCCCACGACCACGGGCTTATAGATGTCGGTGTTACGAACGTAACGAACCTTGCCGCCAGCGGTATCGAACGTATCGATTTCCGGCATGCCCTTACGACGCAGGGTGTAGCCGAAGCTCGGCTCTTCGTAGTCCGTCTGTGAGCCTCCCGCTGGCTTGGCCACATAGGCCAGGGTGAGGTTGTCGCCCCAGATGTCAGAGGTATTGGTGGCACCAGAGAGGGCTTCGCCGATCAGGATGTTCTCGATACCGAACAACGCCTTGAGGTGCTCGACGGTAATAAGCTTGCGCTCATCGGCACCCAGGGCAGCCCAAAGCTTGGGGTGAAACTTCAACGACTGGTACACAGAGGCACCCATGGTCATCGTGTTAGGGCGAATACCGATGCGGCTACGGATCACTTCCTTGCCGTTTTCCACCACACCGATGGGGTCACCACCGCCATTACTCCATTGGCTGGAGCCGGCCAGGGTGACCTTCGCGCCCGCCGCGAAAGTGCTCGGGTTCTGCGCAAGCTTGGCGCAGGTCACTTCACGGCGCAGATCGATGACATTGACCACGCGACGAGACGCCCGTGATTCGGCGTCGAACATGGATTCGTTCTGCTCGCGATAGTCGACGGGATAAGCGATGTCATGTTCACGAAGCACAACATCCAGACCATCCAGGTCATCCGGGGTCATGATGTTGGACTGGGCACGAATGGCCCGCTCGGTATCGTAAAGCTCGAAAGCCTCTTTACCGAACAGCGGGATGATCCCGGCTTCCTTGTCCATCAACGCGATAGGGAACAAGCCCTCGCCGATGTACTGGGCGTTGCGATAGCCCCGCGCCAGGTTGGTGAGGACCGGGTCAACGACCCGCAGTTTGCTCAAACGGTCAGCCATGATGACTCCTTGTTACTTGATGAGCTGGCGAACCGCCGACTCGTAGGGAATGTTTTTGTCAGCGGCCAAAGCACTTGCACGGTTGTGCAGGCTCAAGCGATCCGGATCGGTGTTCTTCTCGGCGAACTCCAGATCGACGCTGACGTTGAGGTCGCCTTGACGGCCTTTGCTCGCCTGCTCAGCAAAGTCGATCTGTGCCGGCAGGTCGTCGAAGATCGCCTTGAGCCCTTCGATGACCGGCTTGCGCTCTTTGCCTTCGCCGAACTCCAGCGGTTCATCGCCGGCTTCGGCGAAGTCCAGTGCAGCAATCAGCGCGGCAACGTGTTTGGGCAGTAGCTTGCCCGCACCGACCAGTTCTTCAGCGAAAGCAAGATTCTTGGTATGACGTTGATCGGCCTGATCCTTTCGCTGCTGGGCCAAATGTTCATCCAGCGCGGTTTGGAGACGCTTGTTCTCCGCCGTCAGGGCGGCCTGTTCCGTTGGGCTCACGGTGTGTTCCTCGATGATGGGTTTGCGGGGTTGGTTGGGTTCGGTGAATGAGGGTCGGACATCGTCGCGGAGGGCTTCGGCAGCCAGGTTGTCCACGTCCCAACCAGGCACTACCTGGTCAGCCGCTTCCTGGCCGAACTGACCAATAAGCCATTCGCGTAAGCGACGGAAGACGCCGGCCGTGATGCTGTCGCCGAAGTCGCCAAACTCGATGACGCCTTCCTCATCTTCTGCCAGCTCGATGGGGCGCAGGCCTTTCACGGATGGCGGTTGCGCACCGAGGAAGCCGACATGGCGCAGGTAGTACACGCCCGGTACCGGGTTGTTCGCGGCATCGGGGTGATAGAAGGAGGCAGAGATTTTCTTGTAACTGCCCTTGCTCACAAGTTCAGCGAACGCAACATCGACTTGTTGTGTTTCGGCCATCAGCCCCAGCGCGGATGCCGACAACGCCTTAACCCATCCAGCGGCCGGTGCATCGTGCTTGGGATGGCCAATGACCAAAGGGGCTTCGTGCAAGGCTGGATCGTAGGCAAGCACTGTGGCAGCCAAATCTGACTCGCCGAAATTGATACTGACGCCGTTCATGGCGACGTGCGTACCTGGCTTGAAAATATGGAGTGGCTTCATGGGCTGTGCGCTTCGGTTGAAGGTGATACGCACAGCCTGAGCCAATGATTGGCCCAGGACTTTTAATCGAGTTTAAAGAGTGCTGCGGGAGGCTTGATGCGGTCGAGGTGCGATTGGCACCCGCGCAGTGTGGTTGGAGTGAGGCGGCAAGGCTTTATAAAGCTTTTACAACGATCTTGACCTGTGAGGTTCGATGAACCGCAGCCACATACGCGCTCAGGCGCTTCTGAAGGGCTTACAGGCGAGCGGCTTTTTCCAGGTGACTCATGGCGAGTTCCAGGATGGCGTCCTCTGTCTCGGGCTGCAGCTCACCCTCGGCGTTCATCGGCAAGTATGGGCGACCTGGAATGTCGCCCCACAGATGGGGGAAGTCCGACTTGTCACCACCGAACTGCATCATTGCCGCATAGGGTTTGTTACTACCGACCAGTGCTGAGCTGTCAGTCGCACGAGTAGTGACCGAAGCGGCCAACCCTGCCGCACTGACCTGAAGCATCTGGCCTGGCCAGTTGCCGTTTTTTTCGCGGCGCGTGGTGGTGACATCGGAGAGGTCGGCCCAATCCGGGCGACCTTCCTCTTCGAAGTTTTCCTCGGTCTGGCTGCCCAGCTCAGCAGCGATGCCGCGCATCAGTGGCGCGAGATCACCCACGGCCCACTCAACCTTACGCAGGACGGTCTGTAAACGTTGGTGGTCCAGTTCGACGGTGAACATTTGAAACCTCCTAAGCGGCTGCCTGTTTGCGCTTGAGCATATCGGCGAGACCAGTACCTGGTGCGTGGTTGAAGCCAGGATCGGTGCGGAATGTGATGGCTTTGCCTGCGGCGTCAGTTGTACGGATGCCGGTGACAGGAGCGGTTCTGATCTCGCCCGTACGTTTGTCGGTGCCGGTCTCCACTGTTTCGGTGAACATATGGCCTTCGCTCGACACGACCTTCAAACCTCGGCGTTTCACTGCGGCTTCGCTCAAGGCGACAACACGGCAACGACAGTTGAAACCATTGGGCGGGAAGATCGCCGCCCAGATCGGGTCATCATGACGGAACACTTGACCGTGCAGCGCCCGGTGACTCGGCCGGGTCTTGCCGTCCAGGATGGCGATGTACATCCAGTACGGATGGGTGTCGGTGGTTTCTTCCATGCTGGCCTTGCGGCCGGCCATGTAGGCGCTCTGCAGGTTGGTTTGATAGATCGTCCTGAGACGGCGCGGGCTGCCCAACTGGACCAGCTCACCGACACCTTCACTGTCGACAATGACCTGCTGGCCCCACCAGCCCTGCGATTCCAGAGTGGGCTGCAACGCGGCGATGAATTGTTTGAGGGTCTGGCCATCTTGCAATGCGGTTTCCAGGGCGCCGCGAATGTCCGACAGCAGATCAAGGCGCATGGCCTTGGCCACGGTGAAGGATTGGTCGTGCGCCTGGTCGAGCATTTCCTGCCAGTTCCAGGTGATCGCGTAGCCTTTGGACTTCAGGTAGGCCAAGGCGTTTTCCGGCTCAAGGCCGAAGATGGCCTTGAGGTCGGCCGGATTCGGGGCTTTCGTGGTGGTTGCCATCAGTCCACCCGATCCGCACTGGCATTCAAGCGGCCCCAGATGTCCGCCACGAATAGCAGCCGTGTGAGGTTTTCCTGAAGTGCCTGGTCATCCATCTGCGGGAACGCTTCGGCCAGAAGGCCGAGGGCTTCGGTATCAGAGCGCGCTCGCAACAACGCCTCGATCACCGGAGCAATGATCTGTTCGCTCTGATTCTGGAGCAGATCGGCAGGTAGATTGTTGATGACCTGGTCGAGCGCCACCTGGTCGAGGATGGGTTTCAACGTGGACTCGGCAAACTCCGATGACTCAGCTGGTGCTGCTGTTTCGTCCAGGTCACCGTCCTGCAGGTTGTAGGTGCGCTTCCAATACTGCGGTGTGAATTTCACCCCCGACTCGCTCAGCGATTTATCGCGGTCGGCCTGGGTTTTGTCGATCTCTTCCTGTTCCCACAATTCGTACATCGGTGCCGCGACGTTTTCGCCAAAGTTCAGATCGACGATTCGTCGAATGATCGCGTTCATGGTCGCGGCGACAATGCCCTTGTCACCATCACGGATCTCGCGGACAACTTCCAAACCTGCCGTCGCGCTGGCCTTGTTGCTGCTCGCCTCGGTGGTTTGGTTCTGCCCCAGCAGTCCAACGTTGATCTCACTGCGGCAATAAACCAGCAGCTCACGATAGACCTCGGCGCTGCCAGCCTTGCCTGCGGCTTCGACAATCTCAACGCTAGAGTCATTCGGGATCGCGGCAACCGCGTCCTGGACCATTGCCTCCAGGCTGTCGAGCAGCAGATCAGTTTCACCTGAGGTGGCGCCACGCGGATGCTTGCCAATCACCCAAGGCGAGCCGTACTTCTCAGTGAACTGGACCCAGAATTTCAGCCCGCCTTTCATGAAGATCACTGGCCAGAAGCACATGGACAGATCAGCGAAGCCATACGGGTTGTTGTAGGTCGCATCCTGGCGGGCCACGACAAAGCGTTGCGGATTGCACAGCTCACCGGTCAAGCCTGCATCGCGTGCACGGAAACGCAGGTTGTTGTCCTGGTCATACAGGAACCACTCAGCGGGCTTGCCCAGCAGATCCTCAGGAACAAGGTTGAGCCCCACAGGACGCCACATCAGTTCAATGGGTTGAAACCCGAACAACGGTGCATCCAGCATCTCGCGGATGATTCGATCAAGATCAAGGTCGGTCAGCCAATCACGAATGAAGCGCTCGACCCGAACGGGCGCATCGCCACGCTTCAGATCTCGCTCCAGGGCGAGCACCGACGACTTGCGGCGGCGGATGTTGCCGCCGACAAGGGCCGAGCTGCGAAGGTCGCGATAGACCGTGATGTCTTTGCCTTGGGCTTTGAGGATTGGGTCGGGGTTCGGCAGGTACATGCCGAGCGCCTGAGCGTCAAAGCTACGGGCTCGGCTGGCGATATGGTCGGTCAACCCCTTGTCACGCTTCGGCTCGGCGAAGTTGACGAACTCGGTGGGGGTAACCCACACACCTTTACTTTTCATGCGTACCCCTGAGTCATACGGGCGCCCTGACGTGGACGACGGGATTTAACGGAGACCGGTCCTGCATCGCTCTCCAGTGTTGCGAAGTTGGCCAATGAACCAGCGCCTGCGAAGTCACCGTGACGGTAGAGATCCGGGTCTTTGAGGTCTTGCGAGCGGGCTTTAACAATCTGAGGAATGCCCTCGACCATCTCAATCGAGCGAACGTCTTGCTGCAGCGAATCATCCTGAGGGATGGTGATCGTGCCGTCCTCAAAGAGCTGGATGAACCTCGGCATCCAGGCGCCGTACCAAGCACGACTGAGTTTCACTTGTTGAATGCGGTCATGGCCAAGTTCATCCGCTATTTCCTCGGCGAGGGTTTCACCGCTACCCGTGGCGTCGAAAGCCGCACCGACAAAGCGCGGCAGTCGGCGCAGGATGTAAAGCACGATCTGCTTCTGTTGACGGTATGGCACCTTGTGCATTTCCACCACGAAGGGCACGTCGCGGTGCCGAGACTGGTCGACGGACATCGGGCAGATGACCGAAAAGTCCCGATGACGCGCATAGTCCATGCCCAGGTAATGCCGAAGTTCGGGCGTCAGCGCCTGCACCAGTGGCGCGAGATAGCGTTCAATCCAGTCATCGACGTACGCTTCACGGCGGGCAAGCGACTGCAGCGTAAAATCATCGTCCAGCGCGAGACGTAACACCGTCCGACCTGCGCGCATGGCGTCCTCGATCCACACACCAGGAATGCATACGCCGTTGCCATCGCGGGGAACGGCGTCCAGCTCTTCGCGCATCTGCGCCTTCCGTGGGCCGTAAGCGTTGCGGATCTTCTTGTACCAGGCTTCCTTTTCTTCCGCAGTGGCCACCTTGCCGGCCATGAAGCACACCCGCTCATACAAACCATTGGCAACGGCATCGTCAAAGGTGGCCCGGTAGACTTCGGCGCTGTCGCCGTAGCGTTCTTCCCGGATATCGTTGACCATTTGGTTGAACGGATTGCCCTTGCCGTTGTGGGTACTGATGATGACGATCCGGCCGCCCCAAATCAGCAGCGCCGTGGCGGCATCCAGCACGGCAGACACGTCACGGTGAAACGCGGCTTCGTCGATGATGACCTTACCCTGCAAACCACGCACGCCAGCCGGGTTGCTGGACAAGGCGACGATCTTGAAGCCCGACGCGTAGCGGATACGGTAGGCATTGATCTGCCGGGTGTTGCCCGCTTCGTCCTGGTCGTCGAACAGAAACTCCTCGATCTCGCTGACGCCCGACGCCTGAGCCTCGGCCATCACCCGGCTGAACTTGGCGCAGTAGCCGATGAACTCCAGGCCCTTTTCCTTGGTGTCGCCGATGTAGAAACAATCCATGCCGCCCGCAGATTTTTGCGAAGCAGCGGTGATGACCGAATCCAATGCCTCGGCGAAGGTGATGCCGGTACGTCGGCCTTTTTCACAAAGCTTGATCTGCGCATCGATGCCCAGCCATTCAGACTGGTGGGCCATTAAGATCCCTTCGATAAGCGGGTTGTATCCTTCGGGGATTTCCCGAACGCTCGGTGGTAGTTCATCCCATTCAATGACACGTAGCGTGCTGGCTGAGGGTTTCATTGCTTCACGCCCAGGAATTTCTGGCGCCAGAACATGGCCTGGTCTTCGGTCATGCCCTTGGCCTTAACGGCGCTATCCAGCTCAGTTGCTTGCTCCTGGAGCAGGCGATCACGTCCGGCCTGTTCTGCAGCTTGACGCTCCTTCATGCTCAACGTGCGAGCCTGCATGGTGTTCTTGGCCGCTCGCGCCAACTCGGCAACTTCCTTGGTGGTCACCTCATCTTTTTCATGCGCCCCCATAGCGGCCTGGTAAGCCAGGGTCGATATTGCCTCGACCAGCAAGGCGCCGGTTTTGTCGGTGGAGTCCTCACCGAACGCACCAACAAACGCTTCCGCCTGCTCACGATGCTGGCGGGCCTTTTCGGTCAGCAGGTCAAACCCCATCTTGAAGCGACCCAGCGCGCTACGACTGGGGGCTTTCTCATTGGGGAAGCGCGCCTGGATGTCAGAGAGCATGTCATCCAGCGTCATGCGATCTTCACGCAGCAGCTTCTGGATGTACGCCTTGACCATCGGCGGCAGACGGTTGATGGATGACTTGCCCGCCATGGTTATGCCCCCGGCCGTTTGATACCAGGAACGCGAGCGCGCCCCGCAGCAATGTCTTGGCCACGCTCAGTGAGTGTGGCCACCAGCACCGGGCCGACATCGGCAACAGTCAGAGCGCCTTGCTCAGCCAGCCAATGCAGCTCGGTTTTCACCTGGTCACGGCTGAGGGTGTGGCCATAGCTATCAAGCGCCATGGTCAGCACAGAACTGTTGGCGCGATAAGCCGTCATCTCGACCAGTAGGCGCAGGATCACCAGGCGAACGTCTTGGCGGATAAAATCGGCGTATTGAGTCATGCTTTTTCTCGCAATAAGTAATCATTGATCCGGTCCAGCGAACGAGCTAAAGGGCCGAGCGCTTCCTTGACCCCCGACAGTTCGGCGCGTACGGCTTTCATGTCGCCCAGCAGATCGGTAACGGCCGTCTGGTCTGGAAGGTGTCGGACGTGTTCTTCCAGGGCAACGATGCGTGTGCGCAGCTCCAGCAGCTCCTGAGCGCTGGCGGCCTGACGTTTGGTCAGCCATGTGTAGAAACCAAGTACCGTGAGGATCAACCACTGCACGGTTTGGAAACCGAAGTTGAGTTCGTTCAAGTTCATTCAAAACCCCGCGTGGCCAAGTGTTCCAAGGCGTCTATGCAATCAAAACAATGTTCGGTACCAGGCTCCGCCTGGCGACGGTCTTCGGGAATGGCGTCACCGCATTCCTCGCAGCGATAGGCCGAACGGCCCGAGCGCCGCTGCAATCCGCTATGTCGGACTCGCAATACGGCCTCTTCGATGTCGTCTTCTTCTGTAGCGTGTTCAGCTACATCCATAGGGCGTCAGTCCTTTTCTTGGAGATCAAGCAGGGCATTGAGTTGGACCAGGTTGGATCGGGCCCACACGCCGTAGTCCTGGGCGTGGGCAAGGATGTCGGCCGGAGTGACGCCGCTTTCCAGTAGCTCGGTGTCAGTGCCGGTGGCGGGCCAGGCCGCTTTTTCAGAAGACGTGGCAGCGGTGCCTTGTCCTGAGGTGGGCACACCGAGGGCGGTGTTGTAGTCGCGCAACCAGCCAGCAGTGAACACGCAACGAGGGATAGGCTTAGCAACAGCGCCAGGCGCTGCAATGTATTGGGTCGTGACATGGGGGATGCGCTCCTGGAGCTGGCGTTTTTCTTCGGTAAAACGGTCGAAGGCGTCGAACAGCAGGGCCTCGGCTTCGGTGGCACGGGTGATTTGCTGCAGGAGTTGCACGCGATTGGCGGAATCGGCGGCGAGCGCCTGTTCCGCATGGTTGGTTTTGAGGGTTTCCAGCTCGGACTTGCCCAAGGCCTGGGCATACCGAAAGCCGACGCCATAGGCGATTGAGCCGGCCGCCGTGGCACTGAGCACGCAGGCCAGCGCGGCGACCGCCAACCCTGACGGCAACCGATCAAGCACGACCATGGTGATGCCTCATACGGTTGCGGGATTTACGCGCACGACGTTTTGCCGCTGCGATACCGGTCTTGCCGTGACGGGAAGGATGAATGATCGTGGGCTTGATCCAGCTGCCAGCCGCTGCGGTGGGAATGGTCCAGCGCCAGGCCCCAATCAACCCCGCCATCAGCGCGGCGAAGGTTCGACCAAACAGATTCAATCTCATGACTGAACCTCCTGATCAGGGCCTTGTTTGATCAGGCGAACGAAAAAGAGCAGCAAGCCCAGACCACTATTGAACGCGGCGTAGGCTCTTGGGGAAAGCTGTGCCTGCCACAACGGCAGCAGCTCCAGTTGAGCGAAGCCAAACAAGGCGATCAACACGCCAAGTTGGACGCTGTAGAGTTTGTAGCAGCAACGCCAATCACAGATCAGTCTCATGCTGCCACCTGACCGTGCACGATGCCGCGTTCGATACCTGCCAGCGCCAGACCGTCAGCAATGATCGCGTCGCCATACCACTGACCACCTGGTAACGGGCCGGGTCCGTTTTCATGGCGAATGATCGCTCGCACCAGGGCTCGCATGGTGTCGAAGTTATAGACGTCCAGACCTTCGTAATCAGGATCGATACCAAGGGCACGGGCCACGGTGAGCGCATAGGCCTCGGTGTTGTTTTCGGAGGCCGGCGCCCAGCGCTCGATGATCTCTCTCACGCTGTCGATGCGGCTGCCATCGGCAGCCAGACGTTTATCCTGGTAAGTGATCAATACGCGAGCAATGGCCCGGATACCCCAGCGCGTGGCTGTGTACTGGACGAAGTTGGTGTCGGACTGAGCGACGGCCATACCTTGCCAGCGCACACCTTTAGCGTGGCGGATATTGCCGGGGTTGAAGTTGCGGATACCGCGAGGGGATTCGGGTCGCATGGGACGCCTCCTGTAATGGCGCCGCCAGTTTCGGACGCCAGAAATACACACGCCGCCATGATGGGCGGCGTGGTACAGGAGAGCTTTTAATCGAGTTTAAAGAGGTTGTTAGCCTAGCAGTGCAACTAAGCCGGAAGTTGCAGCACCCAGTACTGCAGACGTTGTAGGGTTTTCAAGAAACGTACGCAACAACCCTTTGGCCATCTCTTTTTCTTGAGGCGTAGCCTGTGCATTGTTAATGCCATGCACCAGCGTTTCTACTGCGCTGCGGATATTTTGGATGTTGTTATCGCCGATCTGAACATTGTTGGCACCATGAAAGTTATAGGTAGGATTCGAGATCTGTGGCTCCTTGGGTTTAGCGCTACCTCTCTGATAGGAAACCACCCAACTTCCCTCATCCATGCCAGACACATAGTTGACTTCTGTGATCGTGAAAAATACCTCCTTACCATTTGGCAGGGGCTGAACAAGCGTGTCACCTTCTTTAGTATCCAGGTTCTGATCAAATGTACGGATCTGGTTTTGCCTAGTGAACAGTGTTTTGAAGGGGCCTGTTCGCTTGCCACTCTCGTCAATTACGTAGCATTTGTCTGTCATCAGGTCATCGAACATTTTTCTGCAAAGCTCCTTTTATTCTCAGTAATTCCATCAACCCTTGCAATGCGACGGTTTGGGCTTTTCGACTACTTCCCTGGTCTCAGGATCAACAGTAAACACCGTGAGGCACTCCCGACCAGCACCAGTTTTCCCCTTTAGATCTGCATCGCTTTCTGCATCCGCCTTCGCTGAAGTCACAGGATTGGCGGAGCGAAGGCAGTCATCTCGCTTTTCCTGATATTCATCAAAAGCCCCTTTAATTGAACCAGGGACTTTTTCAACACCTCCGTTGTGAGCGGCAGCCAGTTGCGCACTCCACCAGGTGCGGGAGGAGTTGCCCGCCGCGAAGCAGCTTCCTAGCGGTTCAAAGATAGTGTTGCCGAACTGACTTTTACCTGAATCCACCAACGAGGAAATGTACTTGCTATGAGCGCCAACGGCAGCAAGATCACCACTCTTTAATATGGCAGCACCATCAGTCATGGCTTTACTTAGGGCATTCATTTGCTTGGTCGCTTGCTCAAACGATTCTGGGCCCGCGCCCTTGAAAGGCTCCGCATGAGCAGTTACAGCCATCGCCAAAACCAGCACGCTTAAAATTTGTTTCATCAGCCACGCTCCCTGTACGAATAACTTATTAACTTTCGACCAGACTCGAAAGCTTCCTCAAAACCAAATCCCCCCAACCAGTACGCCAAAACAAAACAAAACGGTAGCGATCTGTTTATGCGTTACCAAAAACTCTCTGATCGAGATTTCTCTGGGTATGATTTGAGGCGCGTATGGTTGTCTCATCGGTTGAAAGTGTTGAACAAATTCTAATGTTTGTTGAAGCTGCGATTTCTGAAGATTATTGAGCTGAGTCCGGCCGAAGCTCAACTCACAGAAATTGTTCATCTCGTCCTTCGCATCTTTTTCAGCCACTGCACGCAGAACTTTTCCGACCAGCCGACGCTTATCAGCCTCTTCCTGCAAACGCTCCAGCCTTATTTGCATCACATTGCGTGCATCAATGAACTGCTCTGCTGTGATTTCAGATATGGAGGTCACTGCCAGTTGCGCATGGACTGTACGCCAGACATCGCGGGGATCATCACCTAGCTCCTCGCACTTGGCGCGCAGCTGATGGAGCTCTTTGCGCTGTGCAGAAACAAGGCCACGAGTCTCTGTCTTGTCGACGAGATGGATGTTGACGCCGTAGTTATTAATATCGCCCCCAGCCGCTTGGCCAACATCACCATGAAAATCCTGGCTCATGGGTTACTCCTTGGATTTCACATCACCAAAATTGAAAGTAACGCCTGCCTTGTTGGTGACATTGCCAGCAACAGACTGACCCACGTTCCCGTGGAACGTTTGTTTGACTGGTACAGAGCCGGCAGTGACAGCGGCGATAGCAGCCGCTTTCACCGCTAGAGGTGCGGACCTGAACTTCTCAAGTAGCTCTATTTCATCCGCCGTGAGCGAGCCTGCATACCGCTCCCCGGTAACGATGTAAAGCGTATCTGCACCGATCTTTGCGAGCGCAGCAAGGTAGTCCGCACCGGGGTACCTTTCGCCTTGTTCGTACTTCAATTGAGCAAGCTTCCTAACCCCTCCGACAGCCCCAATTGCAGATTGGCTGTAACCCAGCCGTTCGCGCTCCTCTCTAAGGCGCTCTCCGATATTCAAAAGCATATCTCACCACTTGACAGGTATTCTTTTAGATACCATCATGATTGCCACACAAACCTATTATCTTTGCATCACAGGAGCCACCACCATGGCCACCCATGCCAAAGCCCTAACTGCCGACCAGGTGAAAGAAAACTTTCGTCGTGCCGGCAAAACGATCACTCAATGGGCTATCGAAAACGACTACACCCGTAACGAGGTGTACCGCGTCCTCAATGGCCAGGCCAAAGCCCATTACGGCAAAGCCCATGATATTGCGGTGAAGCTTGGTCTCAAGCCTTCCGCAGCGTTGGCAGCATGATGAAAACCTCACAGCTACGCACTGACTGCTTCGGCTTCAATCATGCAGCTCCCGCGATTGGCGAACGTCTCGCGCCTGAGCTAACTGATCGCACAACCATTCAGCTGTCGTCACTGACTCAGACTCAAACAGCTGTCCAGGCCAGCGAGCAGACCGCAGCGACTGGTCAATTTGTCCAGGAGCAACGACTCCTCCTACTTCAAGAGCAGCGGCAAGACGCAACCAACCCTGCGCCAGGGCATTCAGTTGCGCTTCAAGCCTATCAATACGGTCGGTCATAGCCATGTTCCTGTTAGCGAATGTACCCGAAAACATTGCGCCTGGAGTAATCCTTTTGCCTAGGTGCAAACGTTCGGTTTGTTTGGAAGACGCTCTATTGGGGACTTTCCAATGAACCGCCGCCGCTGGAAGAACGCCCAACCGACCTCACTGCGCCATGCAATGGAGTTGTGTAAGGACTATGCAAAGGAAGCTCACAACAAAGGCGTGGAGCGTATCGCCGATGAGATGGGGGTGACCGATCACTGGTCGGTTTACAAGTGGCTGCAGACCGGACGCATGCCGGCCAATTTGATCCTTCCTTATGAGCGGGCTTGTGGTTGCGATTATGTCACTCGCTGGATCGCCGCCAGCTCGGGGCGACTGACCATTGCCATACCAACTGGCCGCAAGTGCACAGCACAGGACACTCAAGCCCTACAGGAAATGCTGACCACTGCGACCGGAAAGCTGTTGGCCTTCTATGCCAACAACTGCGAAGCCGAGGAAACCCTTGCTGCCATTCAGGCGGCGATGGAGGGGCTTGCCTGGCACCGGGGCAATGTCAGCCAAACCCAGCAGCCACAACTCGAACTGGAGGGGCAACCATGAGCCGCACCGTCTCTGCAGCTGCACGGGTGTTGCGTGTCCTCAAGGCTCTGAAGGGCCACACCGTCACCGGTCTCAGCAATACCGAACTGGCTCAATTGGCTCACGACAGCCCCAGCAACATCACCCGCGCCATGCAAACCCTGATTGAGGAAGGGCTAGCGGTGAAGCTGGACAACGGCCGGTTCGCTCATTCCGTAGGCATGTTGCAAATCGCACAAGCCCATGCCGAACACATGGCCCGGTTGACCGACCGGATGCAGGAAATCAATCAACGTATCGCTGCTGGCTCAATGAAATAAGGGGATGAAAATGGGACGCAAACTACAGGAAGTCGCTGAGGCAATTGATCTGCCCGCACTGGATGGTGCTGCGCTGACTGCTGATCAGAACTTGATGGCAACGATCCAATCTGCTCATGGCGAAGACCGAGATCTCGTCAATCAGCTCCTTGGCCAGGCGCAAATGTCGGATGCCTTTGCCAAATTTTCGGTAACGGTTACCAGTTCAAAATTGGCCTATGTGAAAGAAAACAAGCTCTACAGGGCATTGGCTGGCAAGCAAAGTGGTAACGGTTACCAGTTTCAAGGTACTTGGGAAGAGTTCTGCGGGCTGTTGGGGATGTCCCGAGAGAAGGCAGATCAGGACATATCAAACCTTCGCACCTTCGGAGAGGAAGCACTCGAATCCATGTCCAGAATGGGCATCGGCTACCGCGAGATGCGTCAATACCGGCGCCTTCCAGAAGATCAGCAAGCTGCGCTCATTGAGGTGGCAAAAGCTGGTGACAAAGATGCGTTCATTGATCTTGCGGAAGAAATCATCGCCAAACACGCCAAGGAAAAAGAAGAGCTGACCCAGCGGCTTGACGAATCCAACGCCGACTATGAAGCGCAAAGCGAAGTCATGGCGAAGAAAACCAAAGAGCTGGATACCACCAAGCAAGAACTGGAGAAAACCCGCAAGCGCATTCAATCGATGCCAGCGAATGAAGCCGCGAAAGAACTGCGCCAGGAAGTGGCAGCCGTCGCCTACGAGGCGGAAGCCAGCATCCTCGGCTCACTGCGCGAGGGCTTTACCAAGCTGGAAGCACACGCCACTGAAAGCGGCGAAGACCATCGTTCCTTCAAAGCCGCTTTGATTCGCCAACTTGAAATCACCCTTGCATCGGTTCGCAGCGAGTTCCATCTGCCAGAGCAGTTGGATGGCGATCCTGTGTGGTTGAACGCGGCCGAGGCTTAAACCATGAACCCGGTTCAGACCCAACAACTGGCCCAGATCGCCCAACGGGCAGACAACGCTCCGCATGGCCAGCGCACTGCCGTCTACCAGGCGGGCGCAGTTGAACTGGGTGTTTCCATCCAAACACTTCAGCGCAAGCTGAAGGAGGTCCGAGTGGTCAAGCCGCGTAAACGTCGCAGTGATGCGGGCAACAGCGCCTTGCCGTTGGAAGAGGCTCGCTTGATATCAGCCGTATTGCTGGAGTCAATCCGCGCCAACAACAAACAGCTATCCACCATAGAGCGAGCCGTCGAGCGGCTGCGCAGCAACGGTCTGATTGTGGCCGGTCGGGTGGATGAAGGGACCGGCCTACTGCGTCCATTAACCAGCGGCGCAATCAGCCGCGCCCTGCAGAGTTACAAGTTGCACCCTGACCAGTTGTTACATGACGCACCAGCCGTGTCGTTGGCCAGCAATCACCCCAACCATGTTTGGCAGGTGGACGCATCGATCTCGACGCAGTTCTACCTCGCTGATGACGGAGCGCGGGTAATGAACAAGGCCGAATTCTATGACGGCAAGCCCGGCAACCTGAAGAAGATCGAGCGCCAGCGGTTGTGGCGCTACGTGGTCACCGATCACACCAGCGGTACTTTGTACCTGGAGTACGTGCTGGGTGCTGAGTCTGCCGAGAACCTGTG
This sequence comes from Pseudomonas sp. ACM7, assembly GCF_004136015.1. Lineage (NCBI taxonomy): Bacteria > Pseudomonadati > Pseudomonadota > Gammaproteobacteria > Pseudomonadales > Pseudomonadaceae > Pseudomonas > Pseudomonas sp. ACM7. Next base: position 4,762,958 of record NZ_CP024866.1, on the reverse strand, counting down.
CAACGTATTGATCAATGCGATGCAAAAACGCCACGAGTCAGATCCGTTTCATGGCGTGCCCTGGATGCTAATGACCGACCCAGGTGCGGCCATGACCAGTGGCATTTTTCGCAATCTGTGCCGTGCCATGTCAATCGACTTGATCATCAACCAGGTCGGTAATGCACGTGCAAAAGGCCAGGTCGAACAGGCGCACAACATCGTTGAGCGTGAGTTTGAGAGTGCGTTGAAGTTTCAAGCAGCGAAAACCCTGGAGCAGATCAACACCTGGGCCGGCCAGTGGATGCGTTACTACAACGCCACCTCGATTCACACCCGTACACGACGCACCCGGTATGGCGTGTGGCAGTTGATCAAGCAGGAACAGCTGCGCTTGGCTCCCAGCATTGAGGTCTGCCGGGAGCTGGCGGTCAGCACACCGGAGTACCGCAAGGTCAGCAACTTGTTGCGTGTTTCGTTCCGTGGCGCTCAGTTCGATGTCAGCTCGGTACCGGGTGTAATGGTTGGTGAAAAGCTGTTGATCACCCGCAATTGCTGGCGCGATAAGGATGCGGCCATCGCAGTACTGGTCGGGGAAGACGGCCGGGAAAACTATCACGTCATCGAGCGGATCGAGATGGACGAGTTTGGCTTTGCCGAGACCTCGGCAACGATTGGTGAGCAATACAAGAGCCATGCCGAAACCCCGGCCCAGGCATCGCGGAAGGTGCTGGAACAGCTGGCTACCGGCACCACCAATCAAGCTGACGCCGAGGCCGCTCGCAAGGCCAAGGCTGTGCCGTTCGGTGGCCTGATTGATCCTCACAAACACGTCACCGACACATTGCTGCCGGCCTACATGCCACGCCGTGGCACTTCGCTGGACGTGAACGTACCCACGATTGAGCAAACTTCACTCACGCATGTGGAGGCGGCGAAGCTACTTCGCGCCCGGTTGGGCTCTGTTTGGTCGGGCGAAACCTTCGCCTGGTTGCAGCAGCGGTTTCCTGACGGTGTTCCCCATGAGCAGCTCGACGCCATTGAGGCTGAGCTGAACCGACCTACAGAGGTGATGCGCCAGCCGCTCAGCTTGGTGCGGTCCGCAGCTGGAGGTGAGTGATGTTGAAGTTAAAGCAGGTATTGCAGGGAGTTGGCCGACCTCAATCGGCCTTGGCTGAATCACTGAAGCTGAGTGCGGCCACAGTCGCCCAACTGATTAACCATGGTCAATGGCCACGCAGCTTGGACAGTACGGACTTGCAGGGACGCATCCGAGCGTTCCTGGTCGAGTCAGGGGCCAATGATGCCGACATCGCCAATGCATTTGAAAAAGTGGACCTGCCGTGCGCCAACACGACAGATCCGGCCCTAAATGAAGAGCCGTCCGGGGAGGACGAACCCATGCTACTACCAAAACAAACATTGAAGGCAGCTACCCGAAAGGTGTTCGGCCTGTTTCGCGACCCTTTTGACGAGCTGCAAAGCGGCAAGGACATGTGGGTCAGTCCTGATATTCGCTATGTTCGAGAGGCTATGTACCAGGTCGCACGCCACGGTGGCTTCTTGGCTATCGAGGGCGAATCGGGAGCGGGAAAAAGTACGCTACGCCGTGACTTGGTCAACCGCCTGCTGGAGAACAATGACCCGGTCCTCATCATCGAACCCTATGTGCTGGCGTCCGAAGACAACGACACCAAGGGCAAGTCGCTGAAAAGCACCCACATCGCCGAGTCGATGATGGCCGCTGTCGCGCCGCTGGAAAAAGCCAAGAGCAGCCCAGAGGCGCGCTTTGCTCAACTGCACCGTGTTCTCAAGGAGTCACATGCCGCTGGCTTCCGTCACTGCCTGATCATCGAAGAGGCGCATAGCCTGCCGATCCCTACCCTCAAGCACCTCAAACGCATTCTAGAACTGGAGATTGGATTCACCAAACTGGTCAGCATCATCATGATCGGCCAGCCTGAGCTGGGCGTAAAACTGAGTGAACGCAACGCTGATGTGCGTGAAGTCGTGCAGCGCTGCGAACGCGTGACACTGCCCCCAATCGAAGGTGGGCGTCTCGATGAGTTTTTGCGGTTCCGCTTTGAACGTGCAGGCAAAGACCTGCGCGAAGTTATCGACGATAGCGGTATTCAAGCTGTCGTCGCTCGACTGTCTCAGACAGGCCGACGTGGGGGACGCGATGAATCGATCTCGCTTCTGTATCCGCTTGCCATCGGCAACCTGGTGATTGCTGCGATGAACCTTGCCGCTGAGCTGGGTGTGCCCGTGGTCAACGCCGACATCGTGAAGGGGGTGTGACATGCCTAATCTTTCCCTTGTGCCACCGCAACCAAAGCCACCGCTGAGCCTCTTGGCGCCAGAGTTTCAGCCGTTGCTGTCGACGTTCAACGAACTGACCCGTGATATCCACGCTGCGGGCGTTTCCGTCCAGGAGCTGAACCTCCTCGAAAAACGCATCGTTATCTCGATAGACGATGTCGATGTGATCGCACGCCGGTTTGCTCACGAGATTCGCAGCCAAAGCAGCAAGACTCGGAATCACCAGACCCGTCACTCCGTGCAGATCCGTGGCATCAACGTTTCATGGTTTTCCCTGGTGAAGGAGCAGGACCAATGACTGCACCGATCAACCAGTACATGCGTGTGCAAGGTCGGCAATTCGCACTTGATCTCGTTGAGTCGCTTGGTGAACAGATTTACACACCGAAAGGTGTGGCCAATGCGATCACCAGGTTGACCGCTGCAACGCAAAACAAACCCGAAAGTCATGCAGTCGGCATTCGGGACATCATCGAAGTGCTTCAAAAAGCCAGCCTCAACGGCGCCACCAACAGCAAGGACGAAGATAATGAATGACGCCCCACAACCTTTAGTACCTGCAGGTTTCTGGCAAGACGCACAAGGCCGCATGGTGCCGGAAAGCTTGATCAAGCCCATCGATGTCGAGCGGGATCGTCTGGTGCGTCATCTGGTGGATCGCGCCAGTGAACTCAACTCCGAACTGGTCGACTTCAAGGCAGTCGCGTTTGGTGACATTGAGGCCTTTATCGAACTGAGCGCGGAACAGTACGACATCAAACTCGGTGGCAAGAAAGGCAATGTCACTCTTTATAGCTTCGATGGCCGCTTCAAAATCCAGCGTTCAGTGCAGGAGTCGATTGCTTTCGATGAACGTCTGCAGGCAGCACGCGCTTTGATTGACGAATGCCTGCGCGACTGGACCCAAGGGGCTCGGCCAGAGGTAGCCACCCTAGCCAATGACGCATTCCGCACTGACTCTCAGGGTGAGATCCGTACCGCTCGGGTTCTTGCGTTGCGCCGCCTAGATATCAAGGACGAGCGCTGGCAGCGGGCTATGCAGGCCATCGGCGAAGCGTGCCAGGTGGTCGGCTCCAAGTCCTATATCCGTGTGTATGAGCGGATCGGAGACTCGGACCAGTACCGCGCCATTAGCCTCGATATTGCGGGGGTGTGAGATGGAAGAGAACCGCACCCTCGACAAGATCAAAAAGTGTCTGGAGATGGCCAAGTCCAAAACCAGCAACCCACATGAAGCAGAGATCGCTCTGCGTCAGGCCCATAAGCTGATGGAGCTGTACAACCTGGAGATGGGCGATGTGCTGGCCAGCATGGCTGGTGAAGTCAAGATCGCTGCAGGTTCTGAAGGGCAGCCGCCGACCTGGCGGGTTCGGCTTGCACACGTTTGTGCCCACGCTTTTGGCACTCGCATGATCATCACACACAGCTGGCACAGCGGCGGCGGGTTCATATTCGTTGGCTGCGCTGCGGCGCCAGAACTTACCGGGTATGCCTACGAGGTGTTGGAGCGGCAACTGCAAAAGGCTCGGCGAGATTTTCTGGCCCTGCCGCCACAGAAACGGTGCAAGCGCTCCACGAAGGTGGCACGGGGGGATCACTTTGCCAATGGCTGGATTGATGCCGTGTATCACAAGGTCGATGAATTTGCCGGTATAGAGGACAACGTCGCAGAGGCAATCGAGGCCTACATGGCCAAGCATCATCCGGATCTGGAAAAGGCGGATCTCAAACGCCGCAAGGTCAAAGCTCGTGATGAGGGAGCGTCAACAGCTGGCTACCAGGCCGGTAAGTCGGCCCAGTTGCATAAAGCTGTGAACCATCAACCACGCGCACTCCTGACGATGGGGGGATGAAATGAGCGCTATGACGTCTTCCAATCCAGACCGACTGCGTTACATCAAGCTGATTCATGTTGCACGGCGCGAGCTGCGCATGGATGACGATACCTATCGAATGATGCTGGCCGGTATGAATGGTTTGGACGGCGCGACATCAACCGCTGACTTGAGCGTTCCAAACTTGGTTAAGGTTTTGGAACAGCTCAAGCAGCGGGGCTTTAAGGTTCGTCCAAACGCGGCTGGAAAGCGACCGAAGGCCAACGACGAGCAGTCTAAGAAGATCCGTTCGCTGTGGCTGACGCTGCATGGTCTGGGCGCCGTCCGCGATCCTTCCGAGGAGGCTCTGGGGAAGTTTGTGCTGAGTATGACCAAGGTGTCAGCACTGCAATGGCTCACCGCCGTCCAAGCCAGTCGTGTAATTGAAAACTTGAAGCAGTGGCAGAGTCGCGTGACCCATAAGGAGGGTGTATGAAAGAGCCCAGCAGCACGGCCGGCGAGCTGCTCCAGACCTTGGCTGACCACGTCACCCAGTCAGCGAAAGAAACACTTCACGTTAGTGACGAACTCGCCGAAGCACACGGTATTGAGGTGGCCATGCAAATGGCTACGGTTTGGGGCGGCCAGCAGCTGTATATGCCGAAAGGTATTCACATACAGGCTTCGAAACTGCATCAACAGATTTTTGATGAGTGGAAGGGGCGCAACCACCGCGAGATCGCCATGAAGCACAACATCTCACTGGCGTTTGTTTACAAGGTGGTTAAGAGGATGCGGCAAGCAGTAATCGCTCGCGACCAGGGCGACCTGTTCACTCCCCACCTGGATGACTAAACACCGGAACAAAAGAGCCTCGCCTGCCTTCACTGCACCCCGGTCACCAGCAACAGACCGGGGTCATATCAATTGCACTCGCTGCAACTCAATTACAAATCCCATATCACCATGGACCATCGAATCCCGGAGTATCTCGGGTTTACCTCACAGCTACCCTGGTATTTATCTCAGTCCTAAACAATGAGGATCCGGCTGGGAAGGCGGGTGTTGATGAGGGGGAGCCCGGCGCTCCATCCACGAAACCAATAAATCGGTATTTGTACCGCGGAGACTCCCGAGAAGACTGGGAGATTTTTGAAACGGGGTTTGAGCCCTTGGGAGACAGCATGGATCTCTACTTGCATGCCTTGGACAACCGAAGCCCTCCCAGTTTTTTTGTCAGTACTTCGACCTCGGAAAAGGAGGCCATAAAGTTCGCAACGGGATACGGTTTTGATGATGGCTTCGTCTACGTAATAAAAAACATTCGCGGAATAGATGTGAATAAAAGGCTCGGCATGATTTCGCCTCACCGCAAGGAGGTTGAAATCGCGTTCCCAGGAGGAATAGACAGCCACGACATCCTCGGCGTTACCCCCGTCAACGCCGATGGTAGCTATAAGGGCTACTCAACCCCTAACCCGCGCAGGAAGTAATCATGAAAATAATAGAAATATCTATCCACACCCACGGAGTCACTAAAAAAGCCACTATCGAATGCGACCGGCAAAAGCGAGCCTTAACTTTCATAATGGAAAACGGCTTAAGAAGAACATACACAGGCCATGATCTTTACGCATGTCTTGGACTGTTGCGAGCAGATTTTCCAGAAGTAAAGTTTCTATGCAAAGGCGCCAAACTCAATGTTTATCCTTCACGTATGTCATCCCAAATGTCTGGCGGCGTAGTGGCGTATGAACTTCAGATGGGGAAACCGGCTGAAAATGAAGATGTGGTCAACATTTTTGACTTCGAAGAAAACGACATCACACATGATATTCAACAACAAAGGGATTTTTACAATCACTGGATCACCTCGTTGGCAGAATAAATTGGTTTATTCCCCGCCCCCTTAACTTGGTCGGCTAGCGCACTAGCATGGGGTGCCAGGCACGTAAAAATTAACGCTCTCCAAAAGCCCAGCAATTAGCTGGGCATGGGTATAGCATTAACGACTACGCATCGACTCATATACATCCACCTAAACTCGCCCCCCCGAACGACCATCCCCGGCATTGTCTGGATCTTCCAGGTCTGCTTCCACATCAGAGCGCTTCACATCGTCGCTCGGCACTTGCTCCACACCAGCATCATCAGGCGGACGTTCATCACGACTCAGGGAATCGGTCGGTGAAGGCAATGGATATTCAGGGGTATCGTCGATGTCGGCGTCTTTCGGATCAGCGTTCATAAAGCACCTCTCGAGAGGCCTGAAAAGCAGGCCCTGAAATTTCGAGGATTGCGCCCTGCATTGCGTTCGATCAGAGAGACGATCGGTCGAGTCCGTCGCACAGCAGGGTCAATCTTCTTCGTCCTCTTCCTCCTCGTCTTCGAACTCAATATTTCCGACATCGCCCGCATCATCAGAATCATTGAGCGGCACCGTTGCGTCATCCATCAACGAGCCTGGGTCTTCGTTTCCTGGATCGTTAATGAACGGAAGCCCGCTCGGGCCTTTTTCTTCCTTGCCTTCGGTTTCAGGAGTCATGGCATGCCTCACAACATTCTGGGGTGTATGAAGTTCGAGGCGGCCCACGACCAAACGTTCCAGAGTCCTACTCCAGAAACGAAAAAACCCGGCGCTGGGCCGGGTTTCTGCTGTGACTCAATGACGAATCAGTGATGTTTGTTCCTGTGCTTGTTTTTATGCTTATGATTGTGGCCGCTACCGGAGTGCGAACTGCCGCTGTCGCTGCCCAGGTTGTTGCCTACCGCCCCACCCGCCGCGCCGCCCAGGCCTGCGCCAATGGTCGAACCGGTAGAACCGCCGAGGCTATTGCCGATCACCGAGCCACCAGCCGACCCCAAACCACCACCAATCGCCGCTTCTGTGCGACTGCCTTTCTTCGCGCCGACCGCGCTACCTGCCGCGCCGCCTACACCGGCGCCAATCGCGGCTCCCGTGCTGCCGCCCATTTGCTGGCCGACCACGTTACCTAGCGCACCGCCAATACCACCGCCAACTGCAGCGGTGCCGTCACCGGCTGCCATTGCACCTTGAGCGACCAAAAGTCCCAGAACCAACGTGGACAATGTCAAACGCATGATATGAACCTCTAAATTCCGTATCGGGGGTAAGAGAACGCGTTACGGATGGCGTGAGTCTAGCTTTTTCATCACGCCAGCGCTGATCGTTGGACAGCTGTAAATTCGAAGAGCGTGAAGAAGAAATTTCCAGATACAAAAAGCCCGGCATCAAGCCGGGCTTTTTGAGCTGATCGATCAGGATCAGTGACGCTTGTGACCTTTGGCCAGGTTGCTGCCCACGCCGCCGCCCAATGCGCCGCCCAAGCCTGCGCCGATGGTGGAACCGGTCCTGCCGCCCAAGCTGTTGCCGATGATCGAACCGCCGGCCGCGCCGACACCACCACCAATGGCTGCTTTAGTGCGGCTGCCTTTGCGTGCGGCAACAGCACTGCCGGCCGCGCCCGCTACACCAGCACCAATCGCTGCACCGGTGCTGCCGCCCATGCTCTGGCCGACCACATTACCCAGCGCGCCACCCAAACCACCACCGATCGCGGCAGTGCCATCACCCGCAGCCATCGCACCTTGAGCAACCAAAAGCCCCAGAACCAAAGCAGGCAGTGTTAAACGCATGACAAGAACCTCAAAAAAAGGGGTAACGAAAGGGGCGAGATTGAATGCTTTTGAGGAGACAAAGTCCAGACACGCACGGGTACAACCTCGCAATAGGCGACGGTTGGACAGCGTTTTTAGAAAAGGTTTTATGACAGGCAAAAAAAAGCCCGCTGGGGAACGGGCCAGGTACTGCTTTCTAACGGATGAGTTGAGCCTACGTAGGTGGGTGTGAAAAGTTTGTGAAAGAAATCGCTAACAGCGGGCTGTGTATCTGTAGTCCAAATCCCGACAGCCGCCCTTGTGAAAATGAAAACCCCGCTCAATGGCGGGGGCTGTCCGGTTGACGGTTACTTCCTGGAAGGCGGCATCCTCTTGGGCAAGAAATTCGCCTTTTCGGTCCGGGGCAACTTGGATTTCAATTTGGCGACCTGGACCCGGTTTTCACCAAAGCCCGGCATATACTCCGCTTGACCACACTGCACGCAATTGTTGATCGAAAACTCAGATCCGTCGTCTTCGATATACGAATCAGCCATACCTTTCCCCTCTCAAAAAAGGGTCGACACCGGCAAGCCCTATTTGCCTGAAAAATATCGACCTTCAACGCTTTTGAGACTAGTCAGTCATTACCGGACTTGTAGTTCAGATTATTGCGTCCCCGACGAACGGCCTCGTAACACATTCACCTCAACTTGACCGCCGTCCCGGTCACAAACACCACCACCATCCCGCCCTTCCCGGCCGGCATGCTGATCTCATAATCAAGCCCCACCACCGCATCAGCTTGAAGTGCCCGCGCCCGCTCCTTCAACTCGTCGGTTGCCTGAATCCGTGCTTCCTTCAACGCCCGCTCCAACGTCTGAGAGCGCCCACCGAAAAAATCCCGCATCCCGGCGAACATATCGCGGATAACGTTGACCCCCTGCACCGACTCGGCACTGACGATGTCCAGATAGGCGGTGATTTGTCGGCCTTCGATGGCGTGGGTTGTGGTGGTGATCATTAAATTTCCTTCTTCATGGCCTGGGGATAATTACTCAAGGCAACCTGGACAGATGTTGAGCCAACGCATCAAACGCCGGCAAGGTGACCGGATCATTAGCCGAGTTACTGGCGACCGGATGGGAGGCGTAGCGAACAATCACCATCTCGGCTTTCGGGTCGACATAAATGCGTTGCCCATGGACCCCGCGCGCCATGAAGGCTCCGCCCTCTTTGTTGGTCACCCACCACATTGAACGGTAGCTCCAACCCTTCAACAAATCGTAACCCGCCTGGGCGAATGCCTGCTTGTCGCCGCCGCGACGGAGGTCGTCAACCACCGCTTTGGGCACGATTTGCTGACCGTTGAACTGACCGTCATTACGCAACATCTCGCCAAATCGTGCCAGGTCACGCAAACCGGTGTTCAAGCCGCCGCCAGCAAACGGGGTGCCAATGGAGTCCACCGTGAAATAGGCGTCCTGCTCAGCCCCCAAACGGCTCCAGATCCGCTCCGACAACAACTGTGCGACGTTGCGACCGGTCGCTTGAGCGATGATCCAACCCAGTACATCGGTATTGACGGTCTTGTAGCCGAACGCGCTACCGTGTTCGCCTTGCGGTTGAACCGTCTGCAAAAACTCGTAGTAACTTCGCGGACCGCTGTAGTCCCTTGGCTTGGGCAGAGGGCTGCCAGCTTTTGCATGAGCCCAGACCTCGGCGTTCGGGTCGGTGTAGTCCTCGCTGTATTTGAGGCCGGTCGTCATATCGAGGACCTGACGCACCGTAGCGCCGCCAAACGCCGAAGCCGCCAGTTCGGGGACGTATTCGGCGACGTGCTTGTTCGCATCGATTCGCCCTTCTGCCACCAACATCGCCCCTAATGTGCCGACCACAGACTTGGTCACCGACATTGCCGCGTGCTGGCCTTCAGGCTTCAGCACGCCAAAGTAACGCTCGTAGACAACTTTCCCGCAATGCATCACCACAATCCCGTCGGTATAGGTGGCCGCGAGGGATTGCTCCCAGGTCATCGGAGCCTTCGCGCCCAGCGGGACGAAGCTGATCGCATCAATGTCTTTGCGCAGCGCAGATACCAATGGAACCGGCGCACTGAGCCCCCAGTGAAACGTTGATCGTAGGCATCAGTTGACGGAAGTTCGAGACACTCCAGCGCATCGCCGGGAACTGGAAATAGCTACCGTCTTCGAAGCGCACGGTGCGATCTGCAGGTGGTGGTGAGCCGACCATCCAGCCTAGCTTTGCGGGGTCGCTGGCTATGGCATCGGGGAAAGTCTTAGTCGTAGATGCGGTGGCGAATAAGGAGGCGGTACTCATCAACACGGCGGAGAGGGAAATAGCTATGCGGCGGGAAGCGGCGCGAGGGTGAGACATAGTGTCGACTCCATTCGAGGGGCCTAGGGCAGTCCAACAGGTTAAAGCAGCTTGACCAACACAGTTGTGACAGTGGCCACCGCGCCAATCAACCCTGTCGCTACAGCCACCGGATACCAAAAAGTTTCACGGGTCATCTTTCCGGCCTCGGCGTTCAGCTTGCGCTGCTCAGCCATCAGCTTGACGATCTCCACGTGGACCTTTTCCAGTTCTGCCTGTTTCATGGTGAATTCCTGAATAACGTGCGTTCGTCCTTCCAGATAATAGGCCGCGTCATGTGCCTTGCCGTTGATTCATTTTGCCCCCTAAAGGCGCAAAGCGAATACCCCTCACGAAACGGCTCGTGTCAGGTGCTGAAACCTATGAAAGCACCCAACTACCTGGCTTCCCAGCATTACTTCCCACATGCCTATCAGCCGTCCTACATGAATTTCGGAAGCGTCTTCGCCGATGGGCGTGGGTCAATAACCTTGCCATCCACAAAATCCAGACGCCAGAAACCACAAAACCCCTGACTTCTCTCGAAATCAGGGGTTTTGGTTACATCGAATTTGGCGGTGAAGGAGTCCGCCATTTTAGTGTTTCTAGAAGCACATAGACGTTTAATTAACTCTATAAAAACTCCATAAAAACATATAGTTGCAGTATATTTTTTCTTTGATGGTCCAAGCATGACTACGGAAAGCCAGGGTCCAAGGTATGGGCTGGAGTATGGGCTGGCATTCATTTAGATTGAGTCATCATCCTTTCAAATAGGAAGTGAGTGATGGCATCTCTGACGACGAAAGCGGTAGAAAAAATAGTCAGATCAGGGTTACCCGGAATGACCAACGATGGTGACGGCCTCTACTTGAAACTCGGCCGTACCGGTGGCGCAAGCTGGATCTTCCGCTACAAGCTTGCTGGCAAGAGCCGAGACATGGGACTGGGCAGGCACCCCGAAGTAAGCCTTGCGGTAGCTCGTGAGAAAGCTGCAGAAGCCAGAAAGCTGAGCAAGTCAGGCGTCGATCCGCTAACCAGTCGGGATGAGGAGATGGAACGGCAACGGCTGGAAAAAGAAGCTGAACGTTTAGTTCAGGATGCAGCCAGGGCCAAAGCAATCACTTTCAAAGAAGTTGCTCTCGACTACATCGCTGCCCACAGAGCAGGCTGGAAAAATGCCAAGCATGCTCAGCAGTGGGAGAACACTCTGGCTACTTATGCGTTCAAGACCATAGGCGATCTTCCGACGCAGGAAGTAGGCATTGAGCATGTGCTGAAAATCCTCAAGCCGATTTGGACAGTAATACCCGAAACCGCCAGTCGTTTGCGAAACCGCATCGAACTGGTACTCGATGCAGCAAAGGCCAGAGGGCTGCGTGATGGAGAAAACCCCGCTCGATGGCGTGGACACCTGAACAAACTGCTACCACCTCGCGCAAAAGTGCGTGGGGTGAAGCATCATGCAGCAATATCGTGGACAGAGCTTCCCGCCTTCATGGCGCCCCTTGAGAAAGTAAATGATCTGAGTTCTAAAGCATTGCGCTTTACCATCCTGACTGCCTGCCGAACCAGTGAGGTGCTTGAATCGACGTGGGCAGAGATTGATGTGGCAGCAAGGGTATGGACCATTCCTGCGCCGAGGATGAAAGCGGGGAAGGAACACCGGGTGCCTCTATCAAAAGCGGCATTGGATTTACTCGCAGGGCTTCCTCGCGTTGAAGGAAACAATCACCTATTTGCGGGGGCTCGCAAAAAGCGGCCTCTGAGTAATATGGCGATGTTGATGGCATTGCGTCGGATGAAGCGGGACGATCTCACGACGCATGGATTCCGCTCGACTTTCAGGGATTGGGCGAGTGAGGTTACTCACTATCCTCGGGAGGTCTGTGAGCAGGCGCTCGCGCACGCCGTAGAGAATGCGGTAGAGGCGGCTTATCGACGTGGCGATCTTTTTGAAAAGCGGCGAATACTGATGGAGGATTGGGCGCGATATGCCACAGGGCATGCGGCAGCAAATACTATTGAATGAGAAGCGAGATGCTCAAGCCATCATCTCACCTCGTTTATCGAATGGAGGATGGCGACACCGGCGACACCGGCGACAACCCGCGTAATACCTGGTCTGCAGCATGGCGACAAAGGTGGCGACTGTCGCCGTTGCAAGCCTCGCTCGTGGGGCCTTTTCGGCTAAGCCCACGCGAGCGGGAAGGCTCCGCATTCCCGTCCGCGTGGGCTCACATTAAAAACCGACGAACGACCACCCGGCCATGGAAAGCCACCGGCCTCCAAGGTCTTCCAGCGCTACCGATTGGCGCAACAGTCGCCCACAAAATGCTGTTGACCGCGAGCAGAGCGAGCGTTACACCAGAATCGTACAAGCGCTGTCCTCGACAGCACCCAGGCAGCCAGAACCTTTAAGGCTACGCCACACCGTGGTGGTTCACCCAAAGTGCGATTAGCGTTCGGCGGCTCGCACGGTCACAGCGATGTGATGGATGCCTACTTCTACCAGAGTGCCCACTGCGGCAGCTCATCCCCCTTCATAGCTGCCCTGCAGCAACCTTTCCGCTTGGCCATTTCCCAGCGCCAACCTGCGCCCGTCTCTTTCTCCCCGAAAGAGACGGGCGCTCGTACCACTGCTGCAGCCCAACTCGCACAAGGCTTTGCGGCATTTCCCCTAGTGACAATCGACGTGACAAACACCGACGTCACCAGCAACAGCGATGCCGATGATGGTGCCGCAGCCCACGGAATGGACTGCACCTGACTGACAGTCAGGTATGCCCCGGTCATCGCCTCACTGCCTTCACCCGACTCAGGATCTCGCGGCACCGGTCTCGTCAGCCAGTGCAGCCTCCACCCGCCCACTTCTTAGGAAGTGTTCAGGAGGCCAGATCATGAAATGCCCAAGCTCCCGGTCGTAAGGAGCCGTCAGTCCCGCGTGAGTGGACAACCCTCACAGGTCGCAGGGGCCTTGATCCCTGATAACACTCAACAACCGTGGCGGGAAGAGTGAGGACGAAGTCGATAATTTCAGGAGAATAGCGATGCAACTGTGCGAAGCGTTCGAGCCACCACAATCATTGCTGGAGTACCAGCAGGCGCCACTGCCCTACCCGGTCGAAGCACTCGGAGAACTGTTGGGCCCTGCGGTCGACCGACTGGCCGAGGTGATCGGCGTGCCCTGCGCCATGGCTGCACAATCGGTGCTGGCCAGCGCGGCCCGGGTGAGCCAGGGTCATGCCAATGTCCAACTCGATGGCCGAACCTATCCGTTGTCCCTCTACCTACTGACGGTGGCATCCTCGGGGGATCGCAAAAGCGCGGTGGATCAGCTGGCACTGAAGGCGGCGCGTGACTGGGAACGACAGCAGTGGACCTTGTACGCGGAAAAGCTCAAAGCCTATCGCGCTGCCAGCAGCATCACGGTCAAACCCAAAACCTCAAAGAAACACGCAGATACGGAAGGCGATGAGCTGTCCGAGCCGGTACCGCCGAGATTGATCATTGCCGAGCCGACCATTAAGGCCCTGGTCAAAAGCCTGTGCCAGGGCTTGCCCAGCATGGGCTTGTTCAATGATGAAGGGGGCCAGTTCTTGGGCAGCAGCACCATGAGCAAAGAGAATCGGCTCAAGGCGATTACCACCTTGTCGACACTGTGGGATGGCAGCCCGATCGACCGGGCGCGCTCCATGACCGGAGAAAGCCTGCGCGCCTATGACCGCCGCCTCAGTCTGCATCTGATGCTGCAGCCCTACCTGGCCAACCAACTGTTCAAAGACCCGGTGATCAATGGCCAAGGCATCCTCGGCCGTTGCCTGATCAGTTGCGCTGCTCAACCCAAGTTGGCTGGCTGATCCTCGGTCTGCTGGTCTACAGCCTCTGGCGGTAACCAAGTGGCAAAACAAAGGGCACTCTCCAAGTACCCTTTTTCTTTGTACTCACTCGCTGGTCATGCGAACAAACCGTAGAGCGCCCCCAGTCCAGCACCGTGGTGACGCCTGAGAGCAGTCCGCAGCAAAGCCACTGGTGAATCCCACCGATTGGGTCACAATGACCTGGCAACCTTGGGCACTTGATGGCGCGGATCATGAACAACGAAAACGTACACTATTTCAATGAGGCGGTCATGAAACGTCTCAAGGCCCAATTCAAATCCGGCACTAAGCTCATGATTAGAGCTGGCGACGACACTGAGATGTGCGCCGTTGATGTCGACTGGACAGTGGACGCCTACCTGTCTTTATCGAAAGAGGCCCAACTTGTTGCGGTGGAAGTGGCTCAAGCCTGCACGGCAAAACTCTCCGGGGGTTGCAGCGAACTCAATTACCTATGTGAAATGTACATGCTACTCAAAAAGGCCGAGGCTGACGGCATGCTACGCCATTTAAAATAAAGGGCGCTCCCCATGGGCGCCCTCGTCGTCGTATTGCACACCGGTCATCTGCCTTTCCCTTTACCGCCCTTGCCTCTCGGCCTCTTGCCTGGGTTCGCCTGTGGAAAGTACGTCTGATCCTTGACGGGTTTCTTGGTCGTATCACTGCGCTTATCAACCATCGCTCTCTACCTCAGCATCAGCATCAGCATCAGCATCAGCATCAGCATCAGCATCAGCAGTGCCAGGCTGGCACCGTATCCCTCACTGGCAGATTGAGCCAGCCAACGATTTGATTGGGATTAGGGAGGACCTCTTGAGCTCCTGAACCAAACCTCTGTTGTTTGATAACCTCTATGTTTTACTGATGGACTGAGGGTTGTAGCTCGAGGCTACAGGCTTCACCTGAGACGTAGAGGCTGAAGGCGGTGATAGACAGTAGTCTGGTGGCGAAGCTAAGGGCTGAGAATGCAAGATTGGTTGCCTTGTTGGATGCTCATGGCATCGATTGGCGCCCGCCTGCTGAGCCAGTCAAGATAGCGATTGTCCAAGCAGAACAATCACAGCAACTCGATACTGAAGGGAAGCTTGCCCTATTCCGAAGCTTGTTTCGTGGTAGGACGGACGTTTATCCCATCCGCTGGGAAAGCAAGGCAGGCAAATCAGGATACGCACCCGCTTGCGCAAACGAATGGAGGCCTGGCGTTTGTGAGAAGCCCCGAATTAAATGTGGCGACTGCGGTAACCGCCAGCTGCTTCCGCTGACCGATGAGGTGGTCTATCGCCATCTGGCGGGCGAAGTGGTCGTTGGTATCTACCCCCTACTCTCTGATGACACTTGTTATTTTTTGGCGGTCGACTTCGATGAGGCCGAATGGCGTGATGATTCCAAAGCTTTTGTGCAGTCATGCCATGAGCTGAACGTCCCGGTGGCGCTGGAAATATCGCGCTCAGGCCAAGGGGCTCATGGCTGGATTTTCTTTGAGCGTAATGTTCCTGCCTGCGATGCGCGCCGCCTCGGTGCCGCAATCATCAGTCATGCCTGTGAGCGCACCCGCCAGTTGGCGCTCAGCTCCTATGATCGACTGTTTCCAAACCAGGACTATATGCCCAAAGGCGGCTTTGGAAATCTCATCGCGCTCCCTTTACAAAAGCGGGCCAGGGCCCAAAACAATAGCGTTTTTGTAGACGACTCGCTTGAGCCTCATCCTGATCAATGGGCCTTCCTGGCATCGATTCAGCGCATGAGTCCAGAAGATATCCAGCCCGTTATTATCCAGGCGATGGGTAATCGGGACCCTCTAGGGGTCGCCTATGTCGATGACGAAGGTGATGCAGAACCTTGGAAAGATCGTGAATCTAGATCACGCAAATTGACATGCCCGTTGCCTGCTGCTGTCAACATTACGCTGGCTAACTTAATTTACTTTGAAAAGTCGGAATTGCCACAGCCATTGGCAAACCAGCTTGTCCGGCTCGCTGCCTTTCAAAATCCTGAGTTCTACAAAGCTCAGGCCATGCGTATGTCAGTGTGGAACAAGCCAAGGATTATCGGCTGTGCCCAGAACTTCCCCAAACATATTGCGTTACCACGTGGCTGTTTGGATGCTGCGTTGGAGCTTTTAGGGGAAAACGGGGTTACCCCTATTCTTAAAGACGAACGCTTCGCAGGCGATCCCATCGACGTGAGTTTTCTCGGGACCCTGCGTTCTGACCAAGAGGCTGCTGTCAGCGCAATGCTAAGTCATGACACCGGTATCCTCTGCGCACCGACTGCTTTCGGTAAAACTGTCAGTGCTGCTGCGTTGATTGCCGCACGTGGCATTAACACGTTGGTGCTTGTGCATCGGACGGAACTGTTAAGGCAGTGGCAAGAGCGCTTGCAGGTGTTCTTGGGAGTCTGGAATGGTGTCGTTGGAACTCTTGGGGGCGGAAAAGCGAAGCTTACCGGCATCATCGACATTGCCGTAATGCAGTCTTTATCGCGAAAAGGCGAAATCAGCGATCAGGTAAAAAACTACGGCCAGATCATCGTTGATGAGTGTCATCACCTATCAGCTGTGTCATTCGAGGCACTACTGAGGAGCGCGACCGCGCGGTACGTGCTGGGACTCACGGCAACCCCAGTGCGCCGAGATGGGCAGCAGCCCATTATTTTCATGCAGTGCGGACCGATCCGACATTCTGCTGCTCGACCAGCGAGTGCGCCCCATGACCTCTCTGTCGTGCCTCGATTGCTGTCCAAACCAATAGTGGTCCCCGACGGCTTTGGGATTCAGGACGTTTTTCGGCATCTAGCGGACGACTCTGAGCGGACAGCCAAAATCGTCTCGGAGATTGAGCTGGCGTACAACGAGGGTAGAAAAATTCTAGTGCTAACGGAGCGAACGGAACATGTGGATGCCCTTGAATTAGAATTGAAGCAGCGCGTGCACAACCTTTTCACACTTCATGGGCGAGTGCCCAAGAAACAGCGCATTTCCCGTATGCATGAGCTTGAGTCCCTTCCCCCTGATGCTCCACGGGTGCTGTTGGCAACAGGAAAACTAGTAGGTGAAGGTTTCGATCACCCGCCGCTGGACACGCTGGTACTGGCAATGCCCATCTCATGGAAGGGTATCCTTCAGCAATATGCGGGACGATTGCATCGATCGCATGCCGATAAGACCGACGTGAGAGTGATCGACTTCGTTGACGAGGGTAATGTCGCGCTGCTGAGGATGTGGGATAAGCGCCAAGCGGGTTACAAAGCGATGGGCTACCGCATGGCTGATTCCATGGCTACCATGGACCTACTCTAACTCTAACGTGGTTGACAGTTGACACATCAACGGCCCCACTTTCATAGACGAATGACCGGCCGCTGTGGGGGCGACTCCGGCCCTTTGCCGTTAGTCACGTCAAGCAAGATCCTCTTAGCAAACAAACGAGGACATTTGATCAAATGCCTCAGCGCACCGAGAGCAACGCAACTGCTGTGAAAGTAAAATCATATGCAGCTTCAAAACCGGGCGCTAAACCGGGTATGACGCAAATTAACCCACCAAAACCTAGACTGCACAAGGCCTGCACCCTATGATTTCTGGTTTAACGTGTTCTACGGTCCCTACCAGAGCGTCCTCGGCAGCTACCTAGATAAAAGCATCCAGACGGTCATCGACATCCAGTCCCAGACCGGCGCTCAGTCCTCTGAAGCCTGGAGCAAGTTCATGCACCAGCAAGCACCGGTCATGCAGGATTTGATGCGCCAGTATGTCGACCAGTCAAAAAACCTCTACCTGAACACTCAGAACCTCTTCGGCCTGTTCGGCGGCATGCCACCAGGCAAGCCAGGTGCCGGTGGCGAGCCGAAAAAAATGGCGATGGGGGAGTAAACCCATCGCCATCAGTGTAACCGCTCTAATGTGACTTACTTGTTACCGCTTGTAGCCTTGGCACCAGGAGCGGTTTTACCGGCTGCGGCGGTAGCTGCGTCAAAACCGCTCTGGGCAACGTCAGCAGCCTGTTTTACGGCTTTCTGTGCGCTTTCAAAAACGGTACCGGCATTCGCCAGCGACGACTTGAACGCGGCCACAACAGGCTCGGAGCCAGCCGGTGCATTCTTGCTGATCACTTCGACGAACTCTTGCACCTGCTGGGTGCCCGCCTCGACCTGACGCGAGGTCAGTTTGGCGATTTCCGAGTGAGTGCCGACAATCAACGCTTGCACTTGGCGATTGAACTCAGCCAGGCGTTCGGCTTGCACATTTGGCTGGGTGAAAGAAGTCTGGAGCTCAGCGAGCCCTTGTAGATCACGGACTGCCAGCAGCTTGCGAAAGCCGTCGAACTGCTCCTCGGTGGAGGCCTGCAATGTCTTGAACTGCAATTGGCTGAACTGTTCAACGCTGGAGAAGATTTTGCCGCTGATTTGCTGCAGGAGGTCTAGGTTGGTTTTCTGAGCGTCTTGCAATTTTTCCGAGTTAAAAAAAGACATGCTTGAATCTCCTGATACTGGAAGGCCTACATGGGCCCGAGGACGCGATAGCGATCCTGCCGGTCATCGCGTTAGCCTTAATATTGCAGCGCACAAATTCGTTTAGCAATGATTTTTTGTGCGGCGCACAAAAATCTTTCTTCTGCTGCCTCTATTCGCTATAGACTCCTAACATCGAACAGCCAGCCAAGCCCTCTTTATTAATGAGGCGCAGGCAGCTGCTTCTCATGCATAACGCCAGGAGATCACCATGGGCCAGGAAGATATTATTGCATCGCAATATGAAAAATCCTCCTCTCAACGCGGCCTGTTCGAACACCTGAGTCATCTGCAGCACCTCAATACACTGAACGTCCTTGATGCTTTGCGCCAGCGCCAGGAAAAAAACCTCGCGCCTCTGAAGTGGGGTCAACTCAGACAACCCACGCCCACTGACTGGCAGGAATACTTCACCGACCTCGGCCAACGCAGCCTGCTGTTCTGGGACACCCTGCGCCAGCGCGGCGACAATACGCAGGCCCATGAACGCGCCGGGTATCCACTGCTGCTCAAGTTCGATCATGAAACCCTGATCGCCGGCTCAGATCTCCCCCGCCAATTGATGCCGGAACTGCTAGCGACCGTTGGAGCTGAAGGCGAATTCTGGCGTGAAGTGCACGCGTTGCTCGAAGTCCCGCTGCCGGGCTTCAGCCTGACCCAACCACCCAGTGAAACAGTTGTCATCCCGCAGGAGACCCCTTCGGAGCCATTTCCGCTTGCAGTAACGCTGTCGCCGCAGACACACCACTGCCCGCTCCCGCCATCGTAGTTAAAGCCCCGAAGCGCAAAGCGAGCAAAGGGACAACAGGCCCCAAGCCTCAATGACCCTTCACAAGGGATTAGCGGTGCATCCGTTCGGCGAAGCCTGCGATCTTTTGATCTCTGCGCAAACCGACGGGGTTAATGAGTCGAACCGGCGCGAATTCCTCGAGCACAAGCAACGAATCGTCGGTTCGATACTGACCGGGGGTCATACCGAACCAACGGGTGCATGCCTTATGGAAGCTGCTGTGATCATGAAAGCCGAGCAGGTAAGTCACATGCTTCATGTTGAAATGAGAATGGCGCAAATAGAAGTCGGCCAACTGCCGGCGTACATCGTTCAGGACATCCTTGAATTGCGTGCCGTCCTTTTCAAGGCTTCGTTGGAGCGTTCGCTTGCTGATTCTCAGTGCCGCCGCAATCGATTCCATATCACATCGGCCTTGCCCCTGGCTCAAGCGCTCGTTAATCAGCGCGCGAACCCTGCCAACAATAGAGTACCCGGACAACACGTCCAATTGAGCCTCGGCAAAACTGTCATGGAGTGTGGCCAACGCCTCGTTGGCCATGCTCAATGGACTCAGAAGCTCCTGGCCATCGAACAAGATGCTGTCATATGCCGCCCCGAAACTCAGCGGACAGCCAAAAAGCCGCTGATGCTCCGACGTGTCTTCAGGTTCGGGATAAGTGAACTCCACACTCAACGGTTGCGGTGACTTGCCACCTGCCAGCCAACGGCAGAAACCCAGCAGCGAAGCCAAGGCTGCATCCGTGTATTGCCGGGGTTTGACCGAGCCATGTTGCTGATGATCGAGACTGGCCAATCGGTAATGCTGCTGCTCCTGGACAAGGAAAAGGCTGAATCCGGTACCGATCAACGGGCTGAAACGAACCAGACGTTCAAGCGCCCTTTTCAGATTCGAACTGGACATCATCGTGTAGCCCACGATCTGAAAACTACTGGGATGGAATTCCCCGTAGGCTTTCAAACCGATATTCAGATCATCCGAAGCCTGAGCAGCCAAGTCCCAAAGACGATAGATAACGCTTCGCTCGCAGAATGCTCCTGGTTTACTCACGAACTCGACATCCAGTCCCGCCTCCTGGCACAGACCGGCAAGGTCCAGTCCTTGGGCCAAAAACGTATTCGCCAGCATGCTGGCATAACCTGAACTCATTCTATACATGGCGTCCTCAATGACCAATGGAACCGAACGTCCTGTCCGAAGCCGATACTGACATGCGTTGAACATATTTCAACTACGTTGCAGAAATATTAACTATCCCTTCAGTTTCAAACATTGATCCCAGTATAGGTACTCCTCATTTTTTGCCAGCGGGCACCTCCCCGCGTGGCACCGAAGGACAGGAGAACGTCACCTTCAAACACTTCCGCACGGCCCGTCGATAACCAACAATCTTCTCTCCTACAGCGTAAAAAAAATGGAGTAGAAGTATGGAGTCGCGTAGTCGTATTGCTGTAGTAACGGGTGGTATGGGCGGTATCGGTACGGCAATCAGCCAACGTCTATACAAGGAAGGATTCAAGGTAATCGTCGGCTGCAGCTCTGATTCCAGCCGCAAGAACGACTGGATTGCCAGCCAGCTGGAGGCGGGTTATCAGTTCGAATGCATCTATGGCGACGTCACCGATTGGGAGACCACCCGCAAGGCTTTCGAGATGGCTCGTGAACAATTCGGCCCGATCGATGTGCTGGTCAACAACGCCGGCATCACTCGCGACGCCTCTTTTCGCAATCTCACCCCGGAAGACTGGAACAGCGTGATCGGGACTAACCTGACGGGCTTGTTCAACACTACCAAGCAGGTCATTGAAGGCATGTTGGCCAATGGTTGGGGGCGGATCATCAATATCTCCTCGATCAACGGTCAGCGTGGCCAGTTCGGTCAGACCAACTACTCCGCCGCCAAGGCTGGCATTCATGGTTTCACCATGGCACTGGCCCGGGAAGTCTCCGGCAAGGGCGTGACCGTCAATACCGTATCCCCAGGCTACATCCAGACCTCCATGACCGCGGCAATTCGCCCGGACATTCTCGAAGGCATGATCGCTGCAACTCCGGTCGGTCGCCTTGGCCAACCCGAAGAGATCGCCTCAATCGTGGCCTGGCTGGCTTCCGATGAGTCTGCCTACAGCACCGGTGCCGATTTCTCGGTAAACGGCGGCATGAACATGCAATAACCCCGATCAGGGCAGGAATGCCCTGGTTTGCTCGACGAATTTTGTCTTTTCGATGAGGTCACGCATGAACGAAGTCGTAATCGTTGCCGCTACTCGTACCGCCATTGGCAGTTTCCAGGGTGCTTTGTCTGCAATTCCCGCGACCGAACTGGGTGCCGCAGTGATTCGCCGCTTGCTGAAGCAGACGGGTATCGATGCTGCTCAAATTGATGAAGTGATCCTCGGCCAGGTACTCACTGCCGGCGCTGGGCAAAACCCGGCACGCCAGACAGCGATCAAAGCCGGTTTGCCACACACCACGCCTGCCCTGACCTTGAACAAGGTCTGCGGCTCCGGTCTCAAGGCGGTCCATCTCGCCGTCCAGGCAATCCGTTGCGGCGACGCGGAACTGGTAATCGCTGGCGGTCAGGAAAATATGAGTCTGGCCCCCTATGTTCTGCCCAAGGCACGCACCGGCCTGCGTATGGGCCATGCGCAACTGCAAGACAGCATGATCCAGGATGGCCTGTGGGACGCCTTCAACGACTATCACATGGGTATCACAGCTGAGAATCTGGCGCAGAAGTACGAGATCTCTCGTGAAGCGCAGGATACCTTCGCTGCCGCCTCGCAACAGAAGGCCGCCGCAGCCATTGAGGGCGGGCGTTTCCAGAGCGAAATCACCCCGATGCTGATTCCTCAGCGCAAGGGCGAACCGCTGGTCTTCGACACCGACGAACAGCCGCGTATCGACAGTACTGCGCAAGCCTTGGCAAAACTCAAACCGGCATTCCAGAAAGACGGCAGCGTGACTGCCGGCAACGCTTCGACCCTCAACGATGGTGCGGCCGTGCTGTTGCTGGCCAGCGCCGCTAAAGCACAAGCGCTCGGCCTTCCGGTACTGGCACGCATCAAAGCCTATGCCAGCGCCGGTGTGGACCCGTCGATCATGGGCATCGGCCCGGTCCCGGCTACACGCCTGACCCTGCAAAAGGCCGGCTGGAGCGTCGAGGACCTGGACCTGATCGAAGCCAATGAAGCCTTCGCCGCCCAGGCGCTGGCGGTTGGCAAAGAGATGGGTTGGGACACCAGCAAAGTCAACGTCAACGGCGGCGCGATCGCCCTTGGCCATCCGATCGGCGCATCGGGGGCACGGATTCTGGTGTCGCTGGTGCACGAACTGATCCGTCGCGACGGCAAGAAGGGGCTGGCCACTTTGTGCATCGGCGGCGGACAAGGCGTCGGCCTGGCTATCGAGCGCTAACCAACGGCTTCTGAGTAGCCCATGCGCGGACTTGGGACCCTTGTTCCGCGCATCAGATTGGCGTCAGACAACGCTGCGCGCATTCCTGCCGTCGCAACGCCGGAGTCCGGCAAAGCGCGGCTTTTTTTCTGCCCGGCTCATCTGTATGGGCAAGGAACTTTATGGACAACAACGCGCATACATTCAAAACCTATTGGTCAGGCCAGGTTCCGTTCATCGCTTCCTTTGCAGTGCAACAATTACGCCTATGGGTCAGCACTAATCCGTGGTTTTCCGGGCATGAGCACGGCGCCTGGTTCGAGTTACCTCGCGAAACCCTGGACAGCCTTCAAGCGGACTACCAGGTTCAATGGGGCCAACTCGGCCAAAAACTGCTGACCGGCCAACCCTTCAGCTTCGATGATCGACGCTTCTCCAGCGGCAACTGGAGCGAGCCACAGTTCGGCTCCCTCGCTGCGTTTTACCTGCTCAACTCCGGCTTTCTCCTGAAACTGCTCGACAAGTTGCTGATCGACGAAAAAAAACCGCGCCAACGCCTGCGCTATCTGGTGGAGCAAGCCATTGCCGCCAGTGCGCCAAGCAATTTCCTGGTCAGTAACCCTGATGCGCTCCAGCGTGTGGTTGAGACTCAAGGTGCCAGCCTGCTCACAGGTATGCAGCATCTGGCCAGCGACATGAACGAAGGCAAAATGCGCCAGTGTGACAGCGGCGCCTTCAAGGTTGGCGTCGATCTGGCTAACACCCCCGGCGAAATCGTCTTTGAGAATCACCTATTCCAACTAATTCAGTACTACCCGCAAAGCGAAACCCAGTACCGACACCCGGTATTCGTCGTACCTCCGTCGATCAACAAGTACTACATCCTTGATCTGCGCCCGGACAACTCGATGGTCCGCCACCTGCTGGAACAGGGACATCCCGTATTCCTGATGTCCTGGCGCAACTTTGACGAGGAACACGCTGGCACCACCTGGGATGACCTGATTGAGCACGGGGTAATCGACGCCTTGCAGGTGACCCGCGATATCAGTGGCGAGCAGCGACTCAATTGCGTGGGCTTCTGCATCGGCGGCACCCTGCTGAGCACGGCGCTGGCAGTACTTGCTGCACGCGGCGACAGGGAGATCGCCAGCGTGAGCCTGTTCACCACGTTCCTTGACTACCTGGATACCGGTCCCATCGACATATTCGTCGACGAAGAACTGGTGGCCTATCGAGAGCGCACCATCGGCGGCATGAATGGTCCCATCGGTCTGTTTCGTGGTGAGGACATGGGCAATACCTTTTCCCTACTGCGCCCCAACGAGCTGTGGTGGAACTACAACGTCGACAAATACCTCAAGGGGCAGAAGCCGATCCCGCTTGATCTGCTGTTCTGGAACAACGACAGCACCAACCTTCCAGGGCCGATGTACTGCTGGTATCTGCGCCACACCTATCTGCAGAACGATTTGAAATCAGGCGAGCTGGAGTGCTGTGGGGTCAAGCTTGATTTGCGTGCAATTGACGCTCCCGCTTACATCCTCGCCACCCATGACGATCACATCGTGCCCTGGAAAAGCGCCTACGCCAGCACCAACCTGCTCTCCGGGGCCAAGCGTTTTGTATTAGGAGCTTCAGGGCATATCGCCGGCGTCATCAATCCACCGGCCAAGCAGAAGCGCCATTACTGGACCAATAGTCGGGTCACGAAAAACCCGGAGACCTGGTTCAAGAATGCTGAGCAGCAACCCGGTAGCTGGTGGAATGATTGGTTCAACTGGCTGGCGGGACACTCCGGCGAGCGCCAACCAGCGGTTCCGCACATAGGGAATGACAAATTCCCGCCTCTGGAGCCGGCGCCAGGCAGTTATGTAAAGCAATGAAAAACTGCTGTGGGCCAGAGCGAGTACGGAGGAAGACCAGCAATTTTGACTGTTGTTGTGGAAATGCCCTGCTGCATGACTGCATGCAGCAGGTCTTCCGCGACTCATGTGATCGGCACGCTGCTAAGTTTATTCGAAATTGCTGCTGCGAAATCAGCAATCCGCCCTGGGTCTAATTTCAATCGGCAGGGTGTGTGAGTTTTCAATCAGCGCCAACAATTTCACCAAATCTGGAAGTCTTTTTCAGAGTTCCCCTAATGAATTACTACCGTCCATTCAACTTTCACAATCGCGGGTTAATTTTTGTGAATGAAATAAAGTTTAAACAAAATTATTACTACGTGTGACCCGCCCCCTACTAGTAAACAGCCGACCGGTAAGCCCACCCGATGGCACATCATTTGTTTGGGTACAAGGAGAGACAACCCATGAGCACCCCGTTCCGCATCAACGAAGCACTTTTGATTGCCGGCCACGCATTCGAACCTTTTCAATGCGTCGCCTGGGCTCCGCAAGACGGTAATGGAGAACTGAGCCTGACCGTCATCGACCGGGCCAACACTCATATTTGTCGCAAACAGGTTCCAAGCAGTGCCTATTCCGACCCGGCGCAACTGGAAAGCCTGCTGGAAGAGGTGCGCGCCGAGTTGAGCCAGGAGGGCTACAAGCTACAATCCTGGACAATGCCAGAGTAAGCATTCTCGCGGATCGCTACCGGTGATCGGCCTAATACTCCACTCTCAAGATCATCGAAGGCAGCCTCATGCACCTGGTGTTGGAATCAGCCAGTCGTGCAGAGGGCTATGCCTTGGGCTTACACGATGCGGGGATCATCACGGAAATACAGTGCGTCGAATGATGTACACCGCTTAGAAACTGTCGAAAAATCAGCCTTTGGTCGCAAAGCACTGAGCCGTCCAGGGTATGGGCCAAAGTATGGGCTAAATTTTTTTTCAGAACCGCAGAAACGAAAAAGCCCCGAATAATCAGGGCTCTAACGATTAAATGTGGCGGTGAAGGAGAGATTCGAACTCTCGATACAATTTCTTGTATACACACTTTCCAGGCGTGCTCCTTAAGCCACTCGGACACTTCACCGTATCTCGTCAAACATGTTCTGTCTGTCGAGGCGCGCTAATGTAGTCGAAAGCTTTTCCGATGGCAAATTTTTTTTTCAGAATTTTCATGCGCTTAGCGTTTTAGTCGTTCGAGCAGGTTCCAGTCCATGGCAAACCCGCCAATCTCCGGCTTCGCGCCCTCCTCTATATAGAAGGGAATGCGCGGCTGACGTGGCGGGCGACGCTTGCCGGGCGGGGAAAGGGTGACTGGGCGGTCAGTCACGGCGCTTTACCTGGCCTACGGCGGTGAGTAACGTCTGCCCTACTTTATTGAAAGGAATAGCGTCATGAGTGAGTTGATTTCCTACCATCTCGAAGACGGTATCGCGACCCTGACCTTGAGCAATGGCAAGGTCAATGCCATCTCTCCGGACGTGATTGCTGCGTTTAACGCCGCGCTGGATCAGGCGGTGACTGATCGTGCGGTGGTGATCATTACCGGTACGCCTGGGATTCTGTCAGGCGGTTATGACTTGAAGGTGATGACCTCAGGTCCTAAAGAAGCCGTGGCGCTGGTGACTGCCGGTTCGACCCTGGCTCGTCGTCTGTTGGCGCACCCGTTCCCGGTGATCGTGGCATGCCCTGGGCATGCGGTGGCCAAGGGCGCGTTCCTGCTGTTGTCGGTGGATTACCGAATTGGTGTCGACGGCCCGTTCAGCATTGGTTTGAACGAGGTGCAGATCGGCATGACCATGCACCACGCCGGTATCGAACTGGCCCGTGATCGTCTGCGCAAGTCGGCGTTCCACCGCTCTGTGATCAACGCTGAAATGTTTAATCCGCAGAGCGCCATGGATGCCGGGTTCCTCGACCTGGTGGTGTCGGCCGAAGAGCTGCAAGGCGCGGCGCTGGCGGCGGCTCGTCAGTTGAAGAAGATCAACATGACCGCTCACAAGAACACCAAGCTCAAAGTGCGCAAAGCGCTGCTGGAGAGGCTGGACAACGCGATCATCGAGGATCAGGATTTTTTGGTTTAAACCCAAACGTGCCACACCGAAAAGCCCGACCGTCGTGTCGGGCTTTTTCTTACACGCTCCGTTGAATAGCCTACAACCGCTCTAGATCGCATCTGACCCATAAGTCGGAAACATGCGCTCAAACATCGCCTATCTCCCACCTCTATAGCGGCAATTGCCGAAAACAGTGCACATCCGTACACTGCGCCACCTTTTGTCCCGGTGGGGCCTGTAAATGCTGTTTGTGTTTCGTATGTTATTGATGGGCCTGCACTTTATTCTGGCCGGTGTGCTCGGGGTGATTCTCGGCCTGTGCCGACCGTTCAATCCGGACAACAGCCGCTTGTGCGCGCGTCTTTATGCATGGCCGGCGATGTGCATTTTGCGTCTGCGGGTGAAGGCTGACGTCGGACCGCTGATGGATAAACCCGACAGCTGCGTGATCATCGCCAACCACCAGTCCAACTACGATTTGTTTGTGTTCGGTAACGTGGTGCCCCGCCGTACTGTGTGTATCGGCAAGAAGAGTCTGAAGTGGGTGCCGCTGTTTGGTCAGTTGTTCTGGTTGGCGGGCAATGTGCTGATCGATCGCGGCAATGCGCAGAAAGCGCGTCAGTCGATGCTGACCACTACCCACACGCTGCAGAATGAAGACACTTCGATCTGGGTCTTCCCGGAAGGCACACGCAACCTGGGCGAAGAGTTGCTGCCGTTCAAGAAAGGCGCCTTTCAAATGGCCATTGCCGCCGGGGTGCCGATTGTTCCAGTGTGTGTCAGCAGTTACGTTAAACACATGCGATTGAACCGTTGGGGCAGTGGGAAGATTCTGATTCGCTCGTTACCGGCGATTCCTACGGCTGGATTGAGCCTGGATGACATGCCGCTGCTGATTGCCCAGTGCCGCGAGCAGATGCGCGAGTGCATCGCTTCGATGGATCGGCAACTGCAAGCCGCGTAAAAGAAACCCGCCTTGTGCGGGTTTTCTTTTGCCTGCGAGCTTTTGCCTACGAACTCAACAGATTTCACTGACTCTCAAGCAGCAGACAGGGCTAAGCTGGAGACTGCCTGCCACTGCCATCTTTGCTAATAGAAAGCTGCCAATAAGAAGTGAATCACTATCATGGGTAGAGTTGTTGCTGCTGCGGTTTATAGCGCCGGTAAGAAAGTCACCAATATCACCCTCGACGAAGGCGCTGCCTGGGCGGCAAAGCCTGGCCACTTTGTCTGGATCGGCCTCGAAGAGCCGAACGCCCAGGAGCTGTTCAATCTGCAACGCCAGTTCAACCTGCATGAACTGGCCATCGAAGACGCCCTGGAAAAACACAGTCGGCCGAAACTGGAAACCTTCGGCGACGCGCTGTTCATCGTCACGTATTCGCCGATCCGGCATGAAGGCAAACTGCAGTTCATCGAAACTCATATCTTTGCCGGCAATGGTTACATCATTACCGCACGCAACGGCCACTCCGCGTCCTACGCCCATGTCCGACAGCGCTGTGAGGCGCGTCCGCTGTTGCTGGAGCACGGGGAAGATTTCGTACTCTATGCCATCCTCGACTTCGTGATCGAAAACTACCAGCCCATGGGCGAAGCGATCCATGCGGAGATCGATGAGCTGGAACGCAACGTCATGTGTAGCTCCCTGAACGAGCGCGACATTCAAAAACTCCACAGCCTGCGCCGCGATGTACTGCGCTTGCGCCGGTTTGCGGCGCCGATGGTGGAGATCGGTGAGGAATTGCAGAAGCTGAGTTTTCCGTTCATCGACAAGAACATGCGCCCGTACTTTCGCGATGTGCAGATCCATGTGACACGGCAGATGGAAGACCTGACGACCCTGGCGGACATTGCCAGTCAGACCATTGAGGTTGGGGTGTTGCTGGAGGCGTCACGCCAAAGCGTGGTGCAGCGCAAGTTCGCGGCGTGGGCGGCGATTCTGGCGTTCCCGACGGCGGTGGCGGGGATTTACGGGATGAACTTTCAGGACATGCCGGAGTTGAGTTGGCAATATGGGTATTTCGGAGTGTTGGGGGTTATTGCGGTGGGGTGCGTAAGTTTGTGGGCGAGTTTCAAGAAGTCGGGGTGGTTGTAGCCATTACCGAGGTGCCTGTGACATTCACGAGCAAGCCCGTTCCCACAATGATCTCTGCAACACCGGAGATCCACTGTGGGAGCGGGCTTGCTCGCGAAGCTTTTATCTTTTAAACCGCCCCAGATTCTGGCTTATGCGCCACAAACCGCATCATCCACTCCGCGACGGTAGTGCCGTGATGCTCGTGCTCAAGGCTCGCCATACCTTTCGAATAAATCTGCTCGCCCAGCGCTTCCTGACGAATATCCAACAACGCCCGCGAGTAATCGTGAATGAATTCCGGATGCCCCTGGAAGCACAGCACCTGATCGTTGATGTGGTACGCGGCGAACGGGCAGAAATCGCTGGAAGCGATGACCGTGGCATTTTCCGGGAGCGCGGTGACCTGATCCTGGTGGCTGATCAACAAGGTCAGTTCTTCCCTCACCGGGCTCATCCACGGCGCCTTGGCGGCGAGTTTGTAGTTGTGGGTGCCGACGCCCCAGCCTTGGGCCGCACGCTCGCTCTTGCCGCCCAGCAGCAATGCCAACAGTTGATGGCCGAAGCACACGCCCAACAGTTTGTCGCCGCGCTCGTAGCGGGTCAGCAGGTAAGCCCTGAGGGTTTCAATCCACGGGTCGGTGCCGAAGGAATCGGCCTTGCTGCCGGTGACCAGGTAGGCGTCAAACGTCAGCTCTTCGCCGGGATACTCGCCCTGCATCACGTTGTAAACGGTGAACTCGGCAGCGATGGGTTGCTGCGAAAACAGACGCTGGAACATCTGCCCGTAACCCTGATATTGATCGACCAGTTCCGGACGCAGGATGTCGGTTTCCAGAATGCAGATGCGTAACGACATAAAAAATACCTGACACGTGATGGGAATAATGCACACCCCAGAGCCTGCCTTGAAACACAGTGGCAAGGCAAGCCCCGGAATGCGTCATCCGTCCCCTAGAACGCCTCCCCTTTAGCCGCTTTCTCCAGCAATAGCGCAGGAGGTGCGAATCGCTCGCCATACTGCTCCGCCAGGTACTGGGCGCGGGCGACGAAATCTTTCACGCCGTACTGATTGATGAATTGCAGCGCGCCACCGGTCCAGGCGGCGAAGCCGATGCCGAAGATCGAGCCGACGTTGGCGTCCGCCGTCGAGGTCAACACCCCCTCCTCCACACAGCGCACCGTTTCGATGGCTTGCACGAACAACAGTCGATCACGCACGTCCTTCGGCGAAATCTGCCCGTCAGCCTTCTCGAAACGGCTTTTCAGCTCTGGCCACAGATGCTTCTGCCCACGGGCCGGATAATCGTAGAAACCACCCCCTCCAGCCTTACCCGGACGCTTGTATTCGTTGAGCAACAAGTCAATCACGGCGAACGCCGGGTGCTCAATCAGCGGTTTCCCTTCTGCTTGCAGGTCTTTGGCGGTCTGCTGGCGGATATGGCTCATCAGGCTGAGGGAAACTTCGTCGGAGATCGCCAGAGGTCCGATCGGCATGCCGGCCTTGCGCGCTTCGGTCTCGATCATCGGCGCGCTCACGCCTTCGCCCAGCATGGCAATGCCTTCGTTGGTGAATGTGCCGAACACCCGCGAAGTGAAGAAACCGCGACTGTCGTTGACCACAATCGGGGTTTTCTTGATTTGCAGGACGAAATCGAACCCGCGAGCCAGAGTTTCGTCGCTGGTGTGGGCGCCTTTGATGATTTCCACCAAGGGCATTTTCTCCACGGGGCTGAAGAAATGCAGACCGAGGAACTTGCTCTGATCCGGCACGGCGGTCGCGAGGCCGCTGATTGGCAAGGTCGACGTGTTGGAAGCAATCACTGCATCTGGCCCAACGACTTTTTGCGCCGCCGAAGAAACGTTGGCTTTCAAATCGCGATCTTCAAACACCGCTTCAATGATCAGATCACAACCGGCCAGATCGGCGTCGCTTTCAGTGGGGTGAATTCGCGCCAGCGTTGCATCGCGCTGATCGACACTCAATTGGCCACGCGCAACCTTCTTGTCCAGCAGCACCGCCGAATGAGCCTTGCCCTTCTGCGCGGCCGCAAGATTGATGTCCTTGAGCACCACGTCGATGCCGGCCGACGCGCTGACAAAGGCGATTCCGGCGCCCATCATGCCTGCGCCCAGTACACCCACCCGACGAGTCACGTAGGGCGAAAAGCCCTGAGGCCGCGAGCTGCCGGCATTGATTTCGTTGAGCTGGAACCAGAACGTACCAATCAGGTTTTTCGACACCTGGCCGGTGGTCAATTCGGTGAAGTAGCGGGTTTCGATCAAGTGCGCGGTGTCAAAATCCACCTGAGCACCTTCCACCGCGGCGCAGAGGATTTTCTCTGGCGCGGGCAGGCAGCCCTGGGTTTTGCTGCGCAGGATAGACGGCGCGATGGCCAGCATTTGCGCGACTTTCGGGTTCGACGGCGTACCACCGGGAATTTGGTAACCCTTCACGTCCCAGCGCTGCACAGCTGAAGGATGGGCGATAATCCAGGCGCGCGCCTTGGCCAGCAGTTCATCACGATCCGCCGCCAACTCATCAATCAAACCTGCCCGCAACGCCTGCTGCGGCCGGAATTTTTTGCCTTCGAGCAGATAGGGCAAGGCTTTTTCAATACCGAGCATCCGCACCATGCGCACCACCCCGCCGCCGCCTGGCAGCAGGCCGAGGGTCACTTCCGGCAAGCCGAGTTGCACCGAAGAGTCGTCCAGCGCAACCCGGTGATGGCACGCCAGGCAGATTTCCCAACCGCCGCCCAACGCGGTGCCGTTGATCGCGGCGACCACCGGTTTGCCGAGGGTTTCCAGAGTTCGCAGCTGCCCTTTGAGTGTCAGCACCATGTCGTAAAAGGCTTTGGCCTCGAGCTTGCCGACCTTGATCAGTTCATTGAGGTCGCCGCCGGCGAAGAAGGTTTTCTTGGCCGAGGTGATGATCACGCCGGCGATGGTGTCTTTTTCGGCAACCAGTCTGGCAACACAGGCAGCCATGGCTTCGCGGTAAACCGCGTTCATGGTGTTGGCGCTCTGGCCCGGCATGTCGATGGTCAGGACGACGATCTGGTCCTGACCTTTTTCGTAACGAATGGCTTCAGTCATGATGAAAGTGCTTCCTTGAAGTCGGTCGGGGCTCAGAGGCGTTCGATGATGGTGGCGATGCCCATGCCGCCGCCGACACACAGCGTCGCGAGGCCATAGCGCAGGCGCCGGGTTTCCAGTTCATCGAGCAACGTGCCGAGAATTGCGCAGCCGGTGGCACCCAGCGGGTGGCCCATGGCGATGGAGCCGCCGTTGACGTTGACCTTGTCCGGGTCGATCGCCATGTCCTTGATGAATTTCAGCACCACCGAGGCGAAGGCTTCGTTGACCTCGAACAGATCAATGTCTTCAACCCGCAGCCCGGCCTTGGCCAGTGCCTTGCGGGTGGCCGGCGCGGGGCCGGTGAGCATGATAGTCGGGTCGGTACTGGTGACTGCCGTGGCGACGATCCGCGCCCGCGGTTGCAAACCCAGCGCCCGGCCCTTGGCTTCGGAGCCGATCAGCATCAGCGCCGCACCATCGACGATCCCGGAACTGTTACCCGCCGTGTGCACGTGGTTGATCCGCTCAACATGGCTGAAGACCCGAAGCGCGGTGGCATCAAAGCCCATTTGCCCGATCATCTCGAAGCTCGGCTTGAGCTGGCCCAAGCCTTCCATGGTTGATCCGGCGCGGATGAATTCATCGTGATCGAGCAGGATAATGCCGTTCTGGTCCTGCACCGGCACCAGCGATTTGTTGAACGAACCGTCGGCCCTTGCTCGCGCAGCCTTTTGCTGGGAGTGCAGCGCATAGGCATCGATGTCTTGACGGCTGAAGCCTTCCACCGTGGCGATCAGGTCAGCGCCCACGCCTTGAGGGGCGAAATGGCTGTGAAAACTGGTTTCCGGGTCCTGCGCCCAGGCGCCGCCATCGCTGCCCATCGGCACGCGGGACATGGACTCGACGCCGCCGACCACCACCAGGTCTTCGAAGCCGGAACGCACTTTCATCGCGCCGAGGTTCACCGCCTCCAACCCCGAGGCGCAGAAGCGGTTGATCTGCAAACCCGCCACGCTGACGTCCCAATCCGCCACCTGGGTCGCGGTTTTGGCTATGTCGGAACCCTGGTCGCCGATGGGCGTCACGCAGCCAAGTACCACATCGTCGACCTGACTGGTGTCGAGAGACGTGCGCTGTTGCAGCGCCGTGAGCAGCCCGGCTATCAGGTTCACCGGTTTGACGCTGTGCAAGGCGCCATTGGCCTTGCCTTTGCCGCGGGGCGTGCGTAACGCGTCGAAAATAAAAGCTTGGGTCATGACGTTCTCGAACCTGGGCAGGGGAGTAAATTCAGAGTTCCCACCTTAGGCCGAGCAGCCCTGGATTCAATGACCGCAGTGCTCACAGACGTTGACGGTCACGCTCAGACGGACGGTAGGCAACGACCGAATTAACCGATTCAGGACACCAAGCTGTCTAGCAAACGGGCGCCCAAGAAGCTGGCAATAGGCCTCATGCCTTTTTAAGAGCAATTTATGTGAAGTCCATACGAAATGGATCTAAACCAAGCGTGACGCGGGCTCTAAGGTGAACTTGTACGAAGTTGTCGTCGGGTTTTGCCGAGGCGCTCGTCAAACAGGAAGTGCAACGCTCTGCCGTCATGGAGAAATGCAGGCAGGCATCAGGAAATAACAATAAAGGCGGTCAAGCCATGTTCAAACAATCGAAAGTACGTCAAGCCGGGCTCATTCTTTTCGCCACTACGCTGTTGTTGATTTTGCCGAACCTGACCAAGGTGATCGGCTAGTCGGTCATTAAAAAATACGGCGCCAGGTTTTATATCGCCCTCTAAAAATGTGACTGGCTCGCTACCCGGGCCAGCGTGGGTGTGCCAACCTTTACGGCACTTCCACGACATGGACGGCGATCACTTGAAAACGCTCATTCTTTTCGGGGCCTTGCTGCTCAGCACGCCTCTGTCTGCCGCACAGCTGAACCTTGAGTTGGGCGCGAGCAGTCGCACCTGGCAAACCGAGGAATTGCTCAAGCATCCTCAGGTTCAGACCATCACCATTAGCAACGACGTTTCCTACAAACGGGACATGAGCTATCGCGCTGTTCCGTTGGCTGCGTTGTTGACGGGCATCAAGCCTGAAAACCATTTACAGGCGGTAGCCCTGGATGGTTTTGCGGCAGAACTGTCAGCCGCGCCGTTGCTCAATACCCAGGGTGCGCGTGCATGGTTGGCGATTGAAGAACCCGCCAAGCCGTGGCCACCGCTGTCGGAAGGCAAACCCGGCGCCGGGCCGTTCTATCTGGTCTGGACCGATCCTCAGGCGAGCGATATCAGCCCCGAGCAATGGCCCTTTCAAGTGGCGAGCATCAAGCGCTTGGCACCGGTGGCCGAGCGCTTCCCTGCCCTGCTGCCCGATCCGGCGTTGAAGGCTGACGATCCGGTGAACAAGGGTTTTTCGCTGTTTCAGAAGAATTGCCTGGCGTGTCATCGATTGAACGGCGCCGGGGATGCGCAGTTTGGGCCAGACCTGAATATTCCGTTTAACCCGACCGAGTACTTCGGCGCGGATTTCCTCAAGCGCTACATTCGTGATCCGCAGAGCTTGCGCCAGTGGCCTCAGGCGAAGATGCCCGGGTTTTCGGCGACGGTGCTGCCGGACGGGGATCTGGAGAGGTTGGTGGGGTATTTGAAGCATATGGCTGGGCGAAAAGTTAAGCCCTAGCCTTTTGTTGCCTGGACTGGCCTCTTCGCGAGCAAGCCCGCTCCCACATTTGATCTGCGCCAAACGCAAATTCTGTGATCAATAAAGATCCAATGTGTGCGGGCTTGCTCGCGAAGCGGTATCCCCGATTATTGCTGTTGCACAGAAATAACCGGTAATGGTGTTGGCGAAACAAACACTTTCGCATGCATCTGCTCGCAACCACCGCCACGCCGCATGCCACGTACCGGGCAGGCATCCAGGTAATCCAGGCCCACCGCCAGTTTCAGATGACGCTCAGGCCGCGCCAATTCATTGGTCACGTCAAAGCTGTACCAGGCGTCATCGAGCCATGCTTCCGCCCAGGCGTGACTGGCCAGGTGTTCGCTGTTCTCGCTGTACAAATAGCCCGACACATAACGCGACGGAATGCCCAGGCTGCGAGCGCAGGCGAGAAACGCGTGGGTGTGGTCCTGGCAGACGCCGGAACGCCCGGCGAAGGCCTGGGCGGCGCTGGTGTCCACTTCGGTGGAGCCCGGCGTGTAGGTCATGTGCTGGTTCAGGCCATGCATCAAGTCGATCAACGTCGTGCGATCCCGGCGTTGCTTGCACTCCTTCTCGGCGAACGCACGCAGGGCTTCATCGGCTTCGGTCAGGCGCGTGAAACGCAGGAACGGCAGCGCCGACTGGCTTTCATGCTCCGCCTCACGCAATTCATCGATGTCCACCTGCCCACGAGCGCCGATGATGATCGCCTCGTGGGGCTCGTCCAGGGTCAGCACGTGCAGGATGTTGCCGAACGGATCGAGTTGCGCGCGCACCGGGCGCGGCAGGTCGAGCTGCCAGCTGAGCACATGCTGGCGCTCGCTGTCGTGGGGTGTCAGTCGCAGGTACTGGATGCTCGCCCGCACCTGATCTTCGTAGTGATAGGTGGTCTCGTGGCTAATGGAAAGTCTCATGCAGCCTCCAGGTAGGAACTGTGTATGGCGTTACCCAACTGGCGCACCAGCGGGATGAACTCGGTCAGCCAGGCGTGCAGGCCTTCGTCGAGAATTTCGGTGATGCCGGTGTAGCGCAGGCGTGCGTCCATTTCCGCTGCCAGGCGTTGCGCGGGACGGCCATTGGCCCCCGGCAATTGGGCAAGGATCTGGTCGATTTCTTCTGTGCAGGCTCGCAATGAACGCGGCACGTCAGCACGCAGCAACAGCAACTCGGCCACATGCCGGGCGCCGGGCGCATCGCGGTAGATCTCGGTGTAGGCCTCGAACGAGGACAACGCCCGCAGCAAAGCACTCCACTGGTAATACGCGTGAGCGGTGCCATCGCTGACCGCCTCTGCCTGATCGCCAGCCATTTCGTAACGGGCGTCGAGCAGGCGCAACGTGTTGTCCGCCCTTTCGATAAACGTCCCCAGACGAATAAAGCGGAACGCATCGTTACGCATGATCGTGCCGTAGGACGCGCCCCGGAACAGGTGGGAACGTTCCTTGATCCACTCGCAGAAACGGCTCATGCCGTAGCGACTCAAGCCTTGATCAGCTATCCCGCGAATTTCCAGCCAGGTGGCATTGATGTTTTCCCACATGTCGGCGGTGATTCGCCCACGCACCGCATGGGCACTGGCCCGCGCGGCGCCGAGGCAGCTGTAGATGCTCGCCGGGTTGGCCGCGTCCAGAGCGAAGAAATGCAGCAGCCGTTCAGCGTGCAATTCGCCGTGGCGCTCCAGGTAATCGTCCAGGGTGCCGGTGATCAGCAACGGCATGGCGAGTTCATGCAGGCCGTCACCACGGCCATCCTGTGGCATCAGCGACAGCGAATAACTGATGTCGAGCATCCGTGCGAGGTTTTCCGCCCGCTCCAGGTAACGCGACATCCAATACAAATCCGAGGCAGTTCTACTTAACATGGCAGGCTTCCTTCAATCCTCGACCACCCAGGTGTCCTTGGTTCCGCCGCCCTGGGATGAATTCACCACCAGAGAGCCTTCGCGCAGGGCAACACGGGTCAAACCGCCAGGCACAACCCGGGTTTCGCGGCCAGACAATACAAACGGACGCAGGTCGATGTGGCGTGGAGCGATGCCGTTTTCGACAAAGGTCGGACAGGTCGACAGGGACAACGTCGGTTGCGCGATGTACGCATGGGGCTTGGCTTTGATCCGCGCGCGGAAAGACTCGATTTCCGCCGCCGTCGCCGCCGGCCCGACCAGCATTCCGTAACCGCCGGAGCCCTGGGTTTCCTTGACCACCAGTTCCGGAAGATTGGCCAGTACGTGGGACAGTTCGGAGGGATTACGACACTGCCACGTCGGCACATTCTTCAGAATCGGTTCTTCATCCAGGTAGAAACGGATCATGTCCGTGACGAATGGATACACCGACTTGTCGTCCGCGACCCCGGTGCCTATGGCATTTGCCAGCACGACATTGCCGGAGCGGTATGACGACAGCAGCCCTGGAACGCCAAGCATCGAGTCCGGGTTGAACGCCAGCGGATCGAGGAACGCATCGTCGAGGCGACGGTAGATCACGTCGACGGCTTTCGGCCCGTCCGTGGTGCGCATGAACACCTTGTCATCCCGCACGAACAAGTCCGCGCCTTCCACCAGCTCAACGCCCATTTCCCGCGCCAGAAACGCATGTTCAAAGAACGCGCTGTTGAAACGACCCGGCGTCAGTACCACCACGCTCGGGTTATCAATCGGGCTGGAGCTTTTCAGGGTGTCGAGCAACAGGTTCGGATAGTGGTCGATAGGGGCAATGCGCTGGGCCGCGAACAACTCGGGGAACAGCCGCATCATCATCTTGCGGTCTTCCAGCATGTAGCTGACGCCGCTCGGTGTACGAAGATTGTCTTCAAGCACGTAGTACGTGCCGTCGCCATCGCGCACCAGATCGACACCGGAGATGTGGGAATAGATATCGCGGTGCAAATCCAGCCCTTGCATCGCCAACTGGTATTGCTCGTTGGCCAGCA
This sequence comes from Pseudomonas sp. ACM7, assembly GCF_004136015.1. Lineage (NCBI taxonomy): Bacteria > Pseudomonadati > Pseudomonadota > Gammaproteobacteria > Pseudomonadales > Pseudomonadaceae > Pseudomonas > Pseudomonas sp. ACM7. The sequence goes on along the minus strand of NZ_CP024866.1, from coordinate 4,725,530 downwards.
CCTGCTCGGCCGGAATGATGCCTGCCCTGATTATGCGCTGCTCGTGATAGAGGTCGGCGAGGAACATGTTCAACGCCTTGACCCGCTGAATGCAGCCGCGCTCGACAACTCGCCATTCACTGGCGGGGATGCTGCGGGGGATGGTGTCGAAGGGAATCAGGCGCTCTGTCCCTTGCTCATCACCATAGAGCGTGAACGTAATCCCGGCGCGATGAAATAACAGATCGGCCTCGCGTCGCCGTTGTGCCAAAAGCTCGTCAGGCGTTTCGGCCAGCCAACGGGCAAACTCCCGATAATGCGGGCGGACCTGACCGCCGGCATCGTACATCTCATCAAAATAGGTGCGGATCATGCCGTACTCCTTGTCACCCGGACATCTGGGCTTCGCAAAGCCCGTGCCATCGGCATAAACGCTTTGATATCAATCAGTTGGATAATCGCACTGCACGCACCGCACCAATCCTGTGCGGTAAATGCCCCCAGCTGATCGCCCCCGCTTCATTGCGAAGCAATGTTGTCGCCTCTCACCAGCATAGCCAGAGTTGATTTCACTGCCCGGGAGTGGATGCGGATAATCCGCGCATTCGCTGGAAAACTTGATGAACTTCCCTTTAGCCGCCTGTTCAGGCGGCTTTTTTTTGCGTTTTTGAAACGTTATGAATCAAAAACACGATCAAGAGATCGCAGCCTCGTTTCACTCGACAGCTCCTACAGGTGAAACGAGGCAGCGATCTTTTAACTTTTCAAACCGTGAAAACGAAAACGGCCAACCCTGAGGTCAGCCGTTGCTGAGTGTTGTCACTGTTCATAAGTTATGCGAGTCGCCCTCGTACCTCCTGCTTGACGCCCCATCCTTCGATGATGCCGCCCAAAGGCTCGACCACCGCCTCGAAATCCTGCTCAAAATCGCCGATGCCGTCATAAGTGGCGTACATCACTTTGCTCAGTTCCAGGTACCACGCGCCGTCGTCGCGCACGCTGATTTGTGCATTCAAGGATTCACCGCAGTAATGCCCTGCCGCCCTGCGCGCCCGCTCCTCGTCCGGGAAAATGGCGTAGAACTCGATGGGATGGAATCGTGAAAAGTCGAAGCCGCCTTCTTTCATGCGGCGCAAGACGCTGGTGCTGATGTCTTCTTGATAGGCTGTGCTCATGAAACGTCCCCCTCAGACTGATGGATAGACTTTCCGTATTCCCGGCACTCGCAACCGAATGGGGCGAGCGATGCGGCAACAACGTTGCCGGTGGGAAGCAAGCATGTAGCTGACAAGACCAGACCTTAGCGATCCGTTCGCTGATCTCGATTGCAGAGTAGCCTCAAGATAGAGCCGCTGCCAAGGCCTGGTTAGGAATGTGACAGGAGATGTTCAGATTGGCGTGATGCTGAGGATTTCAATGCTGTACTGGGTCTTCAGACTTTTGACAGTCGGATCATCGGTGCGCCCTTCCAGATCGTTGAGGTCCAGTTCGGCAGCCACAGGCAGACACCGGGCGCGAATGAGCTTCGCGGCTTGTTCATTGTTCGGGCATTCATCGCTTTCGAACACCTCGTCAACTTGTTCACCGTGATCATCAACGAAAGTGACTTTCCACTTTTGCATCAGGTGCCTCCTCGATAAAACCCATGGATGGGCTTACATGTATCTCGACATTCTTCCCCGGCCAATCGTTCAACCGGACCTTCTATAAGTGAAGCATGAAAAAAGGGCCATCTGCGGTGTGTTTTCACACAACCTGAGAGGGCCCTTTTCTGGCTTGCTCGATATCAGTCGTTGCTAGGCTTGTTCACAGCCTGCAGGACGTATTGCGGCAAGGCGAACGCGCCGATGTGGATTTCCGGATTGTAGTAGCGGGTAATGATGCCGCTGCCGGCGAAGCGCTGCTGCAGGGTTTCGCGGGACAATTTGCGATAGGCGGTATTGGTCGCGCCCCAGGCGAAGGTCATGGCGCCACCGATGTAGGTCGGCACGGCCGCCTGATAGAAGTGCCAGTCCGGGAACAGGCTGCGCAGGCGCCCGGCGGTGGTTTTGACTTCTTCGATTTGCATGAACGGCGTGCCGTTCTGGGTCACCAGGATGCCGCCTTCGTTCAGGCAGCGACGGCAGGCCTGGTAGAAGTTTTCCGAGAACAGCACTTCGCCCGGGCCGATCGGGTCGGTGGAATCGGAAATGATCACGTCGAATTTTTCGGTGGTGGTGGCGACGAAACGCATGCCGTCGTCGATCACCAGGTTCAGGCGTGGATCGTCGAACGCACCCTTGGAGTGGTTCGGCAGGTATTCCTTGCACATGTCGACCACGGTGCCGTCGATCTCGACCATGGTGATGTGCTCGATGCTGCGGTGCTTGGCCACTTCACGCAGCATGCCGCCGTCACCGCCACCGATGATCAGCACGCGCTTGGCGGTGCCATGCGCCAGGATCGGCACGTGGGTCAACATCTCGTGGTAGATGAATTCGTCGGCTTCAGTGGTCTGGATCACGCCGTCCAGCGCCATGACGCGGCCCATGCGCGGGTTTTCGAAAATCACCAGGTGTTGGTGTTCGGTGCGCACTTCGTGCAGCAGTTTTTCCATGCGAAAACGCTGGCCGTAGCCTTCGTAGAGGGTTTCCAGGTACTCGCTGGTCGGGGTGTTGCTCATGGGAAGTGCTCCGATGAATGCGGGTGGCAACGGACGGTTACCCGACCATGATGGCCAATCGATCAGCTCGATTGCCCCGGGAAAGGCGAGAATTCTACGTTGCGGAACATGACAGGTCGAATGTGGAAGCGGCGGTGCGGCGATCCGACTTGCTCGCGAAAGCGGTATGTCAGTCACATATATATTGGATGTGACGCAGCCTTCGCGAGCAAGCCCGCTCCCACAGGTTCGGTGTTGTTTCCGGGAAACCGGTCAGACTCGGACGTTGCCCCGTGGCCCGGCAATGGCCCAGATGATCAGGCCCAGCACCGGCAGCAGCAGGATCAGCAGCACCCAGATGATTTTCATCCCTGTGTCGGCACCACTTTTGAGCACGTTGATGATCGCCCAGATATCCAGGGCAAGAATAATCAGGCCAATCAGACCGTTGAACGTGGAACCCATGGTGTCGCTCCCTAAGAGTGGTTTGCACTCTTAGGATAGCCGGGCCTTGCGAGGGTTCCGTTTTTTAAACGTGGACGGCGATTTTGAGGGCTTCCAGCGAGGGTGCGGCAGCGATGCCGACTTTGGCGCACAACTCGAGCACGCGCGGCACGTCGTTGCCGTAGACCAGCACCACTTGCAGTTCGTCGTCGAGCAACTGACTGAAGTTCATCAGCGTGTAACCACCGTTTTCCTTGTTCATGCTGCCCATCTGCACCTGAATGCGATTGAGTGCGGTCAGGGCTTCAGTCTTGGCCAGTTGCTTGGGCTTGATATTGAAATCAACCCCGGGCCCGAACGAGGAAACGATCTGGGCGAACAGGTCCATGTAGGTGTCGGCCTGGAACAGCACGGTCTCCGGAAGACTGCCGACGACGACCCACTCGCCCAGCGGAATCGGGAACGTGTCGTCGTAGTTGATATCCGGATTGACCGTCAGAAAAGCCTCGGGATCGGCGTAGGCCTGGGCCGCTTCGTCAGCGACTTTCAGGATTTCGTCATCGCTCATGCACCCGGAGCTGATTTTGCTGATGAGTTCGACGAGTGCGGCTTTCATGGGGCGGAATCCTGTAGCGAGGGAATTTTGAAGGCGCGAAGGATAGCGCATTACGCCCCGCAATTCCTGTGCGCGAGCATGCCGGGAACGTTGACCCACATCAAGATCCAGCCCCCTGAGTAGCGGCACAATACTGGCACCTTGCCGAAACTGTTTCCGCTATCAGAGAAGACCTCCATGGGTGCCTGGCTTAGCAATATCTCGCTGAAATACAAATTCTGGGCGGTCAACGCCGTCGCCTTCGTCACGACCTTGCTGCTGGTGTTGTACGCCGTACAGCTCGAACAACAGGCCCGCAGCCTTGCTTATCAGGCATCGGCACAAGCCCAGGCGCGACTGCTCAGCGCCTGGCCCGCCGGGCAGCCGCTCCCCAACGCCGATAACGTGCTGACTTTCAGTCGCGGGCAGGCACCGTTGCTGAACGGGCAGCCGGTACTGGAACTGGCCGATACCAATGGCTGGGTCGAAATCAATGCCATGCCGCTGTTCGGCAACAACCCGTTGATGGGCGCTGAAGTGTTTACGCGCACGGATGGCAATCAGGTCGCGGTGATTGCCCATGGCCCGAGCCTGACCCAGGTATTTGGCGAGCGTTTTCCCAACTATGCCGTGGCGGTGGCAATCCTGATGCTGGCGATGCTCGGCGCTTCGCAATTGTTGATCCGCTTCCTGCTCAGCCAGCTCAATACGCTGAAAGACGTGATGCTTCACGTCGAGAAAACCGGTGACCTGTCGGCCCGTGTGCCGCTGGCCTGCACTGACGAAGTCGGGCAGATGGCCAATGCCTTCAACGCTATGCAGGCCGGTTACCAGCGCGTGGTCAACACCGTCGCCAGCACCGCCCGGCAACTGGATGTCGGCGCGGCACGGTTGGCGTCGAGCATGAACGAGGTGCGTCACGGCATGCTCGGCCAGCAAAGCGAAACCGATCAGGCCGCCACGGCGATCAACGAAATGACCGCCACGGTCTATCACATTGCCCAGCACGCCGGCGCCACCCGCGATCTCTCGCAAACCGCCGACACCCTGGCCGGCAGCGGGCAGGAAGTGGTCAGTCGGGTGCAGAATTCGATTGCCGGCCTGTCCAGCGGGGTGCAGCAAACTGCCGAGATGATTCAACGTCTGGCCGAGGACAGTCAGAAAATCAACGGCGTGGTCAGTGTGATTCACAGCATCGCCGAGCAGACCAATCTGCTGGCGCTGAACGCAGCGATTGAAGCGGCCCGTGCCGGTGAAATGGGTCGCGGTTTTGCGGTGGTTGCCGATGAAGTGCGCAACCTGGCCAAACGTGTCCAGACCTCCACTGACGAGATCACGATCATGGTTTCCGCGTTGCAGGCAGGGACTCGGGACGCGGTGGATTTCATGCAGGAAAGCTCGTTCAAGGCCGACGATTGCGTGCAGCAGGCTCAGGAGGCCGGCGTAGCGTTGGCAGAAATCACCAGCGCCGTGGCACAGATGCGTGAAAGCAACACGCAGATCGCGGTGGCGGCCGAGCAGCAGAGCCACGTGGCGGAAGAGATGAATCGGGCGGTGGTGAGCATTCGGGATGTGACCGAGAACACCGTGCAGCAGACCGTGGAGTCGGCGACCACCAGCAATGAGCTGGCGGCGTTGGCCGGGGAGTTGAGCAAGGCTATCGGGCAGCTGAAGCTGTAAGGATCCCTTCGCGAGCAAGCCCGCTCCCACAGGGTTAGCGCCATTTCAATATTTGCGCATTACCTGTGGGAGCGGGCTTGCTCGCGAAGGCGTCAGCTCAATTAACATCAATTCCGAACATGACACCTATCACTCCGATAGCCAGCCTTGATTCGCCGACTGGCTTGCCCGGGCCTATTCTTTGTTCAAGAGCCTCAACGAACCAAGGATTACCATCATGGGCAAACGTCACCCCAACCTCCCCGCCTGGCAATGGCGAGCGTACCCGAACAATCACCAGCACCCGACCAATCTGGTGCTGCACCTGATTGCCGTGCCGCTGTTCATCGTGGCGTTTCTGCTGATTGTCTCGGGAGTGTTCAGTCTGAGCTTCGCCAATGTCGCGATTGGCGTCATTGGCCTGCTCGCCGCCCTCGGCCTGCAACGCCACGGTCACCGCCTGGAGGCGCAAGCCTCCGAGCCGTTCAGTGATCGCAAAGATGCCGTGTCGCGCTTGCTGGTCGAGCAGTTTCTGACCTTCCCACGGTTCTTCCTGAGCGGCGGCTGGTGGCGCGCCTGGCGTGAGCGCCACCGTCGTCACTGATCAGGCGAAAATCGTCACCGTCTGCCGGCTCATGGCAATCAACTGACCGTCCGCGTTCCACAATTTCGCGGCCGCATGACCGTAGCCGTCAGCGGCATGCTCGATCTCGACGAGGTATTTGCACCAGTCCAGCGTGCTCAGTTCAAGCAACGGCTGGACGAATTCGATGGTCCAGGTCAGCGTGCTGCCCATCGCCGGTTTTTTCAGGTGCGGCAACAGCGCCGGAGGCCAGGCGTCGACCAGCGCCAGGATATGTGCCTCGCTGACCGCTTCTTCCTTCACGTCGCCACGCAAGCGCACCCAGCCGCCCATCTCGCGGGATTTGTTGCCGGTGAACGGCAGACCGCCGACGCTCCAGCGCATCGCCAGATGCCGCATGAACTCTGGAGTCACGCCTTTGATGTAAGGCAATTCCTGACAGTCGTCCCAGTGTTTCATCTCGGGCGCCGGTTCGGCGATCACCGCCACCTCCGACGGTCGCGAGGCGCCGAAGCTGCCCTGGACCAACGTCACCACCTGGCCTTTCTGCATTGCCCGACCCAGCACCTGGCTGACCGCTTTGCCTTCGCGTAACACATCGACTTCAAAGCTGACCGGCACTTCTGGCTCGACCGGACCGACAAAGGTGATCGCCAGCGAACGCACCGGACGATCCGCCGGGACTTTTGCGCGCATGGCTTCGTACTGCAAGGCGGCCACCAGGCCACCGAAGCTGGCACGCCCCTGAGCCCATTCGGCCGGGATAGACAGCTCCAGCGGCTGGCTGCGGACAGCGTCGAGCAGATCGGAAAAGCGCATGGAAACCTCGGTGCGGGAAAGGATGAAGGGATCTTAACCAGCCTGCGGGGGTGGCACAGCGCTTATTCCGGCCAAAGAAGCTGACAGATAGGCCGTGTGCCGGACATCGATTCAAAATTCAACAGTGATCAAATGTGGGAGCGGGCTTGCTCGCGAAGACGGCGGCACATCCAAAACAGATGTGACTGACAGACCGCTTTCGCGAGCAAGCCCGCTCCCACATTGGCTCAGTGTGGCCCCCCCCCTAGGGTGATCAGGCCCGATTTGTGGTGGTTTCAGGATTTGAAACAGGCTGCGCTGAGTTTGTCGAGGACGCGGTCGGCGCGGCCTTCGGCCTTGGCCATGGCGGTTTTCCAGGCCGCGACGCAGGGCTGCAAATCGGCTTCCTGTTCGGCCCTGGCCAGCCATTGCCAGCAGTCGTGCCAATCGCCCAAGGCACCTTGCGCGGACTTCAAGCGCGGCATCGCCGCTTTCGGCAGTCGATCCAGTTCGGGATAGGCTTCGATGCCGTAACGCACACGCTTGATCAGCAGGCGCAAACGGTGGCGATCATGCGCCGGATCGTGCAGGGCTTTGTCGAGTTTTTTCCACTGTTTGGCCAAACGTTTTTCGATGCGCCGGCGCAAGCCCTTGAGCAAGCCCTGACGTTGGGAGGCCCGCAGAAAACGCGGAAAGGCGTCGAGGATCATCAGCAACTGCGCCACTTCAGGACTCGTAGCGACCGCTGGGTAAGCCTCAGCCATCTGCGCCATGCGCCGATGGGCAGCCTCGGGTTGATCATGCTCGAGCAAGTACGCCGCCAACACTTCGCGATCGCGCAACGGCGTAGTCAAGTCGCCGACCAGGGACGCCGCCGCTTCCAGCTGTTCGACCCCGGGTAAGCCGCGCAATGGCCGCAGCAGACTGCGCAAACGGCGAACCGTGGTGCGCAGATCGTGCAGCGCTTCAGGGTCGGTGCGCGCACTCAAGCGTGCCTGACAGGCCAGCAAACGGACTTCCAGGCCCAGGACATGAGCCACCAACCGATCAACCAAGGCAGACATCACTTGCTCCCTGAATCGAATTGCCCCTAATGCCTACATCATGCCTCAACGGCCGGCGCGCGACTCACGAATATAGAAACGCGCCTTCTCGGCCTTCTTGGCGCAGCCTTCGAACGCTTCGAATTGCTGCTGGGTCTTGGCACCGGTCAACAGCGACAGCGCCTTGGAGTAACTGACATTCCCGGCGAAACCTTCAGCCTTGGCCAGGTCCAGCTCATGCCACGCCGCATCGATCCCGTTGGCGCAGCTGTCACGATAAGCGGTTTTGCCGGCGCAACCGGCGAGTGCCAGGGCAATCAAGGGCACACAGATCCAGGCTTTCATTATTCACACCTCAAAGATAGATAAACAGTCGTGCAGTTAAGACGGTCTGGCGCGTGAAAAGTGCCTTGGTCCCGCCGCGGAAACTCTAGCGCTCGCGAGAATACCCATCTGCCGCCAAAGAGTGTCGAAAAAACGACGCCCTCGCCTCGCTGAACGACCTTATCGATTGAAGCGCGCCCCTCGATGGGTGCATTGTTGAACCTTGTCAGACGAGGGCGATTCATGAAAAAGCGTGTCGCGCTGGTGCTGGGCTCAGGTGGGGCCCGGGGCTACGCCCATATCGGGGTCATTGAAGAGATCGAACGGCGTGGCTACGACATCGCCTGCATCGCCGGATGTTCCATGGGGGCAGTGGTCGGCGGGATCTATGCCGCTGGTAAACTCGACGAATATCGCAACTGGATCGAAAGCCTTGATTACCTCGACGTCTTGCGTCTGGTGGACGTCAGTTTTCGTCTGGGTGCGATTCGCGGGGAGAAGGTTTTCGGGCAGATCCGCAAGATCGTCGGCGAGATCAATATTGAAGACTTGCGCATCCCTTACACGGCGGTAGCCACCGACCTGACCAATCAGCAGGAAATCTGGTTTCAGGAAGGATGCCTGCACCAGGCCATGCGCGCTTCGGCGGCGATTCCCAGCCTGTTCACCCCGGTGATGCAGGGCAACCGCATGCTGGTGGACGGCGGCATCCTCAACCCGTTACCGATCGTGCCGGTGGTGTCGAGTCATTGCGACCTGATCATCGCGGTCAACCTCAATTCCACCAACCAGCGCCACTATCAACTGCCGGTGATCCAGCGCCCGGCGGCGTTCAAGACCCGTTTCGACAGCCTGATCAACTCGCTCGGTTCAAAATTGCCCTTCCGCCGCAAACAGGCGGAGCAATTGCTGCTGCTGGAAAAGGAAGCGTTGATGGCAGAAGCGGCCGAGATCAACCCGTGGATCGAATCCGCCGCACCCGAAGCCCAGCAACCGGCAGCCGCCCCTGAACGCGACGGCGCACCTAAGTCCGCCACCGGCTCGTTCATCATCGACAACGTCGGCCCGGCCTCTTTGCTGGATCTGATCAACCAGAGTTTCGAGGTGATGCAAACCTCATTGGCGCAGTACAAGATCGCCGGTTATCCGCCGGATATTTTGATCAACGTGCCGAAACGGGTGTGCCGGTTTTTCGAGTTTTATAAAGCGCCGGAATTGATCGCGCTGGGGCGGGAGATTGCGCGGGATACGCTGGATCGGTATGAGAGTGAGCGGGATTCCTGAACTTCTCGAGTGAATGATAAGGCCCCTTCGCGAGCAAGCCCGCTCCCACATTTGATCGCATTCCAATGTGGGAGCGGGCTTGCTCGCGAAGACGCCAGATCAGACGACACAAGACTAAAGGCTGTCCTCACTCAACAACCGATACCCAACTCCGGCTTCGGTGACGATGAACCGCGGCTGCGTCGGGTCATCCGCCAGTTTCTGCCGCAGGTGCCCGACCACAATCCGCAAATAGTGAGTGTCCTCGGTATGGGTCGGCCCCCAAATATCCTTGAGCAGTTGTTGCTGGGTGATGACCCGCCCCGGATGCCGCGCCAGTTGCGCCAGCACCGCGTATTCCTTGCGGGTCAGCGCGACTTCGGTGCCGTCGAGTAATACCCGGCGATAAGCCAGGTCGACGGTCAACGGGCCGAACGTCAGCGCCGCGGGTTGCGCTTCTCCCGCCGGCGCCTGACGCAACAAGGCACGCACCCGCGCAAGAAACTCCTGAATGCCAAACGGTTTGGTCACGTAGTCGTTGGCGCCGCCGTCCAGTGCTTCGACTTTCTGCCCTTCACTGGCGCGCACCGAGAGCACCAGCACCGGCACTGTCGACCACTCGCGAAACTCGCGCAGCACTTGCTGGCCGTCCATGTCCGGCAGGCCGAGGTCGAGTACCAGCAGGTCCGGTTTATTCAGGGCAGCCTGGGCCAGGCCCTCGGTGCCGGTGCCGGCCTCCAGCACTTTGTAGCCCTGGGAGGCGAGGCTGATGCGCAGGAATTTACGGATCTGCGGCTCGTCGTCGATGACCAAAATGGTCGCGGTCTGGCTCATGAATTCACATCAACATAAAGAAGTGGCACGAGAGTAGCGCAAGCGCGATAAGGCTTCACTTTCGGCTCTTAATTTTCAAAGGCCGGCTGGGCCTGCAACGGCAGGTGCAAGGTGATGCAGGTGCCGCGCCCCTCGATGCCATCGGCAACGCTGATTCGCCCGCCATGGGCACCGACCATGCCCTGACAGATCGCCAGCCCCAGCCCGGTGCCTTGCCCGCCACGATCACCGCGCGCGGCGGTGTAGAACATGTCGAAAATCTTTGCCCGCTCTTCCTGCGGAATCCCTGGCCCCTCATCGCTCACCGAAAAAAACAGCTCGCGCTCATCGGCTCCGGCGCGCAATTGCAGGCGACCGTGAGACGGTGAAAACCGCGCGGCGTTTTCCAGCACGTTGACCAGCGCCTGTTCGATCAGCGCGGCGTGGACGTAAAGCAGCGGCAACTCCGGCGGCACTTCGGTGGTCACCTGCAACGGCGCCAGCACGGCGCGCAGACGATTGAGCGAACTGCCGACGATGTCGGCCGGCGACACCCAGTCCCGCGCCAGCTTCAGCGCGCCGTGCCCGAGGCGGGTCATGTCCAGCAGGTTTTGGATGTAGCGATCGAGGCGCTCGGCTTCATCGCGAGTGCCTTCGAGCAGTTCGCGGCGATCCTCCAGCGGGATCGCTTCGCCGAGGGCTAACAGGCTGTCGATGCTGCCACGCATGGAGGTCAGCGGCGTGCGCAAATCATGGGACACCGAGGCCAGCAAGGCACTGCGCAGTTGCTCGGTTTCGCCGTGCAGCCGGGCGGCTTCCAGGTCTTCGGCCAATTGCGCCCGGGCCAGCGCTTGAGCCAGCGGTTGGCTCAGCGCCGTCAACAAACGCCGACGCTGACCGCTCAAGATTTGCCCCTCTTTGGCACACACGCCGAGCAGCGCCAGCGGCCCGTCTTCCACCGACAACGGCCACCACCACCAACGCCCGAACGGCAGCGTGCCGGTGCCCGCGCCGGCCGGTTGATCGTGTTGCCAGGCCCAATCGGCGGCAGCGCGCTCGGCTTCGGAAAACTCCAGCGGGCCACCGGTTTCGACTTTCCAGCCGCCCTGCCCGTCTTGATTGAGCAGGCAGAGTTGCAGATCACTCCAGCCATCGAGGTGCTGGGCCGCTGCGCTGACCACCGCCTGGCGGTCGGTGGCAGCGGTGAGTTTGCGCGACAGGTCGAGCAGTTCGGTGGTCTCTTCCTGAGTGTCGCGCAGCGCCTGCAATTGCCGCCGTTGCCGGGCCGCGAGGTTACCGGTCAGCGCTGCCATCAGCAGGAAAAACAGTAAAGTCAGCACGTCTTCTTCGCGCTGGATCCTGAAGGAAAAATTCGGCGGGATGAACAGAAAGTCATAGGTCAGAAACGACAGCGCCGCACAGGCCAGCGCCGGGCCGAGGCTGCTGCGCACCGCCACCAGCAACACCGCGGCGAGGAACACCAGCGAAATATTCGGCAGCGGCAAGACACTCGCCACCGCCCAGGCCAAGGCACTGGCGAGCACCGTCGCCACCAGTGCCAGCGCGTAGTCGAACCACACCAGTGCCTGCGCCGAACGCTGACGCGGCTGATGCTGTTCGTGATCGCTGTCGAGAACGTTGATTTCCAGCCCGCGCGCATCGCGCAGCAAACGTGATGCCAGACCGCCACCGAACAACCGCCGATGCAAACGCTGCCGGGATTGACCGACCAACACCAGACTCGCGCGGCGTTCGGCGGCGTGCTGGATCAGGGTTTTCGCCACCTCGCCGGCGCGCAGCAGCACCACTTCGCCGCCGAGGCGTTCGGCCAATTGCTGGGCGCTTTGCAGGCGCAGGCGCGACTGCTCGTCACGCACACTGCCGTTGTCCACATGCACCAGGCTCCACGGTAAATGCCGACGCTGGGCGACGCGACTGGCGTGACGCACCAGGCGTTCGGCCTGTGCATCGCCATCGACGCCGACCAACAGGCGACCGCGGACCGCCGGCGCCGCTTGGCCGAGCTGGCGATAGCCCTGGGCCAAATCATCATCGACCTGAGCGGCGGCGGTTTGCATCGCCAGCTCGCGCAGGGCCGTGAGGTTGGTCTGGGTGAAGAAAGCGTCGATCGCCGCCCTCGCCTGCTCCGGCACATAGACCTTGCCATCGCGCAGACGCTCGAGCAGCTCGCGCGGTGGCAGGTCGATCAGCAGCAGTTCGTAGGCTTCTTGCAGCACCCAGTCCGGCAGGGTTTCGCGGACCTGCACACCCGTGATGCCACGCACTTTGTCGTTAAGACTTTCCAGGTGCTGGACGTTGACCGTGGTGAATACGTCAATGCCTGCAGCGAGCAGTTCCTGAATGTCTTGCCAGCGCTTGGTGTGGCGACTGCCGGGGGCGTTGCTGTGGGCCAGTTCGTCCACCAGCACCAGTTTCGGTTTGGCTGCGAGCAGGCCGTCGAGGTCCATTTCTTCGAGCATCACGCCACGGTATTCCGAGCGCACCAACGGCTGCTGCGGCAAGCCGCCGAGCAGCGCTTCGGTCTCGGCGCGACCGTGGGTTTCGACCACGCCGGCGATGACTTTCACGCCCTGACGCAGTTGGGTGTGGGCCGCTTGCAGCATGGCGTAGGTCTTGCCGACACCGGGTGCGGCGCCGAGAAAAACCTTGAGCCGGCCACGGCCGTCGCGGGGCAGGTCTGCTAACAGCGCATCGGCGCGGCCGGAGTCACTCATGCTTGAAGCTCTCTTTTTTCAGATGTTGATGTAGTGATTGTTCAGCCGCCTTCGCGAGCAAGCCCGCTCCCACATTTGATCTTCAGTGTTACGCAGATCCAGTGTGGGAGCGGGCTTGCTCGCGAATGGCGCCACCACCGTTCTACAGGCTTTCCAGCGCCATGTTCAGCGCCAACACGTTCACCACCGGCGGCCCCACCAATGGCTGCTCGATATGCGCATCCATCAACTGCTGAAGCGTAGACACCGGCAAATTGCGCGCTGCCGCAACACGCGCCAGTTGATAGGCAATCGCGGCCGGTGGCAAGTGTGGATCGAGGCCGCTGCCGGAGGTGGTGACCATTGCCAATGGCACCGGACCCTGGCCCGGCACCAGCAGCTTGTTGGCATCGTCGATCACCCGAGTAGCCAGGGCCGGGTTGCTCGGCGAGAGGTTGCTGGCACTGCTCGACACGGTAGCAAAGGCACCGGCCGATGGCCGTGGATGGAACCAGGCGTCGCCGACAAAATCTTGCGCAATCAGTGAGGAACCGCGGACCTTGCCATCGGCGTCGTGTACGAGGCTGCCGTTGGCCTGGTCCGGGAATGCGACCTGGGCGACACCGGTGACCACCAGTGGATAGGCGACGCCGGTGATCAGGGTCATCAGGACGAGCAGGCTCAGGGCCGGACGTATCATTGTGGACATTTCAGAATCCTCGAAATCAGTGAACAAGTGCAGCGTTCAGTCAGGTGAACCGTGTCGTGTTTTTCGCGAGCAAGCCCGCTCCCACATTTGAAACGCATTCCCCTGTGGGAGCGGGCTTGCTCGCGAAGGCGGTGTGCCTGGCACACCGCGCCAGGGTCAAACCAGATGCAATGCGGTCAACAACATGTCGATCGCCTTGATCCCCACAAACGGCACCACAATCCCGCCCAATCCATAGATCAACAGATTGCGTCGCAGCAACGCCGCCGCACTCGCCGCCTGCACGCGCACACCGCGCAATGCCAGCGGAATCAGCACCACAATGATCAAGGCGTTGAACACGATCGCCGAGAGAATCGCGCTCTGCGGACTGCTCAGGTGCATGACGTTGAGAACGCCCAGTTGCGGATAAATTGAGGCGAACAGCGCCGGCAAAATCGCGAAGTATTTGGCCACGTCGTTGGCGATGGAAAACGTCGTCAGCGCACCGCGGGTCACCAGCAATTCCTTGCCAATCTGCACCACGTCCAACAGCTTGGTCGGATCGCTGTCGAGGTCGACCATGTTCGCCGCTTCGCGCGCCGCTTGCGTCCCATCGTTCATCGCCATGCCCACGTCTGCCTGGGCCAGGGCCGGGGCGTCGTTGGCGCCGTCGCCGCACATGGCGACCAGGCGACCGTCGTTCTGTTCATGACGAATGCGCGCCAGTTTTTTCTCCGGCGTGGCTTCGGCCAGCACGTCATCGACGCCCGCCTCGGCCGCAATCGCCGCAGCGGTCAGCGGGTTGTCGCCAGTCACCATGACGGTGCGGATGCCCAGTTTGCGCAGCTCGGCAAAACGCTCGCGGATGCCGGGTTTGACCACGTCTTTGAGGTGGATCGCGCCGAGTAATTTACCGTCGACGCAGACCAGCAACGGGGTGCCGCCGCTCTGGGCGATCTTGTCGATTTCCCGGGACAGAGGCGCGGCCAGATCGGCGCGTTTCAGGTCGACGAACGCCAGCAACGAATCCACCGCGCCTTTGCGATACACGCGGCCTTGATAGTCGACACCAGACAGACGCGTCTCGGCGCTGAACGGTACGGCGGTGAGCAACTCGGTGGCAGGCTCAGGTTGTGGCTGAGTGCTGCGCAGGTACTCGACGATGGATTTACCTTCAGCCGTGTCATCGGCCAGCGAGGCGAACAATGCACCCTCGGCGAGTTCCTTGGCGGTGACGCCAGGTGCTGCGTAAACCGCGGTGCAACGACGGTTACCGAAGGTGATGGTGCCGGTCTTGTCCAGCAGCAGGACGTGCACGTCCCCCGCCGCTTCCACGGCGCGACCGGATTTGGCGATCACATTCAGGTGCACCAGACGGTCCATCCCGGCGATACCGATGGCCGATAACAGACCGCCAATGGTGGTCGGAATCAGCGTGACCAATAACGCCACCAGGAACACCAGCGGCAGGCTGCCGTTGGCGAAGTGGGCGAACGGTTGCAGGGTGACGACCACCAACAGGAAGATCAGGGTCAGGCCGATCAGCAGGATGTCGAGCGCCACTTCGTTCGGGGTTTTCTGGCGTTTGGCGCCTTCGACCAGGGCGATCATGCGATCGAGTGTCGACTCGCCCGGGTTGGCGGTGATGCGCACCAACAGCCAGTCGGAGACCAGGCGAGTGTTGCCGGTGACGGCCGAACGGTCGCCGCCGGATTCGCGAATCACCGGCGCGGATTCACCGGTAATCGCCGCTTCGTTGACCGCTGCGATACCTTCGATCACCTCGCCGTCACCGGGGATCATTTCCCCCGTTTCAACGCGGACCACATCGCCCTTGCGCAGGCTGGTGGCCGGCACAACCTGAAAGGCGTCGTTGCTGGTTTTGCGCCGGGCACTCAGGCCTTCGCTACCGGCCTTGAGGCTGTCGGCGCGGGCCTTGCCGCGACCTTCGGCCAGTGCTTCGGCGAAGTTGGCAAACAGCACGGTGAACCACAACCACAAGGCGATTTGCGCGGCGACAAAGGTCGGCACGCTGCTGTCGGGAATAAAGCACAGCACAGTGGTCAGGATCGCGGTCAGTTCGACCACCAGCATCACCGGCGCACGCTGCAATTGCCGAGGGTCGAGCTTGACGAAGGCTTGCACCAGCGCCGGGCGCCAGAGGGCCGAGATCGCGGTTTTCGGTTGTTCCGGCGCTTTGACGGCAGCGGCTTTAGTTGCGGGCATATTCATCATTAACTCCTTAGAAGCCCAGGCTCAGATGTTCAGCGATTGGACCCAGCGCCAATGTCGGCAGGAAGGTCAAACCACCCACCAGCAAAATGGTCACGGTCAGCAAGGTCACGAACAGCGGGCCGTGAGTCGGGAAGCTGTTCTGGCCGATCGGTGCGGTTTTCTTCATCGCCAGGCTACCGGCCAGAGCCAGTACCGGAAGGATGTAACCGAAGCGACCGATCAACATGCCAAGGCCCAGCATCAGGTTGTGGAACGCTGTGTTCGCCCCAAATCCAGCGAACGCCGAACCGTTGTTCGCACTGGCCGAGGTGTAGGCATAAAGCAACTGACTGAAACCGTGAGGACCGGGGTTGCTCACCGCCGCGACCGGGCCTGGCAGGCTGGCGGCAATCGCGCCGAGTACCAGCACACCGACCGGCATCACCAGCAAGGTCACCACCAACAGTTGCACTTCTTTGGCCTGGAGTTTCTTGCCAAGGTATTCCGGGGTGCGGCCGATCATCAGGCCGGCGAGGAACACCGCGATCAACACGTTCAGCAACATGCCGTAGAGCCCGGCACCGACGCCGCCGAAGATCACTTCGCCGACCATCATGTTGACCAGCGCGACCATGCCGCTCAGCGGGTTGAGGCTGTCGTGCATGCCGTTGACCGAACCGTTGGACGCCGCAGTGGTGGTCACCGACCACAGCACCGTGGCGGTCGTGCCGAAGCGTGCTTCCTTGCCTTCCAGCGGCGCGGTCTGTTCGACGGCGACATTGTTCAGGGTCGGGTTCGGTTGATATTCAGCCCACAGCGACGTCGCGCCGCCGATCAGGAACAGCGCCAGCATGCAGGCGATGATCGCGCGGCTCTGACGCAGGTCTTTCACGTAGTGGCCGAAGGTGAACACCAGCGCCACCGGGATCAGAATGATCGAGCCGACTTCAAACAGGTTGCTCCACGCCGTCGGGTTCTCGAACGGGTGCGCCGAGTTGACGCCGAAGAAGCCACCGCCGTTGGTGCCCAGTTGCTTGATCGCAATCTGGCTGGCGGCCGGGCCGAGCGGGATCACCTGATCGACGCCTTGCATCGTCACCGCATTCACGTAGTGCGCGAAGGTTTGCGGCACGCCCTGCCAGACCAGGTACAGCGCCAACAGCAGGCACAACGGCAGCAAGCCATAGAGGGTGGCGCGGGTCATGTCGACCCAGAAGTTGCCGAGGGTTTTGCTCGACTTGCGACCAATACCGCGACACAAGGCAACCAACACGGCGAGGCCGGTGGCGGCGCTGACGAAGTTCTGCACGGTGAGGCCGACCATCTGACTCAGGTAGCTCAGGGTCGCTTCGCCGCTGTAGGACTGCCAGTTGGTATTGGTCATGAAGCTGACGGCAGTGTTGAACGCTTGCGTCCACTCCTGACCCGGCAGGTTTTGCGGGTTCAGCGGCAAGTAATCCTGAAACAGCAGGATCGCGAACAACAGCAAAAAGCCTGCGAGGTTAAAGGCGAGCAAGGCCAGGGTGTATTTCTGCCAGCTCTGTTCGGCCTGCGGATCGACGTCGGCCACCCGATAACATCCACGCTCCACCGGTTCGAGAATCGGCGAAAGCCAGGTGCGCTGCCCTTCCATCACCTTGTAGTAGAAGCGCCCCAGAAACGGCGCCGGGATCAGCACCAGGGCGAAGAAGGCGAGGATCAGCCAATAGTCATAACTGTGCATAGCCGCTCCTAGTTCCGGTCCGCGCGTAACAGCGCAACCAACAGATAAATGAACAGCCCCACTGCCAATAGCAGTGACACCCCGTCCAGAACGCTCATGGAAGTTCTCCGTGTTACGGCGTATTGCCGCGTGTGGAGTCATTGTCGGGAGGGAGGCTGTAAAGGAGCGAGATCGAGGGTGTTGGCTGGGCATAAAGAAAGCGTAAAGAGTGGATTTACGCTAGGGTTACGCTGGTGTCTGGGGGCATACAACACCCTTCCGGGTTTTATCAGGCGTCTCTATCGTCCTGCATCGATGGATAAGACTCCACAAAACCAAAGTGGGATGAACAACCTATTGCACCACCCCGCTCCTGCCGACAAAATATGACGTTTGCGTTTCGACTACTGAAAAAGGCTGGCCAACATGCGTATCCTCATCACCGGCGGTGCCGGTTTCATTGGCTCTGCCTTGATTCGCGAGCTGATCCGGCACACCGAGCATGAAGTGCTCAACCTGGACAAGCTGACCTACGCCGGCAATCTCGAATCGCTGACCGGCATTGCCAACGACACTCGCTACGAGTTCGTTCAAGCCGATATCGTTGATCAGGCAACCGTCAGCGCAGTGCTGACACGTTTCCAGCCGCAGGCGATCATGCACCTGGCAGCGGAATCCCACGTCGACCGTTCCATCGACGGACCTTCGGATTTCATCCAGACCAACATCGTCGGCACCTACAGCCTGCTGGAGGCCACCCGCGCCTATTGGCAAACCCTCGCCGAGCCGGAAAAAAGCGCCTTCCGTTTCCATCACATCTCCACTGACGAGGTCTATGGCGACCTGCATGGCGCCGATGATCTGTTTACGGAAACGACGCCCTACGCCCCGAGCTCGCCTTACTCCGCCAGCAAAGCGGCGTCCGACCACCTGGTCCGTGCCTGGCAGCGCACCTATGGCCTGCCGGTGCTGTTGACCAACTGCTCGAACAATTACGGGCCGTTCCACTTCCCCGAAAAATTGATTCCGCTGGTCATCCTCAATGCCTTGGCCGGCAAGCCGCTGCCGGTGTACGGCGATGGCCTGCAAATCCGCGACTGGCTATTCGTCGAAGATCACGCCCGGGCGCTGCTCAAAGTGGTGACCACCGGCATCGTCGGCGAGACCTACAACATCGGCGGGCACAACGAACAAAAGAATATCGACGTGGTGCGTGGCCTCTGCGCCCTGCTTGAAGAACTGGCACCGCGCAAGCCCGAGGGTGTCGCGCACTACGCCGACCTGATCACGTTCGTCCAGGATCGTCCTGGCCATGACCTGCGCTACGCGATCGATGCCAGCAAGATCGAACACGAACTGGGCTGGGTACCCGAAGAGACCTTCGAAACCGGCCTTCGCAAAACCGTTCAGTGGTACTTGAACAACCTTGAGTGGTGCCGTCGTGTTCAGGATGGCAGCTACCAAGGTGAACGCCTTGGTGCCATCAATCCCCAGGAGCTTCATGCATGATGAAAGGTATCGTTTTGGCAGGCGGCTCGGGCACACGCCTGCATCCGATCACGCTCGGTGTGTCCAAACAGCTGTTGCCGGTCTACGACAAACCGATGATCTATTACCCGATTTCGGTCCTGATGCTGGCCGGCATCAAAGACATTTTGGTGATCTCTACTCCCCAGGATCTGCCCCAGTACCGCAATCTGCTGGGTGATGGCAGTCAGTTCGGGATCAATTTCAGCTATGCCGAGCAGCCGTCACCGGATGGTCTGGCCCAGGCTTTTCTGATTGGCGAAAGGTTCATTGGCAATGATCCAGTGTGCCTGATCCTCGGCGACAACATTTTCCATGGTCAACACTTTGGCGAGCAGTTGCAAAACGCGGCAACACGCACTTCTGGCGCTACCGTGTTCGGCTATTGGGTCAAAGACCCGGAGCGATTCGGCGTGATTGATTTCGACAGCCAGGGCCGTGCCCTGTCGATCGAAGAAAAGCCGAAAATACCGAAATCCAGCTATGCCGTCACCGGCCTGTATTTCTACGACAACGATGTAATCAGGATCGCCAAAGCGGTAAAGCCTTCGCCTCGCGGCGAGCTGGAAATCACCGACGTCAACAATGCGTATCTCAAACGGGGAGACCTGCAGGTCGAGCGCTTCGGCCGTGGTTTCGCCTGGCTCGACACCGGCACCCACGACAGCTTGCTCGATGCCTCTCAGTACGTGCAGACCATCGAACATCGACAA
Organism: Pseudomonas sp. ACM7; assembly: GCF_004136015.1. NCBI lineage: Bacteria > Pseudomonadati > Pseudomonadota > Gammaproteobacteria > Pseudomonadales > Pseudomonadaceae > Pseudomonas > Pseudomonas sp. ACM7. Next base: position 4,705,827 of record NZ_CP024866.1, on the reverse strand, counting down.
GGCTTGAAAGTCGCCTGCCTCGAAGAGATCGCTTATGAAAAGAAATGGATCAACCGCGAACAGCTGCTGGAGCGTGCCCGCTACTTCGGCAAGACAGGGTATGGCCAGTACCTGGCCAAGCTCGCCGGGGATGAACAATGGATGTGAATGAAACCGATCTGCGCGGCGTAGTGATCATCGGTAAAAGCCTGCAAGAGGTTGATCTGCTCCCATGAGAGTTCTCATCAGCGGCCAGCATGGTCAGGTCTCACGCGAACTGCAGCGTCGACTGGGGGGGGTCGGCGAGTTGATCGTGCTGGGTCGCGATCAACTCGATCTGGCACAACCCGAGCAGATTCGCCAACAGGTACAAAAGGTTCGTCCAGATCTGATCATCAACGCGGCGGCCCACACAGCGGTCGATCTGGCTGAAAGCGAGCCGGAAACAGCCTTTGCCATCAACGCCGTGGCCCCTCGCATCTTTGCCGAAGAAGCACTGATGCTTGGCATCCCGCTGATTCACTACTCCACCGATTATGTATTCGACGGCATGAAGGTCGGGCCTTACAACGAAGACGACACGCCAAACCCGCTCGGGGTTTACGGCAAGAGCAAACTGGCCGGTGAACGGGCGATCACTGACGTGCAAGGCAAACATCTTGTCCTGCGTACCAGCTGGGTCTATTCGACCCATGGCCGCAATTTCCTGCTGACGATGCAACGCCTGCTGCAAGAGAGACCGGAAGTACGCATTGTCGCCGATCAGATCGGCGCACCTACCTGGGCAGGCACAATTGCCAATAGCACCCTTGCCCTGATCGAACGCTGGCAGGCAGGTCAGGCCGCTACCTGGGGTACATATCATCTGACCGCACAGGGGGAAACCTCTTGGTTCGGCTTCGCCCAGGCCATTGGCGAAGCGTTACGGCAACAGGGAAAGCCCTGCGCAAACCTGCTGCCGATTCCCTCCAGCGATTACCCGACACCGGCGGCCCGACCGCTCAACTCATGTCTTGATTGCAGTCGCCTGCAACGTGAATGGGGCGTCAGGCAACCTGACTGGCAAATTGCGCTGCATGAGTGTCTTGCCGAGCAAGGTTAAACCTACCAACAGGACTTGCCCACGAAGACGGCAAAACCGCCACCAGCGCCTCCAACTGGAGCACCCATTTGCGCACATCGAGCGGCAAACATCCCCGATACGACGCCTTTCTGCACTTTACGACCGTCTTCGCAACACTGGCACGCCCACTGCAAACGCCCTCTCCCGAGCTTTCCAAACCGTTCAGGGAGCAACGCATGAACACACAACTCAAACCCACGCTGGGCACGCTGCACCTGTGGGGCATTGCGGTCGGGCTGGTGATTTCCGGTGAATACTTCGGCTGGAGTTACGGCTGGGGCGTGGCGGGTACACTCGGCTTTCTGGTGACGTCCTTTATGGTCGCCACCATGTACACGTGCTTCATCTTCAGTTTCACCGAGCTGACCACCGCGATTCCTCACGCTGGTGGTCCCTTTGCCTACAGCCGCCGCGCCTTTGGCGAGAAAGGCGGACTGATCGCGGGGCTGGCGACACTGATTGAATTCGTCTTCGCCCCACCCGCCATCGCACTGGCGATCGGTGCCTACCTCAACGTGCAGTTTCCTGCCCTCGACCCGAAACACGCCGCGGTCGGTGCCTACATCGTGTTCATGGGCCTGAACATCCTCGGGGTGAAACTGGCCGCAACCTTCGAATTGGTGGTCTGCGTTCTCGCAGTGGCCGAACTGTTGGTGTTCATGGGCGTGGTCGCCCCGGCGTTCAGCTTCAGTAACTTCGCGCTGAACGGCTGGGCCGGTTCCGATGTGTTCGGCGCGCCGGCGATTGCCGGGATGTTCGCGGCGATTCCCTTCGCCATCTGGTTTTTCCTGGCCATCGAAGGCGCCGCCATGGCCGCCGAAGAAGCCAAGGATCCGAAACGCACCATTCCGAAGGCCTACATCAGCGGCATTCTGACGTTGGTATTGCTGGCAATGGGTGTGATGTTCTTTGCCGGCGGCGTCGGTGACTGGCGCACCTTGTCGAACATCAACGATCCGCTGCCGCAAGCGATGAAAACCGTGGTCGGCCAAAGCTCGGGCTGGTTGCACATGCTGGTGTGGATCGGACTGTTCGGCCTGGTGGCGAGTTTCCACGGAATCATCCTCGGCTACTCGCGGCAGTTCTTCGCCCTCGCCCGGGCCGGTTACCTGCCGGCATCTCTGGCCAAGTTGTCGCGCTTTCAGACCCCGCACCGGGCAATCATCGCCGGGGGCGTGATCGGCATTGCAGCGATTTATAGCGATGGTTTGATCAACCTGGGCGGCATGACGCTGACGGCGGCGATGATCACGATAGCGGTCTTCGGGGCGATCGTGATGTACATCATGAGCATGCTCAGCCTGTTCAAACTGCGCAAAACCGAACCGAATCTGGAGCGCACCTTTCGCGCGCCGTGCTATCCGTTGGTGCCGTTCATTGCGCTGGTACTGGCGGTGGTCTGCCTGGTGGCAATGGCCTGGTTCAACACGTTGATCGGGATGATCTTCCTGGGCTTTATGGCGGTGGGGTTCGTGTACTTCATGCTCACGGCGCAACTGCGTGCCGATGCACCGGCGGACGCGATGCTGACCGGCTTATAAAGACGCGATCCGCGTAGGAGCTGCCGAAGGCTGCGATCTTTTGATCTTTAGTGCTCGTAATGACGCCAAAATCAAAAGATCGCAGCCTTCGGCAGCTCCTACGGGGTATGTGCAAGATGTAACAGGCATAGAATGGAACCACTGCGAAAATTAATCGCTCAAAGTGGTATGCACGATCGGTTGGCGAAACCCGCCAATCGGCCTGCCCTCAAGGAGAGCCCTATGCCCTGGTATGCCTGGTTGATTCTGGTCGTTGCAATCGGCTCGATCGTTGGTGGTTTGATGATGTTGCGTGACACCGCCAACAAGGTCGAACTGACCGAGGAGCAACGCAAACGCGTCGCTGAACGCAACGCGCAAGCGGATGCCAAGGATGCGCAGGACCGCTAGATCAAAAGATCAAAAGATCAAAAGATCAAAAGATCAAAAGATCAAAAGATCAAAAGATCGCAGCCTTCGGCAGCTCCTACAGGGTTTTGCGCCAAGCACGACCAATGTAGGAGCTGCCGAAGGTTCGGGCCGCGTTCGGACGATCTTTTTCGCTTTATTTCTCCCAGTCAGCCTTGGCAATGTGCAAGCCATGCAAACCTTTGTACGCTGCACGCTCGGGCTGGCTCCAACCTTCGAGCAATGAATCCTCCAACGCGTAGATTTCCACCCCGAGCGGGCGACACACGCTTAGCGGGTCCTGCGCATCCGGCCCCCACATGGCCAGCGACAGATCACCGCCCGGGCAGGTCGAGAGTGCACACAGCAGATCGATTTCGGCAAAAAACTCCAGGTAATCACCCTTCTGCGCCGGACAGGCTTTCATGAAATACATGTCATCGTGGTTCAGGCCCGTGCACTGGAAAATGTTCAGTACGTCATGCACGTCGAACTCGGTCAGCCCATGAGGTAGCACTGCGCGGGTCAGGTTCGAGTGGCAGTGATGATGGAAGTCTTCACCGGTGAGCATTTTGTTCACATAAGGGTCGCAGCGGGTGCCGAGCAAATCGTGCAAGCGACCGCCATGTTCGTCGATGCCGTAACCGGCCAGGCTGTCGTCGGTGATGGTCACCAGCGGCCGCAGAAAAGGCAGGTTCGACCAAAGCCGGTCATGAGTGCTGACGTGTGCGCCCTGTAACTGCCGGGTCCGTGCCGCCCACAAACGCTCCCGGGGATCGTTGGCATTCCAGACGTTGAAATCCCCGACTTGCGGCCCGACGGGCGTGGTCACCCGGAACACATGCCCGGCTGGCACTTTCCAGGCGCGACCGGTGCGGATCGGCACCTCGAACTCCTCGATCAGCGTGCGCCCCTCCTTGTCATCGCGAATCCGTTCGTAGAAGGCTGTGTCCACTTGCAAGGCTGAGCCTTTGCTGACTTGATAGGCCGCCGGATAGTCTTTGTACATGGCACGAATCCTCGATCAGTGATGGGAAATTGGGGCAAGCATCTGCAGCAGGAGGTGTTCGGAATCGTCGAGATACAGGCTCATGGCGTCCTCGGCTGAGCGTTTGTCGCCCTCGGCCAACAACTCGTGGATCTGCCGGTCACGCGCCAGCCAGGGCGCCTGAAAACGAGATTCATCGGGGGCGGTGCAGAACACCAGGCGCAATTGCGCGACGACGTTGGTGAAGAACTCATCGAATAGTGGACTGCGCAGCAATCCAACGATGTGTTGATGAAAGGCCAGGCTGTGGGTGCCGACAGCACGCCAGTCTTCGCGCTCCCGGGCAAGCTCGGTGGCTTCCAGGGCTTCGAGCATCCGGTCGGATTGATAGTCGCGCAGCGGCTGACTCGCGCTGATGGCCTGCAACTCCAGGGTGCGCCTGACCTTGAACAGATCCCGCACGTCTTCGACGCCCAGCCTGCGCACCATCACGCCCTTGTTGCGCACATAACGGGTCAGACCTTCCTGCCCCAGGCGATGCAGCGCTTCGCGAATGGTATTGCGGGATGCGTTGTAGGCAGACACCAGATCGTTTTCCACCAACGCCATGCCGGGCAGCAAACGGCCGCCAATAATGTCGGCGCGCAACTCAAGGGTGATGTGGTCGGCCAGGGACAGTCCGCTGTTCATACTCTTTGCCTAGTGATTGTTCAACAATCGTCAGTTAATGAGTAATCATTATTCGTGCCACCTGTTAATACAACGTTCTACCAAGATCGACGCATCTGCATGCTTTTTAGAAGTAGAAGTACAATCACCATCCCATTTTCATTGGTTAATATGGCGCATTGTTGCGGAGATACCCGATGCGTTACTCGCAGGACCATAAAGCCCAGACCCACCAACGCATCATCAAGGAAGCGTCAGCGCGCTTTCGCCGCGATGGCATTGGCGCGACAGGTCTGCAACCGCTGATGAAAGCACTGGGCCTGACTCACGGCGGCTTCTACTCGCATTTCAAGTCCAAAGACGAACTGGTGGAAAAGGCTTTGCAAGCCGCGGGCGAGCAGGTCGATGTGATTTGCGCCGAGCTCTTCGCTCAGGATCGTCCACTGGAAGCGTTCATCGACGCCTATTTGTCCGAATGGCACCAGACTTCACCCGATGAAGGTTGCCCGTTACCGACCATGTCATCGGAACTCGGCCTGCGCGGGCAGCAGAGCCCGACCACTGACGTGGTGCTCAACGCACGGCTTGAACAAGTGCAAGGCACCCTTGAAGGCGACAACGCTGCCGACGACAGCGTCGTCATCATGTCGACGCTGGTCGGAGCCTTACTGCTGTCACGCAGTGTCGAGGATCCCGAGCTGGCTCAGCGGATTCTCGACGTGACTCGCGCCTATCTCAAACAGTCCCGCGACTAACCCTCCCAGCGCTTGAACAGCACGCTGGCATTCACCCCACCAAACCCGAAGCCATTCGACAGCGCATATTCGATGGCCATCGGCCGCGCCTGGCCGTGGACGATGTCCACGCCTTGGGCGGCGGGGTCCGGGTTATCGAAGTTGAGGGTGGCCGGCACGACCTGATCGCGAATTGCCAACAGCGTGAAGATCGCCTCGATACCGCCCGCTGCGCCGAGCAAATGCCCGGTGGCCGATTTGGTCGATGTCACGGCGATTTTGTTATCCGTGCCGAACAACGCCTTGATGGCCGCCAACTCTCCCAAGTCCCCGACCGGGGTCGAGGTTGCGTGAGCATTGAGATGCTGCACCTGCGCCGGCGAAATGCCCGCCTGGGCCAACGCCAGCGACATCGCCCGTTGCGCACCGCTGCCATCCTCGGGACCCGCCGTCAGGTGATAGGCATCGGCACTGGTGCCATAACCGACCAATTCCGCCAGCGGTTTAGCACCGCGAGCCAAGGCATGCTCCAGCGACTCAATCACCAGAAGGCCTGCACCCTCCCCCATGACAAAGCCATCGCGGCCACTGTCGAACGGCCGCGAGGCACGCTCCGGGGTGTCGTTGAAACCGCTGGACAAGGCGCGAGCAGCGGCAAACCCGGCGAGACTGACGCGATCGATCGCCGCTTCCGCGCCGCCACATACCGCGATGTCTGCCTCGCCACAACGAATCAACCGCGCCGCATCACCAATCGCCTGGACCCCGGCCGCGCAAGCTGTCACCGGCGCACCCAATGGCCCCTTGAAACCGTGCTGGATCGACACATGACCCGCGGCGAGATTGACCAGAAATGAAGGAATGGTGAACGGCGACAGGCGTCGCGGCCCACGGCTGTCCGTGGTGCGCACCGCATCGGCTATCGCACCGAAACCACCCACGCCGGAACCGATAATAGTTGCCGTACGCTCCTGGGCACTGGCGTCCGCCGCTTGCCAACCGGCCTGCTCCAGCGCCTGACGCGCCGCTTCCATGGCGAACATAATGAAGCGGTCCATCTTCTTCTGCTCTTTGGGCGCCGTCGCCCGATCCGGGTCAAAACCCGCCTCGGGATCGTCAGCCAGCGTCGGCACTGCACCACCGACCTTGGCCGGCAAATCGGCAACCACCTCGTCCGGCAAATTGCGCAACCCGGAACGGCCGGCCAACAGTCGCGACCAGACGGCTTCGACGCGAGAGCCCAATGGCGACACCAGGCCCATGCCCGTTACAACTACTCGACGATCACTCATACCGCAAATACCTCAAGCCGATTCATGACGCCTCACGTGTAACGCGCGGCGGCCTTACTTTTGGAAAGATTCGGCGCCAATACATGACGCGCCGCAACGAAAGCATCCCAGTCGGCCGCATCCGGCAACGAAGGAATGGTGATCAACTCACCCTGATCCAGACCCGACAACGCCGCATCGACCATCTCCCCGGCTTCCATGACCATATCCGCCGGAATCTGCGTTGCGTCGATACCGGAGCGCTCCCAGATTTCGGTGCGTGTTACGCCTGGCAACACGGCCTGGACCTTGACCCCTGCGCCATCCAATTCAGCGTTCAACGACTGAGTCAGACTTAACACATATGCCTTGCTGGCGGTGTAAGTTGCGTTGAAGCGCTCGGGAAACAACGCCACCACCGACGCAATATTAATGATCGTGCCCCGACCCGCCTTGGCAAAACTGGCGGCCGCTGCCGATGCCAACCGCGTGACCGTCGTAACGTTCAGTTGAATCAAACGTTCCAGCTGATCCATGTCTGAGTTAGCCAACAACCCCTCGGACGCGACACCGGCATTATTCAGCAACAGGCTGATACTCGAATCGCTGCGAAGACGCTGTTCAAGTTTCAGCACATCATTCTTTTGCGTCAGATCCGCCTTCAGCACCTCAACCTGAACGCCATGCTCGGCGCGCAATTTGGTCGCCGCCGCTTCCAGCCGCTCTTGATCACGGGCGACCAATAACAAATCAAAACCACGCGCCGCCAACCGCTCGGCGTATATCGCGCCGATACCGGAAGAAGCACCGGTGACGAGGGCCGTACCTTGGGACTGGACAGAGTTCATGACTGTGCTCCTGGGAGATGCCTAAGGGAAAGACAAGCGCCCGAGGATCAGAGCGCTTGGCGAAAACCAATTTATTATAGGCATAATCTTATCTGTATATGATAGCCGTAATTTTTCTCATGTCGACGAAAGGCGCACCATCACAGCGTTCACCAGAAAGCAAAAAGGCCGATCAATGACCGCAATGCTGTTCACTTAAGGGAAACCGGCGCTTACCCCGAAATGGGAAAGCACCGTTTTTCTTGGACTTCGCCGCAGCACCGAAAAGCAAAAACCTTCGGTCAGCGGCTTAAGTGAACAGCATTGCGATCAATGACCGGCCCCTGGCGCTGACGTATAAGCTTAGTTCACCTCAAGCTTCTCGCGATTCTTATCCAGAATCGCTTTACCGATTCCCTTCACTTCAAGCAACTCGTCCACGGACGCAAACGGCCCATTACTCTCACGATAAGTAACAATCGCCTTGGCCTTGGCCTCGCCGACACCGGACAACTCGCGCTGAAGGGTTGGCGCATCGGCCTGATTCAGATCGACCTTGCCGGACTGTGCCTTGGGAGAAACTTCCAGCACCAAGGGTGCGTTGCCAGCCTCGGGTTTGGCCGTCGGCGCAGCAATGGCAGCAATAGAGGCGCTGGTGAGCAGGGCAAAAACCAGAGAGTAGAAATAGCCAGTACGCATAAATGAAGCTCCATGACATCGATTTGAGAAAGCAGCTTTTCCGAAGCTGCCTTCTAAACTTAGGCGATGTCTGGAGCCTGTCAAAAATGTGTCCGTTACAGGATGTGAAACAATCAGGGGTCGAGGCGACGTTGCTGGTAGATCCAGTCAACAATATCGCCGTCGGGGGTGTAGCCACTGACGGTTTCGCGCAGGATCTGACGGACACGACTGTAATCGTCATGATCGACAGCAATCAGCAACTCCCTCAAACGGCCCTTGAGTACATCCCAGGGCAAATGATCTTCGTTGGCAGTCATGATCATCGGATGTTGGGTCGCTGCCACGTTGTCGCCGATCACCAACTCCTCGTAAAGCTTCTCACCGGGAGGCAGCCCAGTGAACTCGATGGAGATGTCGCCTTGCAAATTTTTGTCCGAACGAACGCTCAAACCGGACAGGTGAATCATCTTCTCCGCCAGCTCGACAATCTTCACCGGCTCGCCCATTTCCAGAACAAACACATCACCGCCCTGCCCCATGGAACCCGCCTGGATCACCAGTTGCGCGGCTTCGGGGATGGTCATGAAATAGCGAGTGATTTTCGGGTGAGTGACCGTCAACGGCCCACCGGATTTGATCTTCGCTGTGGAACAGCGGGATCACTGAGCTGGAGGAACCCAGCACATTGCCAAAGCGCACCATGGTGAAACGAGTCTTGTTGACCCGGGAGACATTGGACTTGTCGCCGAACATCACTGGAGCAATCTCACGACTCAACGCCTGAAGCGTCATTTCGGCGAGACGCTTGGTACTCCCCATCACATTCGTGGGGCGCACAGCCTTGTCAGTGGAGATCAGCACAAAATTGGAAACACCGGACCGCAACGCAGCCTGCGCGGTATTGAGCGTGCCGATGACGTTGTTAAGCACGCCTTCGGCAATGTTGTGCTCGACCATTGGGACGTGCTTATACGCGGCAGCGTGGTAGACGGTGTCCACGCTCCAGGTTTTCATCACATCCAGAAGTTTGTCCTGGTGCCGGATGGAACCAAGAATTGGCAACAATCTGACCGGAATAGACCCCCGACAAGCGCGCTGCTCCAGTTCCGAGAGAATGCTGTATAGATTGAATTCGCTGTGCTCGAACAACAGAAGCGTCGTCGGGCCAAGCGAGAAGATCTGCCGGCAAAGCTCCGCGCCGATAGATCCGCCAGCCCCCGTGACCATGACTGTCTTGCCTTTGATACAACGTTCAAGCAGGTCTGGTTGCGCTGGTACCGAATCGCGCCCCAACAGGTCCGCGATATCCACTTCCTGGATGTCTTCGACCTTTACCCGGCCGCTGGCCAGATCGGAGAAGTTTGGAACGCTTCGGATGTGAAGCGGAAAACGCTCCAGGATAGTAAGAATTTCCCGACGTCGTGCGCGGGTAGATGACGGCAGAGCCAGGAGGATTTCCTGCGCGCCGGTTACGTCGATCATCTGTTGGATGTGTTTGGGTTTATAGACCTGGAGGCCCGAAATAGCGCGATCAGCGATGCTCGAATCATCGTCGATAAATGCCACAGGACGCATAACCCGCCCCATACGCAGTGCTGCGACAAGTTGATTGCCCGCTACGCCAGCACCATAAATGGCAACTTTGGTGAGGCCATCATCGCGATTGGTGAACGGTACGTGTTGGGAGGCATTGAACCAGTCGCCCATGAAGTATTGACGCATGCATAGGCGCAGGCCGCCGATGATGATGATGACGAGGCTAAGCCACCAATAATTGAAAATTATGACGTTTGAGTTACTTGAGGTTCATATGGCGCCGCGAGGACGCCACCGCCTAAAACTTGCTGCCGTCGATGGCCACCAGCTCACCGGCGATCAGACCGGCTGTGCGGCAAAACCGGACGAAAGAACGGTACGTCGCCACAAAGGCGAGTTTGTTGTTTTTGTGAAAGTCGGCGATGGTCTTGAAGTCGGGTTTGAGTCGGTTGATCAGCCACATCACTTCAATGTTCCGCTGGCACTCGGCTTCGAGCCGCCGAGATGAGCGAATCCGCTGAAAATAGCCGTAGAGGTAGAGTTTTAGCTGATCGGCAGGATCATAAGAGGGGGCGACCGGTGCTTTTGGGCAGCGCTTTATCAAAGCCCAGTTGCACGAGATCCAGCTTGGCGGCATACAGGTCGATGACGCGAACGAGATGATCCTCGGGGATCAGTTCCTCCAGCGAGACCGGGAACAGACTGGTCTGGCTGCGGGACTCTCCTTGGATGTAAGCCTTTGAGCGCTGCGCAGATTGTCAGGTTTTCACACAGTCTGAAAGCCTGATTTTTTGAAGGCGACCGTTTTTTTGAGCGCCCAATGACGGACGGCAAAACGTCGGCGACTATTTCAGACCTTCCCTGATTTAGCCCTAACTGCTCTAGTTCAAAATTTTGAATGGTGGAGGGACTTATCGACGGTGCGCAGGGCGCAGAGGGTGGGGGAAACGCTGCTCACCAAATCCTTTCGACATCTATGGCCGGGTAAAAATTCTCCACGAAAAGAGTGACGCCTCCCCCCTCGCAGATTAATATGCCACTGCTTAGAAAAGGTGAAGTAGTATTTCCGTGAGCCTGTCTACTCCTTCTATTCCACAGATTAAAAAGACTAATTATTACTTCTAATTTGAATTATTCAATGAAGATTTACCGCCACAAGGGAAAGGTACTTTGAAAAAAGTCGCGATACTTCAATCCAACTACATCCCTTGGAAAGGGTATTTTGACATGATCGCATCAGTGGATGAGTTCATTCTCTATGACGACATGCAATATACACGTCGTGACTGGCGAAACCGTAACCAGATCAAAACGCCACAAGGTGTGCAATGGTTGACTGTGCCCGTCCTGGTGAAAGGCAAGTACCACCAGAAAGTCAGGGAAACTGAAATCGATGGTACCGAATGGGCCGCTACACACTGGAAAGCACTGGTTCAAAATTATAGTCGCGCCCCGCACTTTCATGAAATCGCAAAATGGCTTGAACCCCTCTATCTGAACGATTCGTACACCCATATTTCAGAGCTTAATCAGCGATTTATTCAAGCTGTTTGCGATTATCTGAAAATAACGACCATCATCAGTCATTCATGGGACTATGTACTGGTCGACGGTAAAACGGAGCGCCTTGCCGACCTCTGCGCACAGGCGGGAGGTACCGAGTACATCTCAGGCCCAGCTGCCAGGGATTACATCGATGAACAGGTATTCGAAACGATGAACATCAAACTGAACTGGTTTGACTACGCAGGCTATCCGGAGTATCCGCAACTATGGGGCGAGTTCACCCATGGTGTCACGATCCTTGACCTGCTCTTCAACTGCGGAAAAGATGCCCATCGACAAATGAGGCATGTTAGTCAATGAAACTCTCCATAGTAGCGACTCTTTATCAGTCGGCATCTTATATAGAAGACTTTCATTCGCGCGCGAGCGCTGCCGCAATGAAGCTTGCAGGGGACGATTACGAAATCGTCCTCGTGAACGACGGATCACCTGACAACAGCCTTGATATCGCCATCTCACTCACCGAGCGAGATCACCACGTTGTATTGGTCGACCTCTCACGGAACTTCGGTCATCACAAGGCCATGATGACCGGCCTCTCACACTCCAAAGGAGAAAAAGTATTCCTGATAGACAGTGATCTTGAAGAGGAACCGGAGTACTTGCTCAGTTTTGCCGAACAGCTCCAGCAAAAAGCCTGTGATGTCGTCTATGGCGTGCAGGAGCAACGCAAAGGAGGTTGGTTTGAACGCTGGAGCGGCCGCTGGTTCTATCGTTTCTTTCAAGCTCTGACGGGGCTGGCACTACCGGAAAACATCGTCACCGCCAGACTGATGACACGTCGTTACGTCGACGCCTTACTACGGCATGAAGAGCGGGAAGTATTTATGGCCGGGCTTTGGCATATCACCGGCTTTGATCAGCAACCTCAAACAGTCAAAAAGAGCAATACTAGTCAAACGACTTACACCTTCAGAAAAAAAATGTCTGTACTGGTTAACTCAGTGACCTCGTTCAGCAATGCTCCTTTGGTCGGTATTTTCTACATCGGTGTTTCGATTTCATTTTTCGCCGTGCTTTACATTGCTTACTTGACAATGCACTGGCTTTTCCTCGCGAAGCCGATGAGCGGCTGGACATCAGTCATGGCCTCCATCTGGCTTCTTGGCGGCATGGTCATTTCGTTTATCGGGGTAGTGGGCATTTATCTTTCGAAGATATTTTCCGAGTCAAAACAACGCCCTTACACCATTGTGAGACAAATTTATGCACAACGACAAGACTGAACTGCTTGACGAAGTAGCGAGCTATTACTCGAAAAAGCTCGCGCTGCATGGTGAAACGCCTAATGGGGTGGACTGGAATGGTGAGCAAGGCCAGGCCCTGCGCTTCGAACAACTGTGCAAGGTCATCAACGACCCGCAACCGTTCTCTATCAGTGACCTTGGCTGTGGTTACGGCGCGCTGGTTGATTACCTGAAAAATAGGAACCTGTCGTTTTCCTATCTTGGCATAGATGTTTCAAACGAAATGATCCAGGTCGCGAAGCAGCGCTACATGGGAGTACCTGAAACTCGATTCATTTCTGCCTCCGAACCCGACTCTGTGAGGGACTACAGCATTGCTAGCGGCATCTTCAACGTTCGCCTGGGTCGTTCGAACGCCGAATGGCAGACCTACCTTGAAAACACCCTTGACGTTTTGGACCGAACAAGCCGCCTGGGATTTGCCTTCAACTGCCTGACTTCCTACTCTGACGAAGATAAGAAACGGGATGATCTGTACTACGCGGACCCTTGCTTGTTATTTGATTTATGTAAGCGACGTTACTCCCGACAAGTTGCCCTTCTTCACGATTACGGCCTTTATGAGTTCACCATTCTTGTAAGGAAGATGTGATGAAAAAAAAATTAGTGATATTCGGCTCTGGCGATATTGCACAGCTGGCCTACTTCTACTTCAATACAGACTCCGCTTACGAAATCGTGGCCTTCACTGTAGACGGTAGTTATATCGAAGACACCACCTTTTGTGGGCTGCCCGTCGTTGCGTTCGAAAATATCACCGACCATTTCGCAACCGAAAGCCACGACATGTTTATCGCCCTGAGCTATTCAAAGCTCAATGCCGTGCGCAAAGAAAAGTATCTTGCCGCAAAAACACTCGGCTACACTCTTGCCAATTACATCAGCAGTCATGCCACCGTGCTTAACGAAGGCCGTATTGGCGACAACTGTTTTATCCTTGAAGACAACACCATTCAGCCCTTTGTGACCATTGGCAATAACATCACCTTGTGGAGCGGTAACCATATTGGCCATCACTCTACGATTCAGGACCATACTTTTATCGCATCCCACGTGGTGATCTCCGGAGGCGTTCACATCGGCGAACAGTGTTTTATCGGGGTTAATGCGACGCTGCGCGATCATATAAAAGTGGAAGACAAGTGTGTCATTGGCGCAGGCACATTACTGTTGGCAAACGCTGAGCAGGAAGGCGTATTTATTGGCACGGCAACTGAACGTTCGAAAGTACCCAGCAGCAAGCTGAGAAAACTATGAAGTCGACGTGGCAAAAACTTGGTCGACTGTTTGTTGTTGAGGGTGAGAAGCGACATCCCAAGCTGTCATCTCACGCTGCCAACCCGTTGCCGGTACATCTGCACAATGATGTCTTTCGAGTATTTTTTAGCGGCAGGGATTGCGACAACCGCTCTTCTGTCGGTGCAGTAGACATCGATATCGAACAGCGGAAAGTCATCAAGGAACACGGCTTACCTTTCTTGGAACACGGACCCAAAGGCAGTTTCTATGCCGATGGCGTGAGTATTGGCAATTGCTACACCGTCGACGGCGTGCAGTACATGCTTTTCATGGGGTGGCAATCGCCCGGTAATCAGCATTGGCGTGGTGATGTCGGCAGGCTAATTGTCAATGCAGATACCACACTGATGCTCGATTGCGACACTCCGTTCATGAGCGCTGACGAAATCGACCCTATAAGCCTTTCCTACCCATGGGTACTTGAAGATGGCCGCGGCGGTTATGACATGTGGTATGGATCGACCCGGACCTGGGATTCTGGCAATGGAGAAATGATCCACGTTATCAACTCGGCACATTCCTTTGATGGAGATAATTGGCATCGTGATGGCCTGGCAATCCCCTTCGAAGTGGGTATCGCTCAAGCATTTTCACGCCCCACCGTTGCAAAGAACCATCTGGGTGGACTGGAAATGTGGTTTTCTTATCGAAGTGGAACCGGGGACACGTATCGAATCGGCTACGCGACCACTGACGAAGGTAAGCAATGGCGACTGGCGCTGGATGAAGCAGCTATTGATGTTTCCCCGGAGGGTTGGGATTCGGAAATGATCGAATACCCGTTTGTGTTTGACCACAAAGGAAAGAGATACATGCTTTATAATGGCAACGGCTATGGTAAATCCGGGTTTGGCCTGGCTGTGCTGGAGAGAAGTTGATGGCTCGCCTGTTCGATTATATATATATATTTGCAACCATTGCATTTACTGTATACGGCCAGCTTATGTTGAAATGGAGAATTTCACGCTTCGGTGTTTTGCCTGAAGACCTCTTTGGAAAGTTTAAGTTCATTGCTCATTTATTTATGGATCCCGGCATATTTTCCGGCTTCTTAGCCGCATTTTTGGCCTCAATTACGTGGATGGCCGCGATGTCGAAATTCGACTTGAGCCACGCATATCCTTTCATGAGTATAAATTTTGTCGTAGTTCTGATTTTAGGGACATGGATCTTGAGTGAGCCGATGACTTTACAAAAAGTATTAGGGATCTCCTTTATAGTGATAGGAACTGTGGTGGCTGCACGTGGATAAGAACAAAACGATAAGTAATTTTTTCTCTTTAGTGCAAAAAAAATTTTGGCTTGCGTTTCTGTTTTTTTTGGCAATCATCGCCTGCATCTATAGTATTTACCCACCGATATGGGAAACCAATGATGATATTGCCATGTCAATGGTTGCTCATGGATACGGACTGGTAACAACAGGCTCTCCCAATATCATTTTTTCCAATGTTTTATGGGGAGGGATTGTTCGCTTAATTCCATCGATCAATGGTGTGCTCGGTTATTCCGTGGCAACAGTAGGTGTACTGGCATTAACAGGAACGGCGTTTCTTTATTTTTTGTCCCGCGCGGGAGCAGGAGTGCTATGCATAGCGGCGGTTCTTATACTCGTAATGTTTCGGCCGTTGCTTTTTCCCCAGTTTACAGTGAACTCTGGCTTACTTAGTGTTGCTGCGGTGCTGTGCTGGTATTCTTTCGGCAACAATCGAAGCATCTCAGCATGCGTTGCTGCTTTTGTTTTCTCGTCTTGTGCATACTTAATTAGAAGTCAGGAGTTCATACTAGTGATTTTAGTTGCTCTCCCGTTACTTCCATTGAGGAAAATGTATGAAGACCGAGTTTGCAGAAGTACGATCCTAATACTTTTTTTTGCCTTGGCCAGTTTTTCGATCATAGATCGACAGGCGTATCAAAACGAATCATGGAAAGCTTTCAATGATTTCAACCCAGTAAGAGCAAAGTTCACCGATTTCAGAGCAGGCCCCACTCTAAAGTTGCGAACCGATGTTCTGGAGCAAAATAATTATAGTGCTAATGACGTCGACTTAGTGAGTAATTGGTTTTTTGCAGACCCAAACATCGCCAATACCAAAGTGCTAGCATCAATGCTTTCTCAAATAGGTTTTTTTCCGGATGAATCTATTGTCGCTTCTAATATATTGGCAGGTATTGAGGCTTTATGGCATCCAAAACTGGCAGCTCTGACGCTTACCGCTTTAATTCTTGCCGCCTTTTGCCCAAGCCGTAGATTAATTCTCAGCTGGGTTTTATTTGTTTCGGCCATTTCCTTGCTCGGCTTACTTGGACGGCCGGCGATACTGAGAGTTTACGTTCCTATTCTCTGCTTGCTTGTTCTAAGCCCACTATTGTTTAGTCGTCTGCATGGATGGCGGCAATTTTTTGTAGGTATTATATTGTTTGCAGGCGCTATAGTTAATTCATATTTCGTTGCCGCCGATTCAAGCAATGCCACATCAGGTTCAAAAAAACAGCTCGCTGAACTCGCAGCATTTCCAACGGATCCACTGGTTGTGTGGGGATCGGAATTCCCCTATGAGTCGCTATACCCGGTGTTAGGAGGTAAAGAACTCGTTTCAATGGATTTCAAGATCTACGTGCTGGGGGTATTCACTCTTGCACCTTTTTCTCTTGCGTCGATGGAGCAGCAGCAAGCACGTGGATTTGACAAACTGATTACCACCACTAATGGTATAAAAATTGTTGGTGCGAAAATGCTGCTACTTGAAGGGTACTGTCGTGAGCATTTCTCTTCGTCACTGATGGAGCTTGGGCGAAAAACTTATGGGTCTGTCCAGGTTGCACAGATTCGTTGTGGAAATTAGTTGTCGCTTTTGACGTGTTTGTTTCTATTAGACTTTTATTTTTACAAGCCTGCTAGGTTGGAATACACACCCTGTGCAGTCTTTGAGATTGGAGCGGAATGATGATGAGCAAAAACAATATTCCTTTTAACTGGCCACATATGACAGGAAAGGAGCTTTATTACATTGCTGAGTCTCATTTCAATGGCCGTTTAGCGGGGGACGGACCATTTACGAAGCATTGCCATAACTGGTTGGAGCAGCGCACCGGTTGTAGCAAGGCTTTGCTTACACACTCATGCACGGCGGCCTTGGAAATGTCTGCGCTGCTGCTCGACATTGAGCCGGGCGATGAAATCATCATGCCCTCATACACCTTTGTTTCCACGGCCAATGCTTTTGTATTGAGAGGGGGCGTTCCGGTTTTTGTGGATATCCGCGAAGACACGTTAAATCTCAATGAAGAACTCATCGAGTCCGCAATCACCAATCGAACCAAGGCGATTGCGCCTGTCCACTATGCGGGTGTCGCCTGCGAAATGGATAGCATCATGGCCCTCGCCAGGCGCCACAACCTCAAAGTTGTGGAAGATGCTGCGCAAGGGGTTATGGCCACCTACAAAGGACGGGCACTGGGGAGCATCGGAGACTTTGGCGCCTACAGCTTCCATGAAACAAAAAACGTCATTTCCGGTGAAGGTGGCGCCCTTTTGGTCAACGATCCAGAAATGGCCCTG
This sequence comes from Pseudomonas sp. ACM7, assembly GCF_004136015.1. Classification (NCBI taxonomy): domain Bacteria; kingdom Pseudomonadati; phylum Pseudomonadota; class Gammaproteobacteria; order Pseudomonadales; family Pseudomonadaceae; genus Pseudomonas; species Pseudomonas sp. ACM7. The sequence goes on along the minus strand of NZ_CP024866.1, from coordinate 4,688,417 downwards.
CGCGCAGAAATCATCCGGGAAAAGGGTACCGACCGCACCCGATTCTTTAGAGGTGAAGTTGATAAATACACCTGGCAAGAAGTTGGCTCTTCTTTTCTTCCCGGGGAACTGATAGCCGCTTTTCTCTGGGCGCAACTGGAAGAGGCAGATCGAATCACTCAAGCGCGCCTGGCTAGTTGGGACCGATATCATAAACTGTTGGAGCCACTAGAGTCTCAGGGCATACTCCGCCGTCCCATAATCCCTGAAGAATGCCAACACAACGCTCATATGTATTACGTACTGCTAGCACCTGACATTAACCGACAAGTAGTTCTCGACAAATTTAAGAACCAGGAGATTAGTTCGGTCTTTCACTATGTCCCCCTGCATTCCTCTCCTGCTGGGCAGCGTTATGGTCGCACTCATGGTGATTTAGAAGTCACCAATTACCAATCCGAGCGCCTGGTTCGCTTGCCACTTTGGGTCGGTATTACGGAAGAACAACAACTCAGAGTGGTTGAGATGCTCTTATGCTGAACCGTTGGTCGCGGTAGGGACGGCAGTTACCTGCCGCCCCCCGCACAGATCCGCACGTGCGGAACTACCGCATACGGCTCCTGCCTCGGGTATGTGACGCGAAGCGATCCTCAGGGTAAGGATGTGCATTTCTGGGTCTAGGTATGTAGAGATCGGCAAGGCGTCCGTAGCGTGACCACTGGAGTCGGTTACGCTGGCTGCGTTGGCCATTAGCCTTCGCGGTTTCCACCAAGCTGTAGATCTGCTCACTGGCGGTGGCGCCCTTGGGCGTGTCGCTGAACAGCCATGCCTTGCGACCGATCACAAACGGTTTGATCGCTCGCTCGGCCTGGTTGTTATCGATAGGCAGGAAACCGGCCTCAGTGTAACGCTCAAGCTTGCTCCAGTTGCTGGCCAGATAACCGACGGCCTTGCCCAGGGCACTTTGCGTCGTCACCTGGGGATGCGTTTTCTCCAGCCAGCTTTTCAGTTGGGCGAGCACCGGTAAGCTCTTCTCCTGTCGTCCGGCAAAGCGTTGATCATCCGTGACCTCTTTGAGTTCGCGTTCGATGCCATACAGCTTGTTAATCATGGTCAGCGCGATATCGGCACGCCCCGTCTTGCCTTTGGGTTGCACTTTTTGCGCATCGACGAACTTGCGTCGCGCATGTGCCCAGCAACCCAGACGCTCGACACCCGGCTGCGCGCCCAAGGCGTTATAGCGTATCCGATCCATGAACACCACATTCAAAGCCAACTGTTGATCCGCAATGCTGTGCTCCCGATTCTTTTCAGGAGCCAGCAGCTCATGATGCGACCCGACGCCAAAGTCGAAAAGGTGTACCTCTACCCCAAGGCCGTGGACTTCCGAAAATCCATCGACGGCCTGGCCGCTCTGGTCGAGCTGGATATCAAAGTCGCGGTGTTCGACCCTGTACTTTTCGTCTTTCTGAATCGCCACCGTAACCGGGTGAAAATCCTCTACTGGGAGCGCAACGGCTTCTGCCTTTGGCTCAAGCGCCTGGAATCCGAACGCTTCAAAACATCCCCCGACGCTACCGATGAAGCCATCGTATTAACTGTTCAGGAATTGAACTGGTTGCTCGACGGTTTTGACCTGTGGCGCAATCGCCCTCATCAGGTTTTGACTCCAAGATTCGTCGCCTGACGGGTATAATCCGGAGCATGATTTCGATGCCCGAACACCTTCCTGATGACCCAGAACTTCTCAAGCAAATGCTGCTTGATGCGTTCGACGCGCTCGCTCGCCAGCAGGAAGTGGGTCAGGCTTACGAAACGCATATTGTTGACCTGAAAGAACAGATCAAGTTGTTACGCGACCGTTTGTTCGGTCGTAGATCCGAGCAAACAGTCGAGCCCAACACGCCGCAACTGGCCTTATTCAACGAACCCGAAAGCGAACCAATGAGCATGGCCAGTCCGAGCGTGCTGGCCATGCTGTTGACCACCAAGTATGTCGATGGCTTGCCGCTGCATCGTTTTGAAACGGTGCTGAGCCGACACGGTGTAGAGATCCCGCGTCAGACCCTCGCCCGCTGGATTATCCAGTGCGTCGAGCACTTACAACCGTTGCTGAATTTGATGCGCGACCGGTTGCTGGAAAGCCCCGTCATCCACTGCGATGAAACCCGCGTTCAGGTACTGAAAGAACCGGATCGAGACCCGACCAGCCAATCCTGGATGTGGGTGCAGGCCAGCGGGCCACCCGATCGAAAAGTCGTGCTGTTCGACTACACCTCCAGCCGTGCGCAGGACGTGCCGTTGCGCCTGCTGGAAGGTTATCGCGGCCATGTCATGACCGACGATTACGCGGGATATAACGCGTTGGCGTTGCAACCGGGTGTGGAACGTCTGGCGTGCATGGCCCATGCCCGGCGCAAGTTCGTCGATGCGCAAAAAGTGCAGCCCAAGGGCAAGACGGGACGTGCCGATATCGCGCTGACGATGATCAACAAGCTGTACGGCATTGAGCGCGAACTCAAGGATGTCAGCGATGAACAGCGTTTTATTAATCTTCAGGAAAAGAGCCTGCCGATCCTGGCCCAGTTGAAAAGCTGGTTGGATAAAACGCAGCCGCAGGTGACGCCACAAAGTGTTTTGGGCAAGGCCGTTAATTATCTGGCCAGCAACTGGAGCCGGCTGGAGCGCTACGTGGAGGCTGGCTTTTTACCGATTGACAACAACCCGGCAGAGCGCGCAATAAAGCCGTTTGTGATCGGTCGCAAGGCTTGGCTGTTTAGCGATACGCCCAAAGGCGCCACCGCCAGTGCGCAGATCTACAGCTTGGTCGAGACCGCCAAGGTCAACGGCCAGGAGCCCTATACGTGGCTGCGCCACGTACTGGAAAGACTGCCGCATGCTCAGTCGGTCGCCGACTACGAAGCGTTGTTGCCGTGGAACTGCTCGCCAGAGATGCCACGGTAAACACGGAGCGCTCCTGGCGGTAGATGTACTTCATGGATCGCTTACTAATAATCATGCTTCTGAACGTCAGCGCGTAGCAGCAAAACGCGGGCGCAGTGACCTGTTCGGCGCTGACGATTCAAACCGTCGCCAGTCGGCAAGCGTTAGCCAGAGTGCACGGCTCTATGGAGGTCGAAGATCGCCAAACAAAAGCCTTCTGCAAAACGACCTCAGTTGATGAGGCTAGTGCCGACGCGTTGAGTATCAATTCCTGCTGTCACTACACGCCTTGATCGACGTGTTTGAGTTTCTAACAGGTTTTAACAGCTGTTGCGCCGGACGCTGTTCGTACCCTCCCGCACCTTTGGCTGTATTCCAAGAAGCCACCACCTCATAATCCGAGAGTTCGGCCCCGAAGCTGGACACCAGACTAACGGAAAGACTCCTTGGGCCTTCTGGTTCAGTCAGAAGCCAAGCTGCAGCTAGTTGGTCACAGGGGACCCTCTTCAATGCTTCACTTGCCATTTTAAAGCTACCTGGATAACCGCCGATCATCCAAGCCTGACCGATATTAGTTGCGCCTATCGCGAAAAGAACGCTTGGGGATTGCCCAGTCAGGTCGATGACCGGTGTGCCGGGTTGAAATCCAACCTTCCGGGAGGCAGTCATGGCGGCTGTCAAATAAGTCGCATAGCCTTGGGACAAAACAAGACCTGATCCACCTTGTCCTATTTCTACCGTATGAGTATTCAGCCTTAAAGGCTCTGGCTGTCGATAAGGCGACTCCATACCTGTTAGTAATAACAACACCACAATCAGTTGAGTAGCCAACAGGAAAGGAAGAAGAGCGTAACCTGCTTTGGCTTTACTGATTACAGGCGCAACCAATACCAACCCTCCAAGTAACCAAAAAAAACCAGCCAAACCACCTACTTGCCAATAATTATTATTAGTGCCGAACGCGTATACATGAGGAAAAATCGTAAACATGACTCCGATTGACCATCGCGAAATTGGGACATGCAAAAAAAATCGATGTCTGTACAACCCGATGGAGAACAGAATCATCGAAGCAGGGATAGAGAGCATCAATAAATTATGAAACCCGCCATTGTCCAACGTCGCTAAAATTCTAAAACTCACCAAAAGCAAAATCAGAAGAACAACGATGCCAGCACAGACAACCCCGAGAATATTTAACGCTCTGCGGCCAGAATCCATCAGCAGCGCAGCCACTAACGAAATCAGCAGCGCCGAAAAAAACAACGTTATGTCCTGTTGATTTAATACAAAATCGTCAACCCTGATGAGATTGCTAACGGAATAGCCGCCCCCAAGATAATCCGAAAACTTCATCGCAACCTGAAGTCGACGAATGAAATCCTGCACAGAGCCATCAATGAGAAAGGCGCTAAAAACCAACAGCAATAATGTTAGTGCGCCACAGAATACCGCCAATCTAAAATTGAATTTTCTCGCAAGCAAAATATATAAAAAGGCGCCCCCCCCAAGAACAGCAGCGCTGCTTGGCTTTGCCATGAACGCCAACCATCCCCCGATTGCGATTAGAGCCCAACCAAGAATACTTTCCTTACTGATTTTGGATTGCGCTGCAGCCAACCCAGTTGCTGCGATTAAAAGTGCCTGCAAGTTTAGGCTGTTATAACTTGGCGTGGGGAGCCACGCACTGAAAAAAACCAAACTTCCGCTTGCAAAACCGAAAGCAAAAGCAAGATGTTGGATTTTCCCTTTAAGATCCTCATCAAAAACCCCTTTTAATAGGGTAAAGACCAACATCCAACTCAATCCAAAAACCATTAATACGTTTACTTTTCGTATCAGGGCAATATCCCCACCAAAAAGCAAATATAAAGGATGATAGATAAATCCAAATTGCGACAGTGACCAGTCGTACAAGCCGGGCTTGCTTCCCCAAGCGAGATAAAACCCTTCATCAGTGAAGTCTAGGCCGTAACGGCTCATAACCATTAACAATCCGAGAATTGCAACAGCCCCGAGAACAGAAAAAACAATAGAAAAAAAATAAATATAGGTAGGCGCACGCACTAATGCATTTTGATCAATCAGCTGTGGATCACCGTGCTGAATACTCATTGATTGTTCGACCTTTTTATTCACTTCGGAATTTGAAAAACTTTTTATTTTTTAGATAAGATTATTGACCATGCTCAATAATCATCGCGCACAAGAAACCCCATACAAATAACTATGCAAGACTCAGCCCCAACTCCATAAATTATTGTACAAGCTTGCCATAGAACGAAAACGCCCGTTCTTTTAAAGCAGACGTCTTACCTGCCAGTATAACTTATTCAATGTCGGCTTAGGGCTCAAGCCTGCGCTGTTGATATATCCAGTCCACGATGTCTCCATCAGGCGCATAACCGCTAACAGTATCGCGCAACAGTTGCCGCACTTTGGAGTAATCGTCTTGTTCAACCGCAGCCAGCAAATCAGTAAGCTTCGCCTTCAGCACATCCCAAGACAAGTGATCTTCGTTTGCAGTCATGATCATGGGATGCTTGGTCGCTTCTACGTTATCGCCAATCAATAATTCCTCGTAGAGCTTTTCGCCTGGGCGTAGTCCCGTAAACTCGATAGCGATATCACCATTCGGATTCTTCTCCGAACGAACACTCAAGCCCGAGAGGTGAATCATCTTTTCTGCGAGCTCGACGATTTTAACTGGTTCTCCCATATCCAGGACGAATACGTCACCACCTTGCCCCATCGACCCAGCCTGAATCACCAACTGCGCAGCTTCAGGGATCGTCATGAAATAACGCGTAATCTTCGGATGGGTAACCGTTAAAGGTCCACCGGACTTGATTTGTTTGTGAAAAAGTGGAATGACCGAACCGGACGATCCCAGGACATTCCCAAATCGAACCATCGTGAAACGAGTTTTATTGACCCGCGAAACCTTGGATTTGTCTCCGAACAAAACTGGAGCAATTTCGCGACTTAACGCCTGTAGCGTTAGCTCGGCGAGACGCTTGGTACTGCCCATGACATTCGTAGGGCGCACCGCTTTATCAGTAGATATCAACACAAAGTTCGCTACGCCTGCCTGCAAAGCGGCTTGCGCAGTGTTGAGCGTGCCCATCACATTATTCAACACGCCTTCAGCGATATTGTGTTCGACCATAGGCACATGCTTATAGGCCGCTGCGTGATACACCGTGTCGATGCGCCAGGTCTTCATGACATCCAGCAACTTGGCCTGATTACGCACGGAGCCCAAGATCGGCAATAGCCTTACCGATAACGATTCACGGCTTATACGCTGCTCGAGCTCTGCCAAAATACAATAAAGATTGAATTCACTGTGGTCGAACAAAATAAGCGTGGTGGGCGACTGTGCAAGAATCTGCCTGCACAACTCTGAACCAATGGAACCGCCTGCGCCGGTTACCAGGACGGCTTTATTCTCAATGCAGTGCTCAAGCAAATCTCCCTGCGCAGGCACAGCATCACGGCCTAACAAATCGGCGATGTCGACTTCTTGAATATCATCCACTTTCACCCTGCCACTCGCCAGATCCATAAACCCTGGCACGCTGCGCACGTGCAATGGATAACCTTCAAGGAAACCAAGAATCTCGCGACGCCGACCACGGGAAGAAGAAGGAATGGCAAGCAGTATTTCTTGAGCACCTGTAGCGTGGATCATCTGCTCGATGTGCCGGGGCTTGTAAACTTGCAAGCCTGAGATGACCCGATTCGAAATGCTGTCATCATCATCGATAAAGGCGACCGGGCGCATGACACGGCCCATCCTTAGCGCAACTACAAGCTGGTTACCTGCAGCCCCCGCACCGTAGACTGCAACTCTGGGCAGACCATCGTCACGATTAGTGAAAGGTACGTGCTGAGCGGCCGAAAACCAGTCGCCGAGGAAATACTGCCGCATCGCCAGGCGCAACCCGCCGATCATCACCAGACTCAACCACCAGTAGTTGAAGATGATCGAGCGCGGCACGACGTTCTGATGATTGCTATACCAATAGACAATAAAACCAAGGATCAATGAAGAGAGACTCACAGCCTTGATGATTGCAATAAGTGCATCATTGCCAAAATAGCGCATCACCGCGCGATACATACCAAACCGAACGAACAGCGGAATCGCTACCAGAGGAGCGCTTACAAAAAGCCAGGTGTGTATGTTGAAGGGATTGATTATCTCATCAATGCCCAGGCGCACGACAAACGCGAGCCAAAGCGCCATCCATACCAGGACAACGTCAGCCAGCACCTGAATCAGTCGTTTCTGACGGCGCGGTAGCCCCAGCAACAACGCACGCAATCGATCCATAAACGCTTCAAACACCTTGTACCGCTCCTAAACTGACATCACTCGATCATTGTACATATTCGCTCGCAGCCGGCACCTTCTAAATCAGACGCCTAGTCGGATCAAGTGGCCGTAGTGGCTTCGAGCTGGCCTGCATGGAATTTCAAAGCAAGAGTAATGAGCGGAACGTAGGCGATGATTACCCCCCAAGCACCATCGAGCCCGAGCTGCGTTACCGAGTACGCAACAGGCAGCAGCCAAAACAGATTGATGGCGCCGACAGCCAGCGTTACAGGTAAATGCTTGCCAAATCGACGGGAAGCGAACTGATAGGCATGGCTGCGATGAGCCTCATAAACCTTATCGCCGCGAAGTAATCGACGTATCAAGGTAAACGTTGCATCGACTATGAATACGCCTAACAGAATCACCCAGGCCCAAAACAACTCCGAGGAAACCCAGGCAGCCTGGAGCGACAGAACCCCCAATGCAATGCCTAGAAACCCGCTCCCGGCGTCCCCCATAAATATCCGCGCAGGCGGGAAATTCCAATACAGGAAACCAGCTACCGCCACAGCTAGCATCAGTGGCCCCCAGATTAGGGTCGGGGCGCCACTTAGCCCGTAAAGCAAACAAGCACCAAGGCAAGCACACAATGCCTCAACACTCGCTATGCCATCGATTCCATCCATGAAGTTGTACAAATTCAGCAGCCAGACCAGATAAATCGTAGCGAAAACATGTCCGAACCAATGCAGTTCAAGACTGATACCGAACAAGGTAACGGGAGGAAAGCCACCCAGCCAAGCCAGAGCCCATATGCCGGCGCCAAAATGACCCAACAGACGCCAACGGGCAGCGATGTGACCGTGATCATCCATAAAACCAATAACGGCTACCAGCGCCCCGGCACCTCCTAAAGCGATCAACTGCTGCCAAGGGACCAGCTCAAACACACCGAAAACTGGAAGCGACGCCAAAAAGGTAACCACGATCGCCACCCCTCCGCCGCGCGGTGTTGGTACCGTATGGGAACTTCGCGCATTAGGGATATCGATGATGCTTCGAGCCAATGCATACCGTCGCAGCGAAGCAGTTAACACAAAAGAAAGAACGGCAACTACCGGTACCAGCCACAAGTAAATCATTGTTATTGATGTTCCCGAAAATGTATCGCAGTAATCGCCAACGCCTCATCAACACTTAGTGGGGGCGTCCATCCTAAAAGATTACGAGTTTTAGTAATATCGACTTGCAACGACCCGCACAGTCGCTGAGACAGCCCCTTTTTACCCACCAGAGCGGCGCCACTCTGAAGTATCCAGCTAGGTACCGGTATCAGTCTAGCCGGTTTGTTGAGCGCTTTCGCCATCTTGCTCAGCAATGTGGTGGTGGATAAATCCTCACCATCACTCACCAGAAAGGTCTGGTTTGCAGCGGCAGGATGAACGATGCACGTCAATACCAGGTCCACCAGATTATCCAGCGCGACCAGACTTCGACTGTTATGGATTGCTCCAAAAGGTAGCGGAACCCCCTTATCCAACCAGCGCATCATGTTAAGGAAGTTGGCTTTGACGCCTGGCCCATAGACCAGCACCGGTCGGATAATAACGACCTCCATCGCAGTTTCTACCGCCAGTTCGCGAAGCCCCTGCTCGGCTTCCATCTTCGAAATACCATAGGGGTCCATGGGAGCAGGAACATCATCTGCGGCATAAGCAGTACCAGGAACCGTCCCTTCCCCATTGACCTTGATTGAACTGATAAAGATGAATCGCCGTACACCCGCAGCGGCAGCTTGTCTGGCGAGATTCAACGTCCCTTCTACGTTTACTTTGCGGAATGCCGCCAGCGGATCGGTTTCTACATCATTCATGACATGCACCCGAGCCGCGGAATGAATCACTACGTCCGACCCGGTCAAGTGTTCTTCCCAACGAGTGCCACCATCGAAGGACTTGATACACACCTTCGGAACACCCTGAATGGGCACTCGTGACTCGTCTCGAACAGCAACCACGACAGGGTGTTTGTTCTCGTGATGTAACCGATTGAGAATGGCTCCTCCGACGAAACCCGTCGCGCCAGTCAGTAAAATGGTCTGCGGCATCAGCGGGTCGCCTTTCGTAGGGTGGCGTTGCGGAAAAGATCTTCAAGCCGGGCCAGAAGAAGGGGTTTCGAGTAGTTACTCAGATAATACTGACGACCAGATTGCCCCATCGCCTTCAATTCAACTGCGTCCGTCTTCGCGAGCGCCAAGGTAATGTTTGCGAGTCCGCTGGCATCGCCGGATGCGCAAGTGAAACCGGCGCCTGAATCACCAATTACTCTTGCTGCCTCTCCATTAATCATTCCCAAAAGGGGCCTGCCTGATGCTAGATAGGCTTGTACTTTTCCAGGAATGGTCTTTTCAAACACATCATTGGTTTTGAGGGAAACGAGCAAGGCATCCGCGCTTGCAAACAATCCTGGCATCTCTTCCAAAGGATGCCGCCCCAATAGCAATACGTTATTCAGGCCCCGGGAATGAACTTGTTGACTCATCCATTCGCTCATTCGACCATCGCCAACAATGACCCAGCGAACGGCTACTTTATCGCGCAATTGTTCTGCAGCGTCCAATACAGCCGGCAGATCTTGTGCTTCACCGAGATTGCCCGCAAATACGACCGTAAATACGGTGTCGTCACGTGCCAACAAAGTAGAGTGGTGAGTTGCTGAGGATGAAAAATCATCTTCAGCCCAGCTTGGAAAATACACCAATCTTTGCGGGGTTATGTCCTTCGTACAGTATTTTTTGACATTCTCGAAGAAACCATGTGACTGCAAAAGTAAATAATCAGTACGATTGTAAATCCACGATACCATTTTTCCGACCATTGACAGTAAGACCGGGTTTTTGAGAACTCCCACCGCCCTTAGTGTCTCAGGCCAAAGATCGAGCACCCATACAAACACCGGTGCTTTCTTTAACCGTCCCATCACCAATGCAGGAATGGCAGCCATTATTGGCGAAACGGCATAGACAAACACCGCGTCGAATTTTTCGCCACGCAGTTTGTAAGCGCCAATCGTAGAGGCACTTGTGAAGAAACTGAAATAATTCAAAACCAAATTAATACTGCGTTTACCGCGCGCAAGCATCGGCACTCTTACCACCTTGGCACCAAAGTATTCATTAAAGCGGTCCGGCGACGCTTTATATTCTTCAAACACCTTCCCTTCGGGGTAATTAGGTAAACCAGTCAACACAGTAACCGAGTGTCCTTTCTCGGTAAAGTCGCGGACTAAATCGTTGATACGCATATTTTCTGGCCAAAAATATTGCGTGACCACCAGGATCCTCAATTTACTTTCAGGCATGATCACAACTCGAATTAGTAACGCTTCCAGACGACTCGGTTAACATAATCAGTATAGCTGTGTACGATTCTGGCCACTTTTTCAGAAACATTGGGCATGCTGTAATCTGCTACTAGGCGCAACGTACGCTCTGCACCGGAAGCCTGCGTTTCCAGAATCATCAGCCCTTGCAAGACCCGCTCAACCTCAAGTCCCACCATCATCACGGCGGCCTCTTCCATACCCTCTGGACGCTCGTGGGCTTCGCGAATATTCAACGCAGGGAAATTGAGAATCGAAGACTCTTCATTGATGGTCCCGCTATCGGAAAGCACCGCTTTGGACTCGAGTTGAAGTTTATTGTAGTCCTTGAACCCCAAAGGCTTGAGGAGCTTAACATTCTCATGAAATACGATACCCATTGCATCGACACGTTTCTGGGTACGCGGGTGAGTTGAAACAATGACCGGATAACCAAATGTGGTTGCAACAGTATTAAGGACATCAACCAATTTTAGAAAGTTTTTATCAGAGTCAATATTTTCTTCGCGGTGTGCACTCACTACAAAAAATTTACCGGACTCGAGACCCAAACGCTGCAGTACATCAGAAGCCTCGATTCCATCGCGGTAATGATTCAAGACCTCGAACATCGGGCTCCCTGTCTTGATCACCATATCGGGAGACAGGCCTTCCTTGAGCAGGTAATCGCGTGCAATGGTGCTGTAGGTAAGATTGATGTCAGCGGTATGATCTACGATCCGCCGATTGATCTCTTCCGGTACCCGCATATCGAAACAACGATTACCTGCTTCCATGTGGAACGTTGGAATCTTGCGTCGCTTTGCCGGAATAACCGCCATGCAGCTATTGGTATCACCTAGCACCAAAAGGGCTTCAGGTTGAACTGACGCAAGCACACGATCCACCGAGATGATCACGTTCCCGATCGTTTCCGCACCGCTGCTACCCGCTGCGTTGAGAAAATGATCCGGTTTGCGAATTCCCAGATCCTGGAAAAATATTTCATTCAGCTCATAGTCATAATTCTGTCCGGTGTGGACCAGTACGTGTTCACAGTACTTATCCAGCGCCGCGATGACTCGTGACAAACGAATAATCTCAGGGCGAGTGCCTACGACGGTAACAATTTTCAACTTTTTCATTGCAATGCTCATTCCTAATTCGATCAGGCCTGGGTACCCACAGGCATTGTGTACGTATCTGGAAGCTCACGATTAAAAATTTCGTTCGCCCACAACATCACGATCATTTCATTCTCACCAACATTCGTGATGTCGTGACTCCAGCCAGGTACGGTTTCAACAATTTCCGGTGTGTCCCCATCGGTGAACAGTTCGTAGAACTCGCCAGATGCGATATGGCGGAACCGGAAGCAAGCCTTGCCTTTGATAACCAGGAATTTTTCTGTTTTGGTGTGATGATAATGGCCGCCTCGGGTAATACCTGGATGGGCGGTAAAATAAGAAAACTGGCCAGAATCCTTCGTTTTGAGCATCTCGACGAAGACGCCACGGGCATCTCCATATTTTGGAACTTCGTAAGTGAAATCTTCAGGGGGTAGATAGCTGAGATAGGTAGAGTACAGTGCGCGAACCAAACCCTTCCCCACACGCCCCGTGATCATCGACTGACGACTTTCCTTAAACTCATACAGCTGCGCCGAAAGTTCACCTACTGTCGTAGAATAAAGAGGTTCAACGACAACGAACGGATCACCAGACTGCTCGCCATCCATAACAGCGATAAAACTTTTAATAACGTCATCGATATAAACAAGGGAAATCCTGGCATCAGCATCATTTATGCTGATAGGTAACCCATGCGCAATATTGTGGCAAAAGGTCGCAACGGCAGAATTGTAATTAGGTCGTGCCCATTTCCCAAAAATATTGGGCAATCGAAATATATGTAAGGGGCTGCCATCGCTTGTTGAAAGATTCAGTAGCGCTTCTTCGGCGTCTCGCTTACTAGATCCATAAGCGTTGCTCAACTCAGCTTGAATTGAAGATGTATAAAGCAAAGGAATGTTGCGACCTGTGGCTGCAACAGCAGCACACAGAGCCTGTGTCAAATCGGTATTACCAACTTTAAACTCTTCAACATTTTGAGGACGATTGACACCGGCCAAGTGGAAAATAAAATCCACCTTTGATACGAGTGAATGCAGGCTGGCAATATTGTCCTCACGACAGAAGCGCAGTACCTCGACGTCTTTTCGCTCTTTCAGATGAGCAACAAGGTTTTTACCGACGAACCCGTTGGCACCGGTGATCAATACTTTCATGCCTTACTCCTCGGGAGTCGCGTGTTCGCCGCGCTGAATCGCACGCATAAAATCCAGTTTGAGCAGTAAGTTCTGCATGCCCTCGACGTCAAGACGCTCAGTGTTATGAGAATTATAGTCTTCCATCGTGGAAATCTTTTCTTCACCTTGCTCAACAAATTTACTGTAGTTCAAATCTCGCAGATCCGGGGGTACACGGAAGTAGTCACCCATGTCTTCTGCGCAAGCCATTTCTTCGCGGCTCAACAGTGCCTCGTAAAGCTTCTCGCCATGACGTGTTCCAATGATCTGGATGGGATGTTCGGGTTGTCCCAACATCGACGTCAATGCGCGAGCGAGCGTTTCCACTGTTGCTGCTGGTGCCTTCTGAACGAAGAGATCACCGTTGTTACCATGCTCAAAGGCATACAGAACCAGATCGACAGCATCCGCCAACGTCATCATGAAACGAGTCATGTTAGGGTCAGTAATTGACAAGGATTTACCGGCACGAATCTGCTCGATAAACAGCGGGATAACTGACCCACGGGATGCCATGACATTCCCGTACCGAGTGCCACAAATTACAGTTTTGGTCTCATCCACATTGCGGGATTTGGCGACCATCACCTTTTCCATCATGGCTTTAGAGATCCCCATCGCGTTGATGGGGTAAACGGCTTTGTCGGTACTTAAGCAAACGACTCGCTTAACTTCATTCTGTATCGCAGCCTCCAGGACGTTATCAGTGCCAATAACATTGGTTTTCACTGCTTCCATCGGGTGAAACTCACAAGAAGGAACCTGCTTAAGCGCTGCGGCGTGAAAAATATAATCAACGCCACGGGTCGCGTTCAGAACGCTCTGATAATCACGCACATCACCGATATAGAACTTCAGCTTTGGGTTGCTGTAGCGTTTGCGCATGTCATCCTGTTTCTTTTCGTCCCGACTGAAAATACGAATTTCAGAAATATCAGTGTCCAAAAAACGCTTTAAAACTGCGTTACCGAAAGAACCTGTGCCACCGGAAATAAGAAGTTTTTTTCCACTAAACATAATGACCTACCTTGCCGCGAACCAGGCGATGTTACTTAGTTCGTAGAGCTGAATAAATTAACTCGTCTTTTTGTTGTGCACTTGGGTAGTTGATCAGCACCGCACGATAACTCCCTTTGAACACAAAGAAACTACCTGCTGCGACACCCACAACACCACATGCGGCGACAACGCTGCGCATGTCTTCAAGCGACCCACCTCCGCCTAATATCGTGATGGGAATGTGTACGGTCTGACGTAACTTAAGTGCGAGATCTATATCATAGCCCTTCATCCGACCGTCATTTTCAATCGAATTGATGACGATCTCGCCCGCGCCAAGTTTTTCGACCTCCAATGCAACATCCAACACACTGCGCTTTGTATTTCGAGTGCCGTTATGTGTCCAGACATCACTGGCTTTGCTGAGCAGGCGGGATTTGTAGTCGAGCACGACGACGACACTTTGACTGCCAATTTCCTCGGCAATTTGAGTGATCAATGTCGGATTCTCAAGTGCTGCAGAACTGATCGCGACTTTTTCGACGCCCAACGCAATAATTTTTTTAGCCTGTTCAGCAGTCCGAACTCCTCCTCCATAACAAAGGGGCATCCGGCATTCTGCGGCCAGATTAGCTATTTGCTTATAATTAGGCTCAACACCATTAACCGTAGCATCGATATCAATGACAATAAGTTCATCTGCTTCTTTTTCATTGAATATCTTAACAGCGTTAATCGGATCACCTACATATTTTGGATCTTTAAATTTTACTGTTTTAACCAGCCCGCCATCTTGAATCAAAAGACATGGAATAATTCGTGGTCTTAACATTTCATAGTTCCGCGAAATTTTTCAGTAGACCAACACCGAAGTGATGGCTCTTTTCGGGATGAAACTGCACGCCATACACATTATCAGCGCGGACAGCACAACTGAAATCCAACCCGTACGAGGAAGTGGCGGCTATATGTTGGGGTTGCAAACAATCAAAAAAGAAAGAGTGAAGGAAGTAGAAACGTGATTCCAGTTCAAACCCTTTGAAAAGCGCCGAATCCGCAGAAGGTACAACGTCATTCCAGCCCATGTGAGGCAGGGGCAACTCCGAAAGCTGAGGGATGGCCTTGAACGAACGCACGCTGCCTGGAACCCAACCCAAGCCAGGCAGCGAGCCTTCGTCACTGCTATCGGCAAGAATCTGCATACCGACGCAGATCCCCAACACGGGGATCTTTGCCTTTTGAACGAGTTCGTCCAGCGCTGGCCGAATGCCAGAAGCGTCCAGACGTTCGATGGCATGGTCAAATGCGCCAACGCCCGGCAGGATCAGCTTGGTAGCACCGTCGAGATCAGCAGCACATTTTGCTACAGATACAGGGATGTGTAAGCGTCGATAGACATTGACAAACGCCTGAATATTGCCCAAGCCATAATCTATGATTGTTATCATCTGAAGAGTCTTCTTTCCAAACCAAGCGCGCTGAGCACTCGAGAGCCTATTCCGATCAAGAAGCGCTTGTTTTTGTAATCAAGGCACGTCTTGTTGGAACCCTCGAAAATGCTCTGAAGCTCTGGCACAGTCAAGTCCAATTTATGAGCGACGTACTCGAATTCGGACTTCAGGAATTTCTCGTCCAGTTCTGGCTTGGAAATTCGCTCCAGCGCAGCTTCCCGCGTGAGCTGACCAGTCATAATCAGGCTGGAAAAGTGAGCTCTACGTTTTTCATAACCAAATTTACGAGGCATCCAATAATCCTCGTAAAAACGGGTAAACCTGGATTCATGATGCTTATGCTGGAACCGCTTCCAGCCAAACAATTTTTCAAGCGTTTCCTCGGCCTCGCTTTTAATGTAAGGAAGCAAATTGAGTGGGCGAACCACTTGCATGCCCAATACATACCGATAATAAATCTTATAAGACAGCACGTCGACTATCGGGAAACTCTTCAACTTCCGCGATCCGAACTTGGTATGTATATCAGTGATAAGTGTCTTATCAATACCCGGATAGGCGCCCCACTCTTCAGGCTCACGGCAACACTCGGTAGAGTAATTACCACCGGTGAGCACATACTTTATCTTATGCGCCTTTGCAAATTTATATAAACCGGAGAAAAAAGCGGTGTCCTGAGGAATGTCTTGATCGGGTACCTGAGCCTTCAAAAAAGCAACCTGCAGGCTTTTCATTTCTTCCCAATTGATCACTTCGGTATAGAGGTCCAAACCTAAGCCGTCGACAAGTTTCTCTATGTTACCAACAGCCTGATCCGTATTCCAGCCCGCATCTACGTGAAAAAGCAGAGGTCTCAAGCCCATTTTTTCTTTTGCAACATAGGCCAGGTACGAACTGTCCAGCCCACCACTCAGGCCAATGATGCAGTCAAAATCTTTGCCTTCGCCCTCTTTTTTAATTTTATCGGCGATTTTCATCAGTTCAGCTTCACCAATTGAATCGGTGTGCCAATTAGGCCGAATACTTTGCGCAAAATTTAAGCAATACTCGCACTGACCATCTTCCGAAAAAGCGATATTAGGATCGCTGGTATCCATAATGCATGTACGGCAGATGTTATATTCTTTCAAACTCATAGATCACCCCAAGCGGACACGAATTGTACTCTCACCAGCCGGAGAGAAGTCCGTACAATTTTTTTCGAAGATTATAAAAGAAGCTGTTGCACGCCGACAGCGCTCTCAACCTATTAATCAAACTTGTTTTTGAAAGCAAAATACCAACTATATCGCCCTGCGAGCGACTCGTCTCGCACTTAACCTTTTGATAAAGTTCGTCTCTGGAATTTCTTGATAATTCCGAAGAGTGGCGCTCGTAAAATAGACCGATTGCAGCCATCCGCGGCGTAAGCTTTTTATTATAAGTAGGAAAGTCCACAAGCATGTTAATGCTATTTCCACTATGGACACGCCACATACAACCCACAATATCGGAATGGACGATATTCCATTCTACAAAATGAGTTACTGCCAACTCCATCCAAGTATCTTCATTCGGAAGTATCTCGGGAACTGGAAATATTTTGGAAACCACTTGCAGGCTCATCATATAAGATACGCCAGTCAACCCCCCCTGGCCTGCACGCTTAGGAACGAGGTGTCCATCGAATTTCTTGTTTTCAGAAAGCGTAATCAACTTGCACAAACCGACAACTGCATCGGTCTCACCGAAACCTGAAACCATAGCAAAGCGCGCGGCGAGGCTCCCCTCGGGCATGAGATCGTCACCTGCGTAAATACAGGTAAAACGCCCCGTAGCGTGAGACACACCATAGTTGAATGCAGAGCACTTACCCGCCTTCGGGTTTTTTAACAACCGCATATTTTTATGCTCGGCGGCGAGCGAACATAGAATGTTGTATGTCTCATCCTCAGAGCCGTCGTCCACCACAACCAGCTCAAAAATCAAACCTCGCTGTTTGAGAATACTGAGCATCGCCGACTGGACGTATTTCTCTTCATTTTTTACTGCAACCACTACGCTAACGTTCAGGTCACTCATGCGAGCTCCTTTAATCAAAATTCCAGAAAACTAGTTGGCCCGCACGGTGACGGACTCTTTATCCCGAACTCTTAAGAAGAAATTTGCCAAAAACATCAGCAGATATCCGTTACTTAACAGCGTTCCAATCAGCCCGCCCGTAAATAAACCTAAGAAATATATAAGCCATAAAGCTTTGAATGCGTGATCATCAGAGGTTTTAAACCACCGAAATGTTTGCCCGACAAAAAAGGAATAAAACCAGACACCAAACCAGCCGAAATTAGCAAACCCCTCAGTAAAAAATACTGCATTGGAGTTTGCTGTTTCGTTCCATCCCCACTCGTACTCAAAGACAAGCTTCTCTAGATAAACGCGATCCAGCGAAAACAATCCGGAAAAAAAAGTACTTGTAGCACCCAGCAACGGAAGATCATCGAATTGTTGTTTTAAAACAACCAAGGTATCTGCCGCTGTAAACATTGGAACAGCAACAATACGCCACACCAGGTGATCAATCGCTCCAGACGGAAGGTATTTGGAGCTGTAAAAGTCTGGACTTGAAACCCCGCCACTTTCAACTACGACGCTAGAGTTACCTGCTCCACCCATAGACAGTATAGTCACGAGATACAAAACCGCACTGCACCCAGCAACGATCATCACCGCGGTTGTCAAACTGATTTTTTTTCTCTGTGACGCCACATAAAACAACGGCAACAGCGCATTCAAGAAAAGCGCTTTTTGCAAAAAACTTATTGAATACCCAAAAAAGACGAGGAGAAAAACATAGCGAAATCTATGCTTATCGATAAACATCTTCGCCAGGCTGTAAGGTAAAAATGCACTTACAAAAATTGTACTGATGTATATTAATGCAACTTCTGCGCCCTCACGCCCCTTAAGGAAGGCACCCCGTTGAATGCTCAACTCGTCCGTATCTGCACCCGACAACGCCGATAGTATTGGAATTGCCGGCGCGGTATACAGAGTAATAACCAAGAAAACCACAAACACTGCCCAAACAAAAAAATGAACAGTATTGGCGCCCACTCGTATCCTGACCGCCTGCGGCCTGAAACGAGAGTCGAAAATTGGAATACTATACCCAACAAGCACGCTGACAATAGAGAAGAACGTCATGAAGGCGAGTTTCAAAAAATACGCGCTGGATAACAAAGCAAAATTCACAAAAAGCGGAAGCCACATATAGACCAGCGATATAGCCAGTACAAACAAGAAAACAGCCACTCGGGTGCTTGTTAAATTATAAAAAAACATACACACCTCTTACATTAAAAAAAAACGCTGACGCATCACGTATAACAGCGCAGCAAAAAACATAATTACTACCGCTCCAGCAATAAATTTTACTTTGCAAAGCAACTCCCAGGCTTTTACCTGGGTTACTTTCATCACAATGATCAGATAGATTGCGTAAAACAAAAATCCGGAAACCGCATAGACTTCAGTTAATATGTTTTTAAACCAAAGCGCAGAGACTGTAACAGCC
Source organism: Pseudomonas sp. ACM7 (assembly GCF_004136015.1). Taxonomy (NCBI): domain Bacteria; kingdom Pseudomonadati; phylum Pseudomonadota; class Gammaproteobacteria; order Pseudomonadales; family Pseudomonadaceae; genus Pseudomonas; species Pseudomonas sp. ACM7. The sequence goes on along the minus strand of NZ_CP024866.1, from coordinate 4,669,500 downwards.
CCTACTCGAAGTAATAAGCCACTGAACTGCAATAACATTGCAGCAGGCTGATTATTTGTGATGTGAAGAGCCATGGAAATGGGAGACGCCAACAGTTGCATTGCGATCCAGGGAACCATGTATAGAATTATCTCGCCCGCTCGATGCCACTGCTCGCCAAAAACGAACGGGAACGCATACGGTGCCACTACGCCAGCAATTACGAGGGGGATGATCCCTACCTTAATCAAGCCTATAAGCGTATCGGACGTGAAACCCGAAAGATCACCCGCTCGTTGCATCTCTGGGGCTTTGGACAAATATACCTGAGAAACTGCACTACCTACGAGGCTAACGGGGGCCTGCATTAATTGCATCGCCAAAAGTAAATATCCGGCCTCAGGTCCTGCAGCCAAACTCGCAATAATAATGACAGGCACCTGTATTGCGGCGTTATTGGCCAATCCTTCGAGCATCGAATACTTTGGAAATCGATCGTACTTCTTAAACAACTCGAACATCGCGCGTAGATTCACGCTTTTCAACAAAGCTTTATCTACTGAGTTACTTTTTTGCGCAAGCCCGACTGCACCTGCGCCATTATTTATCGTTTGCCCTAAAATCAAACCTAAAGGGCTACTGGCAAACACGCCAAACAACAACTGCACTGTTGCAGCCCCAACAGCTTGTTGTACTTTAGTTTTTGCAATATCCGAGAACCTTTTCTTGCGACTGGCCCAAAACTGCAATGCACTGTAGCAACCCGCAAAAAATATCCCTACAGGCAAGACCCATAAATAATATTGCAAACTGGGCTTACCAAATATTAATGAGAGTTCGGCCGAAAACAAACTCACCACAAGCCCAATTATCATCGCAACGAACAGTGATGATAAAACGCCCAAAAACAATATATTTATCGCTTCCGCATCGTCCTCAGGAATCGGAATGGCCAACTCGAACCTCAATGTCGCCGCTACAGAGATAATGCTAAGCAACGCTAAGTATATTGATAAGACACTAAAATCCTCAGGGGTATATAGCCGGGTCAGTAGCGGAAGCAAAAGTAACATTATGACTTGAGCTATCGCAGTTCCTCCGACCAGCACACCCACGGCTCTGATAAAATCATTTGACTTATATCGTCCCAAGCTTTTCCAGAATCGCATCGACACACTCAGCACTCAATCAATCTTAATATTATTGCCACACGATCCCTATAAAAGCAGGGCTCATACACAAAATCATTGGTTATGCATCAAGCGCTCGTCTTAAAGACTCAACAATTCGCGATTGGTCCGTTTCGCTAAGATAAGGGTGCATCGGAAGACTCAGTACAGTGCGAGCCACTTCGTCTCCAACAGGTAAGGAGGCCGATTGATCAGCGACTGCTGGTTGTTTATTCAGAGGAATAGGGTAATGCACTACCGTCGGCACCCCGTCATCCTTAAGTTTTTTTTGCAACTGCTCGCGATGTTCTACGCGTATAGTATATTGTGCATAAACACTTTTATTATCAGGATGAATGTGCGGTGTCGATTCAACTCCCGCCTCTGCTAATAGTCGATCATAACGTGCTGCGACAGCTTGTCGAAGCTCGACTTCTTCATCAAAAATAGATAATTTCTCAAGCAGGATTGCAGCTTGCAAAGTATCAATCCGACTATTTACACCAATTCTTATATGGTGATACCGACGATCTTGACCATGGCGCGCAATTTGACGAAGTACAACGGCAAGCTTTTCGTCATTGGTGAACATAGCTCCGCCATCCCCGTAGCAGCCTAATGGCTTACTTGGGAAAAAACTAGTGCAAGCAATCGTCGTCAACCCGCATGACTGCTGATCTTTGTACGCTGCGCCAAAGCTCTGCGCTGCGTCTTCTATGACCGGAATCTGATACTTCTCCGCTACAGCATTAATTGCATCGAAGTCCGCACATTGGCCATACAACGAAACAGGAATAATGGCCTTGGTATTGGCTGTGATTTTTGACTCTAACAATCTGGGATCAAGGTTATATGTCAATGGATCAACGTCCACATATACGACCTTTGCGCCCAATATGACGGCTGCTTCGGCTGTCGCAATATAGCTGAACCCGGGGGTAATAACTTCATCACCAGGTCCTACACCTAAAGCCATCAGAGCGATCTGAAGCGCGTCTGTACCGTTGGCGCAGGTAATGCAATATTTGGCACCTACCTTACTTGCCAGTTTTTCTTCCAACTCAGAAACTTCTGGCCCCAAAATATACTGACCGTGCGCCAATACCTTCTGGATCGCAGCATCAAGCTGAGTTTTAATCCGGGACTGCTGCCGTTTTAGATCAATAAATTCAATCATTAGACTCATGCATCCAATTTTGTAACGACATTGTCAGCAAGAACATAGGAAGCACCACTATGCTCACATTTCACTTCGCCAGAACCTCTCACAGGAAGCTTCAACTGCTCCCCGAACTCACTCATCCAGCCTATTTGGCGAGCAGGAACCCCCACCATCAAAGCGTACGCTGGCACGTCCCGATTAATAACCGCCCCTGCGCCGACAAACGCAAACTTCCCGATGACAACACCGCAAACAATCGTACAATTCGCGCCTAACGTGGCGCCTTTTTGCACTAACGTATCCCGGTACTGGTCTTTGCGCTCTATTAGCGAACGAGGGTTATAAACATTAGTAAATACCATGCTCGGCCCGCAGAATACGCCATCTTCCAGAGTAACGTTGTCGTAGACCGAAACATTGTTTTGAATCTTACAAAAATCCCCAACGACAACCTTATTACCGATAAAGACGTTTTGGCCTAATGAGACGCCTTTGCCAATCCGAGCCCCACCACAAACATGAACAAAATGCCAGACGCGGGTGCCTTCACCGATGACTGCCCCTTCATCGACTATTGCGCTGCTATGAACGGAGAAATTCACTTCATACTCCAGGGTTTGCCATTAAAAAAACTAGTATTTTCTGGTCTGCAGCCAATCGATGGAAGGTCATCCCGTTAGGATATTTTTATCCGATTGATTTGTTCCAGAGATCCACCTCATCGCTGCGTCTCCTAGCAATCAATTATGTCGCTTGATAATTGCTAGAGACGCAGATAGACGTTCTTTAAACGCCAAGCAGGAAGGGGTGACCTTCCCCATTTGCAGGTGCAACAGTCTGGCTGGAACGAATAGTATTCACTGTTTCGACACAGTGACGAGCATCCTCAATACCGTAGCCGCGCGCGTTCAAAATCTCCTGATAGCTGACCGTATGCAGATCAGTGAATCCTTCGGAGAATTCGATTTCATCACCGTTCACAGTGATGGATCGATACGTAGGTTTTTTCCCTTTCACAGACTCAGGCAAATCATTTGCGTCGATCGAGAGAAACCAACGTACGCGCGCTTTCTCGTATTCAAGATATCCAGCAGCCCTGTGCTCGGAAGTAAAATGAACAACGTTGCGCTGTAACTTACCAAAAATGAAATGCAACATATCGTAAAAGTGCACGCCGATATTTGTTGCCAGTCCGAAGGACTTACGTGGGTCGCCCTTCCAGCTTTCCATATACCAATTACCGCGAGAGGTAATATAAGTCAACTCAACATCATACTTCTCAGACGCATTATCTCTGGCGACTCTCTCTTTAAGATCGAGAATCGATTTGTGATGGCGCAGTTGCAAAATGTTGTAAACACGCTTACCGGTCTCTTGTTCGACCAATGCAAGCTCATCCAGAATCTCAGGAGTTGGCACCAAAGGCTTTTCACAGATTACATCACAGCCCAGTCGAAGCCCGGCTGCGATATGTGAATGATGCAAATAGTTTGGCGAGCATACCGCTACATAATCCAGCGCTGTTTTTGGATTACGTTTGAGCTGATGAGCATGTTCAAGGAAACGCTCGAACTGAGTAAAAAATTCACTTTGCGGCGAAATACTATCTATGATGCCTACTGAATCATTTATATCGTAGGCAGACACCAAAACGTTCCCGGTATCTTTAATAGCGCGCATATGCCGTGGAGCAATATAGCCCGCGGCACCGATTAGAGCAAAATTCTTCATTTGACCTCTTCTATGGCAATCCGCCATTTTATCTTGAACAAATACTGTGACAGTACTCAAGCCTTAATAATATGTTTTTCAGGGACTCGGTATTTGCCTCGACTGTCAATAATCAGCCTAGCGTGCTGCTTGATAAGGTCATAATCAAACTTGTCGTGATCAGTGGCGAGTACGACAGCATCAAATCCGGCAAGACTTTCGGCCGTAAGTACTTCACTGCTCAATTCAAAGTGATGTTCACGCATTTTAGGGAAAACAAGTACATGGGGATCGCTATACGCTACAGAACCGCCTTTTCCTTCAATCAACTCCATGATCTCAACTGAAGGCGACTCGCGCATGTCATCAACGTTCTTCTTGTAAGCAATGCCCAGCACCAGAACCTTACTGCCTTTGAGAGCCTTGCCCGAATCGTTTAATCCGTCCATCAACTTGTTGAGAACGTATTCAGGCATGGCCTGGTTCACTTCGCCTGACAGCTCGATAAACCTTGTGTGGAGCCCGTACTCCCGAGCTTTCCAGGTCAGATAGAAAGGATCAATAGGGATACAGTGTCCGCCCAGACCAGGTCCCGGATAGTAAGCAGTGAATCCGAAAGGTTTGGTCGCAGCAGCGTCGACAACCTCAAAGATATCAATCCCCATCCGATCGGCAACGATCTTCATTTCATTGACCAAGCCAATGTTCACAGCGCGATGGATGTTTTCCAGCAGCTTGGTCATTTCAGCTGCCTTCGTAGAACTTACCGGCACTACGTGATCGATGGCCTGCTCATAGAGAGCAATACCGACCTCAAGGCAAGCCGCAGTATCACCACCGATGATTTTTGGAATAGTGCGTGTTTCAAAATTCGGGTTACCCGGATCTTCACGCTCAGGTGAATAGACAAGAAAGATGTCTTCACCGACGACCAAACCGCCCTCTTGAACACGTGGCAGCAACTCTTCTTCAGTTGTACCTGGATAGGTAGTGCTTTCCAAAGAGACGATTTGACCTGCGCGCATGTAGGGCTTCAGGCCATCCGTGGTGTTAATGACAAAACTCATATCGGGTTCACGATACTTGTTCAACGGTGTTGGCACGCACAAAATAAGGGCATCGCATTCGGAAGCACGGCTAAAATTGGTCGTTGCCTCAAAGCCGGTGGTACGGGCATTCTGGATTTTACCTGCTGGGATGTGCTCGATGTAACTTTCACCAGCATTCAGCTTGGCGACTTTGTGTTCGTCGATATCAATGCCTAACACCCGAAAACCGATAGCGTTATAACGCAGCATCAGGGGTAACCCGACGTACCCAAGGCCGACGATACCGATCAAGGCTTCCTTGTTCTTAAACTTGGTGATGCTGGTCTTCATTTGCTGGGACATCAAACTTGCTCCGGCTCAGGCTGATGAGCGATAAAATGGTTGATGTTTCTGATGACTTATGGCTAAGCCAGGCGAAACATCGATGATAAAGACACGCTACCGCCCCAGGATTTTCCGTCGAATTCCTGAAAACGTGGGCTCAGCAATGTCAACAGCTACTTCTAATACGCTATCTAATTAACGACAGGTATCAGAGCGCTGAAATTTTTGCCAACGACAGGCTCACCTGCTGCTGGCGGTTCAAAAAATCAACCAACAGGATGGCTCGTTCTTCACCATCCATCGTCAGAAATACGGCTTCAAGCTCTGCAAATCCTTCGTCAAGAATTCTCACGCTGTCGCCACTACTGAATGGGAGGCATTCTATTGGCTCGACACGCGCTTGTAATTGCGTAACCAGATCTGCACACACAGGCAAAGGCATGCCTCCGAAACTGACAAGACGAACGACACCGCGGGTTGAACGTACAGAGGACCAATTGGCATTGGCAGGCAGGTTGATGAATAGATAACCTGGAAATAGAGACTCTTGAACATACTCACGCCGGCCTCGCACGATACGGCCACGGCGGCAGACAGGGCGGGCACAGACATACCCTTGACGTAAAAGGTTTTCCTCCGCTCGATGATCCTGTCTGGATTTGCATTGCACCAAATACCACGCCCCTGCGAGCGACTCGGAACTACTGGCTGCGCCGCGAATGTTCATATCCATATCCCAACACTATTGCCTGCTCCGGCGACTCGGACCCACTGCCTGTGGAGTGAAAATCCTGACACCGTTTTTAGTCGTAATCGCCCGCCCAATCCGACGGATCGGGTCTCATATCTGCACGAGTACAGGAGTGAATCCCGTGGTCAATGAAGAGGTATTATGCCTCCTACCAAGACCTTTAGGCGCCAAAGCCGTGGATTATACGACCACTGGAGCTAAATCCGTTAGCCGAGAAGAGGGGATTTGAGCATCTGCCGTACGCTGCGCTAGACCGATCTTGGCACGTGACTTTGACATCAACTTCTAAATATCAGCCACCAATGCTATTGGTGGCCGAGCCTTTAGGCTATTTTGTTTCTGTTGCGCATCCAGATCTGGCGAATCAAGCCCAGAATCACACCCAAGCTACCCCCCAAGACCATACCCAGCACCAAAATCAACGCCTTTTTGGGTTTGATTGGCGAATCAGGAGGCTGAATGACACCATCCAGTCGATACACAGCTATGTCTTCAGCTTTAACGTTCAAAGCTTTGTAGAAATCATATTGGCCTTGAAGCTTGCGCAAATCACCGATAAACGGATCATCCGACTCTCTCGCTTGAAGAGTTTTTTCCTCGGCCGCCAACGCCTTTGTGCCACGCAGGTAAATTAGCCGTGGATCAACTGAGCCGGCCACTTCCCCGGTGACACCACCAGAAATGATCTGGTGATTTTCCAAGCCAATGGCGCCGGCGACCCGCTCCGCCTCACGCAACTGTAAAACGGTATCCCTGCGCTTATTCGCTGCGTTATCCCGTAACATCTGTATCTGCACGGCGATATTACGGGCTCGCATCTCGACTTCTTTGGAGTAGTTCTTGATGATCTCTTTTTCCGTTGCAACACTGGCCCTGTCGATGTATTCACGCAACCATTCCACCGACACTTCAGAGTTATTACTCAGCGCGTACACAGAGAATCGATCAGGAAATTCTTTAATCGGCTGAATGACAGTAATATCCTTCAGGAATTGACGATACAAAGTGTCTTGCGACTTTTGACGATCAGACTCACTTAACGAAGGTAAATAAACCTCTTTAAAAAAATCACGTCGCAATGATTCAGACTGTAAGTTGCTGACGAACGCATTGTAAACATTCTTTACCGAGTAAGGCTTCAGATCGGAGCTCTCTGATCGCCCCAGGTTAAAATTTTCAATATCACTCTGGGTTGGCGGTAATACATAAGCTCGCGCCTCATAGACGGGCTCACTTAACCAAGCGTATGCGGCTGCTGCGCACAAAAACAACGCCGTAACAACAGCAATTAGCTGACGCTGCTCCCAAATCCCTTTTAGAAATTCGAATAAATCAATTTCATTCAAGCTTTGGCTATCAGAGCTATTTTCTTGCATACACTTCATCCAACCCATTCTTTTAAAGGCTACTGCGCCAATAGTTAACTAAATTTCCGATTGCCCCGAACACCACGTCGATACCTTAAGGCAAATCCCAGTACCGGCCCTATGGCCATCCCGACCAGCAGCGCCACAATCAAACAACTAGAAACAGAAACCTCTACGCTAGACCAGCCGGCAAAAGTGATTATGACAGATTGCTGATTCTCAAGCATAAAAACGACTACAGCCAGAATTACCGACAGCACAAAGAGGAGCAGGAACCACCGCAGCAATGTTTTCAAAAGCATTTTCCTTCTCACGATCTAGACATCATCTTCCTCATCCTCATTCACCCGATCACGCAATTCCTTCCCCGGCTTGAAATGCGGCACAAACTTGCCATCCAGGCTAACCGACTGACCAGTTTTCGGGTTGCGCCCCACACGCGGCGCACGATAGTGCAGTGAAAAACTGCCAAACCCACGGATCTCGATACGATCACCGGTGGCCAGACATTGGGACATTTGTTCGAGCATGGTCTTGATGGCCAGCTCCACATCCTTGGATGAGAGCAGCCCTTGATGGGTGACAATTCGTTCGATCAACTCCGACTTCGTCATATTTTTCCCTTCTTTTTCAAGCAGCTAGATCAGCGCTTCAAAGGTTTTAGCACGCCCGGATGAATTTGAACAGTCCGAGTTTTGACATACCTCACCAGCAATGAGATGACCTATTCCAGAGTAACGAATCACTGATCGCGCACTCACACACTCATCGACAGATGACCAGCATGGTGCGCGTCAGATAGCCCGCAGGATTGAAGCCAAAGGGGTACTCATCCTCGTCTTTAGCATCATCGGACCGGGCTATAACTTTATAGCCCGCCGCCTTGCACTCCTTGTTAGCTCGCTTGCGACACTTCTCCCACCCCGACCCCAGCCCTGAACAATCGATCTCGATGCCACTGACCCCACGCACTGCGTGAGTCTTGGCATTAGTGGTACATCCCACCAATGTCAGTACGGCTATTACGACAATGAGCTTGTTCATTCGCTTCCTAAGGTCGGACGCCCTGCCCGACTGTCGCTCGCTTCAGGCTAAAGACTAGCTGTAAATAAACGATTGATCCTATTAAAGAAAGAGACAACTTGTCGGGAGGATTGGTTTCACGGCAAACAATCGCAGCGCCGCGAAACCATTAAAATCACCAAATCACAGGCGCAAAAAAGGGCGACCGAAGTCGCCCTTTTTCTATGGTCTGACAGAACTTAGTTCTGTTTTTCCATTTGTGCACGCAACAGGTCGCCCAGAGTGGTAGGACCAGCAGCGATGCTATCCGAAGGCTTGTCTTTCAAGCTCTGGATTGCTTCTTTCTCTTCAGCATCGTCTTTCGACTTGATGGAGAGCTGGATTACACGGCTCTTGCGGTCAACGCTGATGATCTTGGCTTCTACTTCCTGGCCTTCTTTCAGAACGTTGCGCGCGTCTTCAACGCGGTCACGGCTGATTTCGGAGGCTTTCAGAGTCGCTTCGATATCGTCGGCCAGAGTGATGATGGCGCCTTTAGCGTCAACTTCTTTCACGATGCCTTTAACGATGGCGCCTTTGTCGTTCTCTTGAACGTACTCGGAGAACGGATCGCTTTCCAGTTGTTTGATACCCAGGGAGATGCGCTCGCGCTCTGGGTCAACCGACAGGATAACGGTGTCCAGCTCGTCGCCCTTCTTGAAGCGGCGAACAGCTTCTTCGCCCACTTCGTTCCAGGAGATGTCGGACAGGTGAACCAGACCGTCGATGCCGCCGTCCAGACCAATGAAGATACCGAAATCGGTGATCGACTTGATGGTGCCGGAGATTTTATCGCCCTTGTTGAACTGGCCAGAGAAATCTTCCCATGGGTTAGATTTGCACTGCTTGATGCCGAGGGAGATACGACGACGCTCTTCGTCGATGTCCAGAACCATAACTTCCACTTCGTCGCCGACTTGTACGACTTTCGAAGGGTGGATGTTCTTGTTGGTCCAGTCCATTTCGGAAACGTGTACCAGGCCTTCAACGCCTTCTTCCAGCTCAGCGAAGCAGCCGTAGTCGGTCAGGTTGGTTACACGAGCGGTAACGCGAGTGCTTTCTGGGTAACGGGCTTTGATAGCAACCCATGGATCTTCGCCCAGTTGCTTGAGGCCCAGGGAAACACGATTGCGTTCGCGATCGTACTTCAGAACCTTGACATCGATCTCGTCGCCAACGTTGACGATTTCGGAAGGATGCTTGATACGCTTCCAAGCCATGTCGGTAATGTGCAGCAGGCCATCGACGCCACCCAGATCGACGAATGCGCCGTAATCGGTGAGGTTTTTGACGATACCTTTGACTTGTTGGCCTTCCTGCAGGGATTCCAGCAGAGCTTCACGCTCAGCGGAGTTCTCGGCTTCGAGGACGCTACGACGGGAAACGACAACGTTGTTGCGTTTCTGGTCAAGCTTGATGACCTTGAATTCCAGCTCTTTGCCTTCCAGGTGCGTGGTGTCGCGCACTGGACGGACGTCAACCAGAGAACCTGGCAGGAACGCACGGATGCCGTTAACGTCGACAGTGAAGCCGCCTTTAACCTTACCGTTGATAACGCCCTTGACCACTTCTTCGGCTGCGAAGGCTGCTTCCAGAACAATCCAGCATTCAGCGCGCTTGGCTTTTTCACGGGACAGCTTGGTTTCACCAAAGCCGTCTTCAACCGAGTCCAGCGCAACGTGAACTTCGTCACCGACGTTGATAGTCAGTTCGCCAGCATCGTTGTAGAACTGCTCAAGCGGGATGAGTGCTTCAGACTTCAGGCCAGCGTGAACGGTTACCCAGCGAGCTTGGTAATCGATATCAACGATAACACCGGTGATGATGGAGCCTGCCTGAAGGTTCAGGGTTTTTAGGCTTTCTTCAAAGAGTTCCGCAAAGCTTTCGCTCATTTTAATTCCTGAGTATAAGGGCGAAGAATACGCCCATCTCCACATCCCAGACGACGTGGGTTACGTTCATTTAAAGAAACACCACAGGACTATGACTGGTCCCCCAGGGTGTTTCTTGGTCACCCGGCAATATCGCGGAGTGCGATCTCGCTCATGATGCGTTCCAGCACCTGATCGATGGATAATTCCGTGGAATCCAGCTGTATGGCGTCAGCCGCCGGCTTGAGCGGGGCTACCGCTCGCTGGGTGTCACGCTCATCGCGGACACGTATCTCATCTAGCAGACTCGACAGACTAACACCATCGACTTTGCCCTTCAACTGCAAGTATCGACGGCGCGCACGCTCCTCGGCACTGGCAGTCAGGAATATCTTCAGCGGTGCATCGGGGAAAACCACCGTGCCCATGTCGCGACCATCGGCCACCAGACCCGGAGCCTCCTGAAACGCCCGCTGGCGCTGGAGCAGCGCATCACGCACGGCCGGCAGCGCAGCGACCTGGGAAGCCCAGGCGCCGACTTGTTCGTTGCGCAGATCATCAGTGACATCGTCACCTTCGAGAATGATCCGCTGCGGATGACCTTCGGTCGCGCCGACGAATTGCACGTCCAGATGAGCGGCCAGCAGCTTCAGCGACTCTTCATTGGTCAGATCGACGCCATGGTTGCGCGCGGCGAATGCCAGCAGACGGTACAGCGCACCGGAATCCAGCAGGCACCAGCCCAGGCGCTTGGCCAGAATCCCGGCAATAGTGCCCTTGCCCGAACCGCTAGGCCCGTCGATGGTGATGACCGGTGGCTTGATAATCACGACTGAGCCTCTTGTGCAACACGGATACCGACCTGCGCACACAGCGCGAGGAAGTTCGGGAACGACGTCGCGACGTTGGCGCAATCATGGATGCGGATCGGTGCAGTGGCGCGCAGCGAAGCCACGCTGAAGGCCATGGCAATCCGGTGATCGCCGTGACCGTGCACTTCGCCGCCGCCGATCTGGCCGCCGTCGATGATGATGCCGTCCGGGGTCGGTTCGCATTTGACGCCAAGTGCCAGCAAGCCATCCGCCATGACCTGAATCCGGTCCGACTCTTTAACCCGCAGCTCTTCGGCGCCACGCAGGATGGTGCGCCCTTCGGCACAGGCGGCGGCTACGAACAGCACCGGGAATTCGTCGATGGCCAGCGGAACCAGCGCTTCGGGAATCTCGATACCTTTGAGTTTAGCTGCACGTACGCGCAGATCCGCAACCGGCTCACCGCCGACTTCACGCTGGTTTTCCAGGGTGATATCAGCGCCCATCAGACGCAGGATGTCGATCACGCCGGTACGGGTCGGGTTGATGCCGACGTGCTCAAGCACCAGCTCCGAGCCTTCGGCGATCGACGCGGCCACCAGGAAGAACGCGGAAGACGAGATGTCGCCCGGCACTTCAATGTGGGTCGCGGTCAGCTTGTGGCCGGATTCGACCGACGCGGTCGCACCGTTGACGGTGACCGGGTAGCCGAAGCCACGCAGCATGCGCTCGGTGTGGTCGCGGGTTGGAGCAGGCTCGGTGACGGTGGTTTTGCCTTCGGCGTACAAACCCGCCAGCAGCAGGCAGGATTTAACCTGGGCACTGGCCATCGGCATGGTGTAGGTCAGGCCTTTGAGCTTGTTGCCGCCGCGAATGGTCATCGGTGGACGACCTTCAGCAGCGGTCTCGATTACGGCGCCCATTTCACGTAGCGGATTGGCCACGCGATTCATCGGACGCTTGGACAGCGAAGCATCGCCCGTCAACGTGCTGTCGAAGTTCTGCGCAGCCAACAGGCCAGACAGCAGACGCATCGAAGTGCCGGAGTTGCCCAGATAGATCGGGCCCGGCGCAGGCTTCAAGCCATGCAGGCCGACGCCGTGAATGGTCACGCGGCCATGGTGCGGGCCTTCGATCACGACGCCCATGTCGCGGAAGGCTTGCAAGGTTGCCAAGGCGTCTTCGCCCTCGAGGAAACCTTCCACTTCGGTAACGCCTTCAGCCAGGGAGCCGAGCATGATCGAACGGTGGGAAATCGATTTGTCGCCCGGTACTCGAATCCGCCCAGTCAGGCGGCCACCAGGTTGTGCCAGGAAAATCAGGTCGTTGGAATTCATAGCGTCCACATAAGCCCGGCGGGCCAGGATTTTACTGAAATGTTCGCGGGCAACCCGGGCGCGAGTGAAAACGCCCAACAATTGGTGCCCATCCCCTGCATCGACCGCGTCGCGCAAGGCGTCGAGGTCGCTGCGAAATGTATCGAGTGTGCGCAGGACAGCTTCGCGGTTGGCGAGGAAGATGTCGTGCCACATGACCGGGTCGCTACCCGCAATTCTTGTGAAATCGCGGAAACCGCCGGCAGCGTAACGGAAGATCTCAAGGTTTTCATTGCGCTTGGCCAACGAATCGACCAAACCGAACGCCAACAAGTGCGGCAAATGGCTGGTCGCCGCCAACACTTCGTCATGACGCTCGACCTGCATGTGCTCGACATCGGCGCCCAATTCGCGCCACAAACGGTCGACCACTGCCAGCGCTGCCGGATCAGTCTGATCCAGCGGCGTCAAAATCACTTTATGGCGACGGAACAGTTCGGCATTGGAGGCTTCCACCCCGCTCTGCTCGGAACCGGCAATCGGATGCCCCGGCACGAAACGCGCCGGCATGCCGCCAAACGCTTCGGTTGCCGCGCGCACCACATTGCCTTTGGCGCTGCCGACGTCAGTCAGAATCGCTTGCCCCAGGTCCATGCTGGCCAATCGGCCGAGCATTTTTTCCATGGCAAGGATCGGCACGGCCAGTTGAATCACGTCGGCGCCCTGGCAAGCAACGGCCAGGTCTTCTTCGCAGCGATCCACCACACCCAACTCAACCGCCAGCTTGCGCGACTGTGGGTCGAGATCGACCCCGACCACTTCGCGGCACAGGCCGCTTTCACGCAAACCCTTGGCAAACGAACCGCCGATCAGCCCCAGACCGACCACCACCAGGCGACCGATCATAGGTTCAGCAGATTGCAGTGCAGTGACATCAACCACGAGCCAGAACCTTGGTCAGCGCTTCGAGGAAGCGGCTGTTTTCCGCCGGCAGACCGATGGTGATGCGCAAGTGGTTCGGCATGCCGTAATTGGCCACCGGACGCACGATTACGCCTTCGCGCAGCAAACCCTGGAAGACCGGAGCCGCAACACGACCCAGATCGACGCAGATGAAGTTGCCCTTGGACGGAATCCAGCTCAACCCCAACTCGCGGAAACCCGCTTCCAGCTGCTGCATGCCGGATTCGTTCAGGCGACGGCTTTCAGCCAGGTACTCAGCGTCTTGCAGTGCAGCGCATGCAGCGGCCAGAGCCAGGCTGTTAACGTTGAACGGTTGACGCACACGGTTCAGCACATCCGCGACCACCGCCGTGGACAAGCCATAACCGACCCGCAATGCCGCCAGGCCGTAGGCTTTGGAGAACGTGCGCGAAACCAGCAGGTTCGGGTAGGCCGCCAGATAGTCCAGGCCGTCCGGCAAGTCGCTGCCTTCGGCGTATTCGATGTAGGCCTCGTCCAGCACCACCAGCACGTGCTCCGGTACGTCCTGCAGGAATTCGTCCAGCGCTTCGGCGCCAAACCAGGTCCCGGTAGGGTTGTTCGGGTTGGCGATGAACACTACGCGGGTATCGGCATCGATCACGGCCAGCATGCCCGACAGATCATGACCCCAGTCTTTGGCCGGGATCACTTTTGCCGTAGCGCCAACGGCTTGGGTCACGATCGGATAGACCGCAAACGCGTGCTCGCTGAATACCGCGTTCAGGCCCGGCGCCAGATAGGCACGGGCGACCAGTTCCAGAATGTCGTTGGAACCGTTGCCCAGCGTCACCTGATTCAGCTCGACGCGGCACTGATCGGCCAGCAGGGTCTTGAGCGCAAAACCGTTGCCGTCCGGATAGCGGGTCAGCTCGGCCAATGCTTCGCGAATCGCCGCCAGAGCCTTGGGACTGGCGCCCAACGGGTTTTCGTTGCTGGCCAGTTTGACGATGCTGGCCGGATCGATGTTCAGCTCGCGCGCCAGTTCGTCCACGGGCTTGCCCGGAACGTAAGGCGAAAGTTGTTGCACGCCCGGCTGTGCCAGAGCGAGGAAGTCACCACTCATTTGCTACCGCCCTTAGAGAACTGCTTTCGGGTAGGAACCCAGCACTTTGAGTGCCACTGCTTCCTGACTGATCTTTTCCAACACACCTTTGACCAGTGGGTCGCGGTGGTGGCCGACGAAGTCGATGAAGAACACGTAGGTCCATTTACCGCTGCGCGAAGGACGCGTCTCGATTCGCGTCAGGTCGATGCCGTTGTCGTGGAACGGCACCAGCAACTCGTGAAGAGCGCCGGGCTTGTTGCTCATGGAGACGATGATCGAAGTCTTGTCGTCGCCGGTCGGCGGCACTTCCTGGCTGCCGATCATCAGGAATCGCGTGGAGTTGTCCGGGCGATCCTCGATTTTCTCGGCCAGACGGGTCAGCCCGTACAAGCCTGCGGCCATATCGCCGGCAATCGCCGCCGAGTTCCACTCACCCTTGACCCGCTTGGCCGCTTCGGCGTTGCTGGACACTGCCACGCGCTCGACATTCGGGTAATGCGCGTCCAGCCACTTGCGGCACTGGGCCAGGGACTGGGCGTGGGAATAGATACGGCTGATGCTGTCGGTCTTGGTGTTTTCACCGACCAACAGGTGGTGGTGAATCCGCAGCTCGACTTCGCCACAGATCACCATGTCGTGTTCGAGGAAGCTATCGAGGGTGTGGTTGACCGCGCCCTCGGTGGAGTTTTCCACCGGAACCACGCCAAAGTTCACCGCACCGGCCGCCACTTCACGGAACACTTCGTCGATCGCTGCCATCGGCTTGCTGATCACGGCATGACCGAAGTGCTTCATGGCCGCGGCTTGGGTGAAGGTGCCTTCAGGGCCGAGGTAAGCCACTTTCAGCGGCTGCTCGAGGGCCAGGCACGAGGACATGATTTCGCGGAACAGCCGCGCCATCTCTTCGTTGCCCAGCGGACCCTGGTTACGCTCCATGACGCGCTTGAGCACCTGAGCTTCACGCTCAGGACGATAGAACACCGGCACTTCGCCTTCGGCCAGCGAGGCCATCTTTACTCGCGCAACTTCCTGGGCGCAGCGTGCGCGCTCACTGATCAGCTCCAGGACTTTCTCGTCCAGGGCATCAATGCGCAGGCGCAGTGCCTTGAGTTCTTGCTCAGACATTAGCCGTGTTCCTTCTCGAACTCTGCCATGTACGAAATCAGTGCGTTGACCGCAACGATGTCGACGGCGTTATAGATGGAGGCACGCATGCCACCCACAGAACGGTGACCCTTGAGGTTCAACAGGCCACGCTCTTCGGCACCGACCAGGAATGGCTTGTCGAGACGGTCGTCCGCCAGGCGGAACGGCACGTTCATCCACGAGCGATCCGATTTGTTGATCGGGTTGCTGTACAAGCCGCTGGCGTCGATGAAGTCGTACAGCGTGCGCTGCTTCACTTCGTTGAGCTTGCCGATGGCTTCAACACCACCCTGCTCTTTCAGCCACTCGAATACCAGACCCGAGAGGTACCAGGCCAGGGTTGGCGGGGTGTTGTACATCGAGCCGTTGTCGGCCGCGACCTTGTAGTTGAGCATGGTCGGGCACAGGGAACGGGCATGACCCAGCAGGTCTTCGCGAACGATGTTGACGACGACGCCGCTCGGGCCGATGTTTTTCTGGGCACCGGCGTAGATCATGCCAAAGCGCGAAACATCGATCGGACGCGACAGGATGTCCGAGGACATGTCGGCGATCAGCGGAACATCGCCGGTTTCCGGGATCCACTGAAATTCCAGACCACCGATGGTTTCGTTCGGCGCGTAGTGAACGTAGGCCGCATCTTTCGACAGGTTCCATTCGTTCTGACCGGGAATAGCGAAATAGTCGTAAGGCTTGGCGGTGGCGGCGACATTGACGTGACCGTAGCGCGAAGCTTCTTCGATGGCTTTCTGCGACCAGATACCGGTGTCGATATAGTCGGCGGTGCCGCTTTCCGGCAACAGGTTCAGAGGAATCTGAGCAAATTGCTGGCTGGCGCCACCTTGCAGAAACAGCACTTTATAGTTCGAGGGGATATTCAGCAGATCACGCAGATCCTGCTCGGCCTTGGTGGCGATGGACACGAACTCATCACTGCGATGGCTCATTTCCATGACCGACAAGCCTTTGCCATGCCAATCAAGGAGTTCACCCTGGGCGCGCTGCAGGACAGCTTCGGGAAGTGCCGCAGGACCGGCACAGAAGTTATAGGCTCTCTTGCTCACATCCAATCTCGCTCTGATTTGGTGGTATCACGCAAACATATCAGTCGACGCAGATCCAATGTAGGAGCGGGCTTGCTCGCGAAAGCGGTGTAACAGGCGACATCGATGTTGAATGTCAGTCCGTCTTCGCGAGCAAGCCCGCTCCCACACTCGATCTCCATGGGCGTCGATAATTTCATTGCAGACAAACAACAAGGGGGCGAATTCTCATCCGCCCCCTGTCTGTCCGCTTACTCCTGCGGTTCTTCGTCAGCGGCGGCGTCGAGTTGCTGATCTTCAACAACGTCGTCGATTACGACTTCGCCGTCGAACACTGCACCCTCTTCACCTTCTTCCAGCTCTTCGCCTTCGACTTCCGACGGCTCCTGAACCCGCTCCAGACCTACCAGCGTTTCATCGCTGGCCAGTTTGATCAGGGTCACGCCCTGGGTGTTACGACCCAGACTGGAGACTTCGTCAACACGAGTACGCACCAGGGTGCCCTGGTCGGAAATCAGCATGATTTCCTCGCCGTCGAGCACCTGGACTGCACCGACCAGACGGCCGTTACGGTCGTTGCTGACCATGGCGATAACGCCCTGACCACCACGTTTGTACTCAGGGAACTCGGTGATCGCCGTGCGCTTGCCAAAACCACGGGCCGAAGCGGTGAGGATCTGGCTGCCTTCTTCCGGGATCAGCATGGAAATCAGCTTCTGGCCTTCCGGCAGACGCATGCCGCGGACACCGCGAGCGGTACGGCCCATGGCACGAACGTCGGTTTCCTTGAAGCGAGTGACCTTGCCGCCGTCGGAGAACAGCATGACTTCGCGCTCGCCATCGGTAATGGCGGCAGAAATCAGTACGTCACCTTCGTCCAGCTCTAGCGCGATCAGGCCGACGCTGCGTTGACGGCTGAAGGACTCCAGCGGGGTCTTCTTCACGGTGCCTTTGGCAGTGGCCATGAAGATGAAGTGACCTTCGGTGTATTCGTCGACCGGCAGCATGGTGGTGATGTATTCATCACTGTCCAGCGGCAGCAGATTGACCAGCGGACGACCACGGGCAGCGCGGGACGCTTCCGGGATTTCGTAGGTTTTCAGCCAGTACACCTTGCCTTTGCTGGAGAACAGCAGCAGCGTGGTGTGACTGTTGGCGACCAGCAGGTGAGCGATGTAGTCCTCATCCTTGACGCCAGTAGCCGATTTGCCTTTACCGCCACGACGCTGAGCCTGGTACGCAGCCAATGGCTGGGTCTTGGCGTAGCCACCGTGGGAAATGGTCACGACGCGCTCTTCTTCCGGGATCATGTCACCCAGGGTCAGGTCGAGACGGGCATCGAGAATCTCGGTGCGACGCACGTCACCGTATTCGGCGCGGATCACTTCCAGCTCTTCGCGGATCACTTCCATCAGGCGCGTGGCGCTGCTGAGGATGCGGATCAGCTCGCCGATCTGGTTGAGGATCTCTTGATACTCGGCCAGCAGCTTTTCGTGTTCCAGGCCGGTCAGGCGGTGCAAACGCAGTTCCAGAATGGCTTGCGCCTGCTCTGGCGACAGGAAGTACTTGCCTTCGCGCAGACCGTATTGCGGGTCCAAGGTCTCTGGACGGCACGAATCGGCACCGGCACGTTCAACCATCGCGACCACGGCGGAAGATTCCCACGCAGTCTTGATCAGCGCTTCCTTGGCTTCCGACGGGGTTGGCGAGGCCTTGATCAGGGCGATGACCGGGTCGATGTTCGACAGGGCAACCGCTTGGCCTTCCAGAATGTGACCCCGTTCGCGGGCTTTACGCAGTTCGAACACGGTACGGCGGGTAACGACTTCGCGACGGTGACGAACGAAGGCTTCCAGCAGGTCCTTGAGGTTCAGGATGCGTGGACGGCCGTCGATCAGCGCGACGATGTTGATACCGAACACCGCTTGCAGCTGGGTCTGGGCGTAGAGGTTGTTGAGAATCACCTCAGGCACTTCGCCGCGACGCAGTTCGATCACGACGCGCATACCGTCCTTGTCGGACTCGTCGCGCAGTTCGGTGATGCCTTCGAGCTTCTTCTCTTTTACCAGCTCGGCGATCTTCTCGATCAGACGGGCCTTGTTCAGCTGGTAAGGGAGTTCGGTGATGACGATCTGCTGACGGCCACCGACCTTGTCGATGTCTTCGATCATCGAGCGGGCGCGCATGTAAATGCGGCCACGACCGGTGCGGTAGGCTTCGATGATACCGGCGCGACCGTTGATGATCGCGGCGGTCGGGAAGTCCGGACCGGGGATGTATTGCATCAGCTCATCGATGGTCAACTCAGGGTTGTCGATGAGTGCCAGGCAACCGTCGATGACTTCACCGAGGTTGTGCGGCGGGATGTTGGTCGCCATGCCCACGGCGATACCGCTGGAGCCGTTGACCAACAGGTTGGGAATACGGGTCGGCATGACCGCCGGGATCATTTCGGTGCCGTCGTAGTTCGGCACCCAGTCCACGGTTTCTTTGTGCAGGTCAGCCAGCAGCTCGTGCGCCAGCTTGGTCATGCGCACTTCGGTGTATCGCATGGCTGCGGCGTTGTCGCCGTCCACGGAACCGAAGTTGCCCTGACCGTCTACCAGCAGGTAGCGCAGCGAGAATGGCTGCGCCATCCGAACGATGGTGTCGTACACCGCGGTATCACCGTGAGGGTGATACTTACCGATCACGTCACCGACAACACGGGCAGATTTC
The DNA here is from genome assembly GCF_004136015.1 of Pseudomonas sp. ACM7. Lineage (NCBI taxonomy): Bacteria > Pseudomonadati > Pseudomonadota > Gammaproteobacteria > Pseudomonadales > Pseudomonadaceae > Pseudomonas > Pseudomonas sp. ACM7. The sequence continues at coordinate 4,649,992 of NZ_CP024866.1, read as the reverse complement.
TTGTACGGCTTGTTGAAGTCGTTGCCCAGCTCGCTCATCGCGAACAGCACACGCCGGTGCACGGGCTTCAAGCCATCGCGCGCATCCGGCAGTGCCCGCCCGACAATTACGCTCATCGCGTAGTCGAGGTAGGACTGCTTCAGCTCGTCTTCGATATTGACCGGGAGGATTTCTTTGGCCAGTTCGCCCATGAGAAGCCTGATTCCTTTTTCTGGTGAAACTTCGTCACATCCATATGGGACGAACGAAGCTCGCCGCTGCAGGCTGAGTGCCATGCACCGACTTACGACAAATCAACGAGTTATGCCATGGATCTGCGCAGTAAAGGCAGCCACATCGGGCCACCTTGGAAACCGCCGGATGTTATCACAAGAGCCGCCACGCACCTATCCCCCTGATGCGCATGGAGCATAGTTAGTTGACCGGTGACAGGCTTGAAGGGGACGAGAGAGGCTTAGAGCCTTTTTAATTGAAGATTTACGGGGTGAAAGGGGGTTGTTCAGTGGCTGTGAGGGCCTCTTCGCGAGCAAGCCCGCTCCCACACTCGACCGAGTCTAACTGGAGAACTCGGTCAAATGTGGGAGCGGCGGTGCGGCGATCCGACTTGCTCGCGAAGGCGATTTATCAGGCACCAGATATCTTTAATGCAGACGCTTGCGGCACATCAACTGCGCCATTTTCGCGGTATCCGGGCGTTCGACGATGCCTTTTTCGGTGACGATCGCATCGATCAAGTCAGCCGGGGTCACGTCGAACACCGGGTTGAACGCATCGACATCGGCCCCGACCCGCTTGCCGCCGACTTCCAGCAACTCGCGACCATCGCGTTCTTCAATCGGGATGTCATCACCGCTGGCCAGGTTCATGTCGATGGTCGAACTCGGCGCCACCACCATGAAACGCACGCCGTGGTGCATGGCGTTCACCGCCAGCTGATAAGTGCCGATCTTGTTGGCCACGTCGCCATTGGCGGTGATCCGGTCAGCGCCGACAATCACCCAGGTAATGCCTTTGGTCTTCATGATGTGGGCGGCGGCGGAGTCGGCATTGAGCGTGACGGGAATGCCTTCGTTGGCCAGTTCCCATGCGGTCAGCCGCGAACCTTGCAGCCATGGACGGGTTTCGTCGGCATAGACGCGCTCGACCATGCCTTCAATGAAAGCGCCACGAATCACGCCAAGCGCCGTGCCAAAGCCGCCGGTGGCCAGAGCGCCGGTGTTGCAGTGGGTCAAAATCGCCTGGGCATTGCCCTGGTGCTTGCGGATCAGATCCACACCGAGTTGCGCCATGGTCAGGTTGGCTTCGCGATCACTCTCGTGAATGGCGATAGCCTCCGCCTCCAGCACCGCCAGCGGATCGGCGTGATGCTTCAGACGTTCAAGCCGGTCGCGCATGCGGCCCAGGGCCCAGAACAGGTTGACCGCGGTCGGACGGGAATCGGCCAGCAGCGCGAAATCCTCTTCCAGCGCCGCCTGCCAGTCACCGCCCTTGGCAAACCGCGCGCGGGCCGCCAGCACAACTCCATAGGCGGCACTGATGCCAATTGCCGGCGCGCCGCGCACCACCATCGAACGAATGGCCTCGGCCACGCCAGCAGCGCTGGTGTAGGCGATCCAGGTTTCCTCGAACGGCAAAATACGCTGATCCAGCAGGTAAAGGGCGCCATCACGCCAATCGATGGCCTTCACCTTCTCCGCAGCCAACAGTCGATCGCGCATCCGTCACCCCGTACTCATGAACAAAAGCCGTCGATTATAGCGATCCCCCTGCGAAGACGCTCGGGTATACTTCGCCATCCTTTACAAAAGCTCTGGAACCGATTCTCGATGCCGAACACTGCCGCTGCGCTCGACTTGCTATTGCTGCCGACCTGGCTGGTACCCGTCGAACCCGCTGGCGTTGTCCTCAAAGAGCACGCCCTGGGCATCCGCGACGGACGCATCGTATTCATCGGCCCGCGCTCGGCTGCGCTGAAGCTTAACGCAACCGAAGTCCGCGAATTGCCGGACATGTTGCTCTGCCCCGGTTTGATCAATGCCCACGGGCATGCGGCGATGACGCTGTTCCGTGGCCTGGCCGATGATCTGCCCCTGATGACCTGGCTGGAAGACCACATTTGGCCGGCCGAGGCCAAGTGGGTCGATGAGGCTTTCGTACGTGACGGCACTGACCTGGCGATCGCCGAGCAGATCAAAGGTGGTATCACCTGTTTCTCTGACATGTATTTCTTCCCGAAGGTTGCCAGCGAGCGCGTCCATAACAGCGGTATTCGCGCGCAACTCGCGATTCCGATCCTCGATTTCCCGATCCCGGGCGCCAGCACGGCGGACGAAGCCATTCGTCAGGGCGTCGAACTGTTCAACGATCTCAAGCACCACGAGCGTATCAAAGTCACCTTCGGCCCCCATGCACCCTACACCGTGGGCGACGAGAACCTGGAGAAAATCCGGGTGATCACCGAAGAGCTGGACGCCTCGATCCATATGCACGTACATGAAACAGCTTATGAAGTGCAGCAGTCCCTCGAGCAGCGCGGCGAACGCCCGTTGGCCCGCCTCGGGCGCCTGGGTTTGTTGGGGCCCCGCTTCCAGGCGGTTCATATGACCCAGATCAGCGATGAAGACCTGGTGTTGCTGGTAGAAAGCAACACCAACGTGATTCATTGCCCGGAGTCGAACCTCAAGCTAGCCAGTGGTTTCTGCCCGGTGGAGCGTTTGTGGCAGGCGGGCGTCAATGTGGCGGTCGGCACCGATGGCTCGGCCAGCAACAATGACCTGGACCTGCTCGGCGAAACGCGCACCGCCGCCTTGCTGGCCAAAGCTGTTGCCGGCTCGGCCACTGCGCTGGATGCCCATCGCGCCCTGCGCATGGCCACGCTCAACGGCGCCCGCGCGCTGGGCATTGAATCCGAAGTGGGATCGCTGGAAGTCGGCAAAGCGGCAGACATCGTCGCGTTCGACCTCTCCGGCCTGGCGCAGCAACCGGTCTACGACCCGGTTTCGCAGCTTATTTATGCCACCGGCCGTGACTGCGTGAAACACCTTTGGGTCGCCGGCAAGCAACTGCTCGACGACCGCCGCTTGACCCGCTTGGATGAAGAACAGCTCTGCGCCACGGCCAAGGCCTGGGGCCAGCGCATCAGCGGCCATACCGAATCGTAAGCCCCCCGGACTTACCACCGGGGCAACAGGATTTTTCAAGTTTTAGAGGACTTAACCATGAGCAACGTCGACTACGCCGAAATCGCCAAATTCGAAGCCCTGGCCCATCGCTGGTGGGACCGCGAAAGCGAGTTCAAACCGCTGCACGACATCAACCCGCTGCGGGTCAACTGGATTGACGAACGGGTCAACCTGGCCGGCAAGAAAGTCCTCGACGTCGGTTGCGGCGGTGGCATTCTCAGCGAAGCCATGGCCCAGCGCGGCGCTACCGTCATGGGCATCGACATGGGCGAAGCGCCGCTGGCGGTCGCGCAACTGCATCAACTGGAATCCGGGGTGAGCGTCGAATACCGGCAGATCACCGCCGAAGCGCTGGCTGAAGAAATGCCTGAGCAGTTCGACGTGGTCACCTGCCTGGAAATGCTCGAGCACGTGCCGGACCCGTCCTCGGTGATCCGCGCCTGCTTCCGCATGGTCAAACCCGGTGGCCAGGTGTTCTTCTCCACCATCAACCGCAACCCGAAGGCGTATCTGTTCGCCATCGTCGGCGCGGAATACATCATGAAGCTGCTGCCGCGCGGCACCCACGATTTCAAGAAATTCATCCGCCCTTCGGAGCTGGGTGCCTGGAGCCGCATGGCCGGCCTGACCGTCAAGGACATCATCGGCCTGACCTACAACCCGCTGACCAAGCACTACAAACTGGCCTCCGACGTGGACGTCAACTACATGATCCAGACCCTGCGCGAGGAGTAAGCCGATGCGTATCAGAGCAGTTCTTTTCGACATGGACGGCACCCTGCTCGACACCGCGCCGGACTTCATTGCGATTTGTCAGGCGATGCGCGCCGATCGCGGCTTGCCGCCGATGAACGACAAACACATTCGCGACGAGATCTCCGGCGGCGCCAAGGCGATGGTCGCCGTGACCTTCTCCATGGACCCGGAATCACCGGGTTTCGAGGAATTACGCCTGGAGTTTCTGGAGCGTTACCTCGCCGGTTGCGCGGTTCACAGCAAACTCTTCGACGGCATGGGCGAACTGCTGGCCGACATCGAAAAGGCCAACCTGATCTGGGGCGTGGTCACCAACAAGCCGCTGCGGTTCGCCGAGCCGATCATGCAGCAGCTTGGCCTGGCCGAGCGCTCGGCGCTGTTGATCTGCCCGGACCATGTGAAGAACAGCAAACCGGACCCCGAGCCGTTGATCCTGGCGTGCAAGATGCTCGACCTGGACCCGGCCAGCGTGTTGTTCGTGGGTGATGACTTGCGCGATATCGAATCCGGTCGCGATGCCGGCACCAAGACGGCCGCCGTGACTTATGGCTACATTCATCCGGACGATAACCCGCGGCATTGGGGCGCGGATGTGGTGGTCGATCATCCGCTGGAGCTGCGCAAGGTTTTGGATAGCGCCCTCTGTAGCTGCTGAGTGCCGGTTTCAGGTTCTGGAAATGAGGCGTGAATGCTGACGCCTTCGCGGGCAAGCCCGCTCCCACAGGGTCCTGTTGGTGGATGCAACATGTGTGAACACCTTCGATCCTTGTGGGAGCGGGCTTGCCCGCGAATGGCCGCGCCGCAATGTGTCTTCTGCTTTGTGAGGTTTTCTTATGTTTGATTATTCCGCCCGCCCAGAATTGCTCAAGGACCGGGTCATCCTGGTCACCGGCGCTGGCCGTGGCATCGGCGCTGCCGCCGCAAAAACCTTCGCTGCACATGGCGCCACCGTGCTGCTGCTGGGCAAGACCGAGGCCAACCTGACTCAGGTCTACGACGAAATCGAAGCCGCCGGCCATCCACAACCGGCCGTAATCCCGTTCAACCTGGAAACCGCCCTGCCCCATCAATACGATGAGCTGGCAGCGATGATCGAAACCGAATTCGGCCATCTCGACGGTTTGCTGCACAACGCGTCGATCATTGGCCCGCGTACGCCGATCGAGCAGCTATCCGGCGAAAACTTCATGCGTGTCATGCACGTCAACGTCAACGCCATGTTCATGCTCACCAGCACCCTGTTGCCGCTGCTCAAGCTGTCTCAGGACGCTTCGGTGGTGTTCACCTCCAGCAGCGTCGGCCGCAAGGGTCGTGCGTATTGGGGCGCATACGGCGTGTCCAAGTTCGCCACCGAAGGCTTGATGCAAACCCTGGCCGACGAAGTCGACACCGTGACACCGGTGCGCTCCAACAGCATCAACCCGGGTGCCACCCGCACCAGCATGCGCGCCCAGGCTTACCCGGGTGAAAACCCGCTGAACAACCCGACGCCCGAGGAGATCATGCCGGTCTACCTCTACCTGATGGGTCCGGACAGCACCGGCATCAACGGCCAGGCGTTCAACGCTCAGTAACGCCCGCGCGTCGCTTTTGTGCCGCGACGACTTCCCGTCGCGGCATTCAAAGTGCGTCGTAACTACCGCCATCACAAGTCAAACAACCGTCACCGAATGCGGCGACATTCTTCATCAACACTCCAATACTTTGATTTAGAACGATTTTTATCCGAATGAACCGAATGGCACGAGTTTCGCTCTAAATTTGCTCAGACACGCAGTGTGAAAGCAAACGGGCGGACGCCTGAGCCGACAGGTTACTTATCGTCGGCAAAGCGGACTAAACTTGGGCCAAATGTCCTACGGGACTGATGGACCAGTATGACGCGCAGCCCAAAGCCGCTCTCACCCAGCCTGTAAGACAGCCTTACTGCTTAGGGGCGCACGCCATATGAAATCACCTTCCCAGACCAACGCAATTGACTTCGATAGCGCCAAATTGCAACGCCTGGGCTTTGGTCAGCAGCCTACCCTCATCGAGAGGCCCGTCAGCCTTTCGCAACTGCGCCAGCAACTGAGCCTGCAGCTGCAAACCAGTCTTGAGCCGCAACGCATTCTCGGGCTCTTCTTCCGTGAGATTCAGCGACTCGTACCGCTTGACGCCTTGACGTACGAGCACACGTCCAGCGACTTGCGCCTGGAATTCGGCCTGCGCGGCCATCATTCGATCAGCTACAGCCTCAGCCATGAAGGCGAGGATCTGGGTGAACTGGTATTCCGCCGCAATCAGCGTTTCAGTGAGCAGGAACAAGGCAACCTCGAGTCACTGCTGTCCGCATTGCTGTATCCGATGCGCAATGCCTTGCTCTACCGCGCTGCCACCCAAAGCGCCTTGCGCGATCCGCTCACGGATACCGGCAACCGCATCGCCATGGATCAGACCCTGCAACGGGAAATCGAGATGTCACTTCGGCATCTGCAACCCTTGTCGCTGCTGATGCTGGACATCGATTACTTCAAACGCATCAACGACAACCACGGACACAGCGCCGGCGATGACGTGCTCAAGGCCGTTGCAGCCTCGATCAAAAACCAGTTGCGCAACGTGGACATGGTCTTCCGCTTTGGTGGCGAAGAGTTCCTGATCCTGCTTTCCAACACGAGCCGTGAGGCAGCAGCCTTGGTTGGCGAACGGCTACGATTTGCAGTGCAGGCAGAGGAATATTCGGCCGACGGCCATGCGATCGAGCTGACGGTCAGCCTTGGCTGCTCGACGCTATTGCCCGGCGAGTCTGCCGAGAGCCTGTTGCGACGAGCCGACAGTGCGTTGTATGTGGCCAAGCGCGAGGGACGTAACCGGTTGGCGATGGCGGGTTAAATGCCCAGAGCGGGCACGCTTGGTTAGCGGCCCGCAACGAAAGGAATTAGCGCACAGCGCCGCGCAACTCCCCCACCATCCCTTGCAACCGGGCTGGCTCTGCCACTTCAACCGACACCGCAGGCCCTGCCACCAGCGTCACCCGTGACCACAACCGGCGAAACACGCCCTTTTGCGGATCGCGGCTGAAGAAACTCCCCCACAAGCCCTGCAATGCCAACGGAATCACCGGCACCGGCGTTTCTTCGAGAATCCGCGTCAGCCCGCCCTTGAACTCGTTGATCTCGCCATCGGCGGTCAATTTGCCCTCAGGGAAGATGCACACCAACTCGCCGTCCTTCAGATACTGAGCAATGCGCGTGAAGGCTTTTTCGTAGATCTGAATGTCTTCCTGACGCCCCGCGATCGGAATGGTCCCGGCCGTGCGGAAGATGAAGTTCAGCACTGGCAAGTTGTAGATCTTGTAATACATCACAAAGCGAATCGGTCGACGCACCGCGCCGCCAATCAGCAAGGCGTCGACGAAGGACACGTGATTGCACACCAGCAACGCCGCGCCTTCATCGGGAATCAGCTGTAGATTGCGATGCTCCACGCGGTACATGGAATGGCTGAGCAGCCAGATCATGAAACGCATGCTGAACTCGGGGACGATGCTGAAGATGTAGGCGTTGACGCCGATGTTCAGCAGCGACACCACCAGGAACAGCTGCGGGATCGACAGTTTGACCAGGCTCAGCAAGACGATCGAGACAATCGCCGAGACCACCATGAACAGCGCATTGAGAATATTGTTGGCGGCAATCACCCGCGCCCGCTCGTTCTCGGGGGTACGAGACTGAATCAGCGCGTACAGCGGCACGATATAGAAACCGCCGAACACCCCAAGCCCCAGAATGTCGATCAACACCAGCCAGGCGTGGCCAAAACCCAGGACTTCGATCCAGCCATGGCCTGTAACGCTGTCCGGAATTCCACCGGAATGCCACCACAGCAGCAAACCAAACACGGTCAGACCGAAAGAGCCGAACGGCACCAGACCGATCTCGACTTTGCGGCCGGACAGTTTCTCGCAAAGCATCGAACCGAGTGCGATACCCACCGAAAACACGGTAAGAATCAGCGTCACCACGGTTTCGTCGCCGTGCATCCACTCCTTGGCATAGGCCGGGATCTGCGTCAGATAAATCGCCCCGACAAACCAGAACCACGAGTTGCCGACAATCGAGCGTGACACCGCTGGCGTCTGCCCCAAGCCCAGCTTCAACGTGGCCCAGGACTGGCTGAAAATGTTCCAGTTCAGACGCATTTCCGGGGAGGCGGCTGCGGCCCGTGGAATGCTGCGGCTGGCCAGATAGCCGAGCACCGCAACACCGATGATCGCCGTGGAGACGATCGGCGCGTAATGACTGGACGACATCATGATCCCGGCGCCGATGGTCCCGGCGAGGATCGCCAGGAAGGTGCCCATTTCCACCAGGCCGTTGCCACCCACCAGCTCTTCGTCACGCAAGGCCTGCGGCAGGATCGAATATTTCACCGGCCCGAACAGCGCCGAGTGAGTGCCCATGGCGAACAGCGCCACCAGCATCAGCGACAGGTGATCGAACATGAAACCGACCGCGCCTACCGCCATGATGGCGATTTCCCCGAGCTTGATCAGACGAATCAACGCGTCCTTGGCGAACTTCTCCCCGAACTGCCCGGCCAGCGCCGAGAACAGGAAGAACGGCAGAATGAACAGCAGCGCACACAGGTTGACCCAGATCGAGCGATCACCCTCGATAGTCAACTTGTAGAGAATGGCGAGGATCAGCGACTGCTTGAAGATGTTGTCGTTGAACGCCCCGAGCGACTGCGTGACGAAGAACGGCAGGAAGCGCCGGGTGCGAAGCAAGGTGAACTGTGAGGGGTGACTCATCTTCCATGTGTCCCTGATGTTGGGTAGAGAGTGGCGTGGATGCAGTTATTGGAATATCGAACGACGATCCAGGCCACACATTACCTAAAACTTGCAGGTTATTTCTTTAATCCTGCAATGCACGGCGAGACAAACAACTCACCCCGCCAGGCGCCCTGCACTGTCCGTTTGGCGACGATCAGCCACATCACCGCCAGCAACACCACCAGCACACCGCCGAAGGCACTGAAAAACGTCAGGTTCAAGGTGCTGGCCAGTTTCAACGTCGCCAGGGAATAGACGCCCAGCGGGAAGGTGAAACCCCACCAGCCGAGATTGAACGGAATACCGACGCGCAGGTAACGCAGGGTGATGAGCACCGCGATCAGCATCCACCACAGACCAAAGCCCCACAGGGTGATTCCGGCCACCAACCCCAGCCCTGCGGCGATTTCACCGATGCCCGGCAGACCGTTGGCAGCGAAGATCGCCGGTGCGTCCGCGCCCAGCAGCAACATGCCTAGCGCCCCGGTGCCGATCGGGCCGAGCGCTAGCCAGCTGGAGGCGGCCATGTTTTCGTGGGGCAATTTATGTAGTGCCATGCGCAGCAACAGAATGGTCAGAATGCTGAACGCCACCGGTAGGGAAAAGGCCCAGAGCACGTAGCTGGTCACCAGCACCACCAGTTGCGAATGGGCATCGGCCAGGTGCGGCGCCAGCAGACCACCGCTGGCGGCCGCCACTTCTGCCGCCACCACCGGCAACAGCCAGACGGCGGTCATCTGGTCGATGCTGTGCTCCTGACGGGTGAACATCAGGTAGGGAATCAGCACACCGCACGCCACAGACATCGCCACATCCAGCCACCACAGCACCTCGGCGACATGAATCACGCCCTCGCCCCAACGCGGCAGACCGAACACCAGAAAACCGTTGATGATGGTCGCCAGGCCCATGGGGATGGTGCCAAAAAACATCGAAACCGTGGAGTGACCGAAAATCCGCCGCGCCTCATCGAAAAACAGCGCCCAACGCGCCGCATACATAACCGTGAATAAAACGAACAGCACAATATTGAACAGCCAAAGGGCTTCGGCAATCGCGTGTAAACCGGCATTTTCGCCAGGCAGCTGCGCCAGCGCCAACGCCAGCACACCGGTGCCCATGGTGGCGGCGAACCAGTTCGGCGTGAACTGGCGGATGACTTCACGCGGATGCTGCAAATGACTGAAAGGTTTGAAACCGGCTGGGGCGGTGTTGGGGCATGTCATGGTGAACTCCTGTCCTCTGTTGAGGTGGAGCTCATGGTAGATCCGAATCGAATATCGATATAACGGGTAATATCTCTAACTGTTATCTGTTTTGCAGATATGGCGTCAAACGCTGCCTTCAGTTTCGATCACCAGGATTCTTGCCGCACCCTGCGGATGGGCAACGTGTTCGGTGCCGACGTCGGCATAGAAGATATCTCCTACACCCAACACCACTTCTTTCTCCTGACCTGCTTCGCGATAACGCATCTGCACGACGCCATCCAGCACCACGAACACTTCTTGCCCATCATTGATGTGCCATTGATAGGGCTGATCGGTCCAGTGCAAACGCGTGGTGATGCCGTTCATGTTGGCGATATCCAAAGCGCCCCAGGCACGGTCAGCGGTGAAGGATTTGCTGCAGATGATTTTCATGCGTCGGTCCGTCGAAAGGTATGGCGGTGCCAAGGCTAACGGTCATCGAACATCGACGCCACAGACTTTCATGGACTGCTGACGCATCAACGCGAACAAAGCGCCGACCGAGAGAATAATCAGCACCGCGCCGTAACCATCGGTGGTGGCCACCAGCCCAAAGGTCCGGGTCAAATTTCCGGCCAGCAACGACGGCAAGCAGAACGCCAGATAACTGAGCACGTAGTAAGCCGACATCAACCCCGCCCGCTCATGGGGCAAGGCCAGCGGCACGACGCTACGCAACGCACCGAGGAAACCGGCACCGAAACCGCATCCGGCCACCAGCGTGCCGACGAAAAACAGAGTCAGGCTGGCGCTGTGCACCGCCATCAGAATCAGCGCGACGCCGACGGGCAGCAGACGGCCGCCCAAGCGCAAAACCTTGTCGGCCGGCCGATTGCGCAGGGTGTAGATCATCAACGCGCCGGTCACCGTCAACACAGCCACCGTCGCACCGCCAATCAGATTTGAGGTCGATCCCGTGGCCGTGCGCACCAACGACGGGGCCAAAGAAGCGTAAAAACCACCGAGAGCCCACACCGCGATATTGATCGGCAGCACCAGCCACAACGCGCGCCGCGCCTGGATCGGCACATGCAGTGTCGGACGCAGCGAAGCCCAGACTCCCGGTTGGGGGCTGACGCTTTCCGGCAAGCGCCAGACGTACAGCGCTTGCATCACAAACAGCGCGAACAGCACCCAATAGGTCAACTGCAATGGCAACGGCGCAAACTCGGCCAATAAGCCGCAGCCCATGGCGCCCAACGCCATGCCCAGCAACGGCGCAACACTGTTGACCAGCGGCCCTTGCTGGCGATCGGCGTCCAACAGCGCCGCGCTCAATACGGCAGTGGCCATCCCTGTAGCAAAACCTTGAAGCACTCGCGCACTGATCAACCAGGCGACACTGTCTGCATTGATAAACAGCAGCATCGCCAGCATGTTCAACATCACAGCGGTGAAGATCACCGGTTTGCGCCCCAGGTAATCCGAGAGCGAACCAACCGTGAGCAACGCTGCCAGCAAGCTGATGGCGTACACGCCGAAAATCAGGGTCAGGGTCGCTGCCGAGAATTGCAGGTGCTCCTGGTACAAGTGATACAACGGCGTCGGCGCGGTGGAAGCGGCAAGAAAACTGAGTAAGGTGATCGCCAGGAACCACAGGCTTGAACGATTAGACGTTGAACTGGACATGGGCACACTCCGCTAAAGCTAACTTTTTGCTTTTGCGGAGTGTGCTACCGGCTAGCGCTTAAAGCAAATTCTTTGTGTTAAGGTCCGATGCATGGCTATTAAAGAAGGTTTACGCCCGGGCGGCCGCAGTGCCCGGGTGCAAGAGTCGGTTCACTCGGCAGTCCGCGATCTTCTCGAAGAGCAGGACCGCGCCACCGTGACCGTCCCGCAAATCGCCGCGCGCGCCGGTGTCACGCCGTCGACCATCTACCGGCGCTGGGGCGATCTGTCGGTGTTGTTGGCGGATGTCGCCCTCGCCCGCATGCGCCCCGAGAGCGAGCCGGCCAATACCGGCAGCCTGCGCGGTGACGTGCGCGCCTGGGCCGAGCAGTATCTGGACGAGATGAGTTCCGAACCCGGCCGCAACATCTTGCGCGACGTGCAATGCAGCACCACACCGGCCCTTTGCGCGACGATCATTGGCGGGCAGTTGCAGACGATTCTGGATCGTTACCCCGATCAGCCGAAGCCGAACGTTGATCGGCTGATCAACATGGTGGCGGCGCCGACGGTGTTTCGGATCCTGTTTTCAGCGGCGCCGCTGGAGGTTGAGGAATTGCATCGGTTGATCGAGATTGCGTTGAGTCAGTGAGACCTCATCGTCGGAACGCCGCCCGGAGCAAGCTCGCTCCCACATTGGATCTTCAGTGAACACATCATTTGTGAGCAACAATTCAGTGTGGGAGCGAGCTTGCTCCGGGCGGCGTTCCGACGATGAGGCCTGCACAAACACCAAAGATCCAACTGACAAACACCCTGCGACACCCCGCCGCGCCGCGACCTTGGTCGACACTGACTAACCCCTGCCATCGTGCGAGACTGTCTGTCCGGGCGCGAATCCCGGGTGTCTTTTGTCTGGAGTTCCCATGTCGCTGTCCAGCGGGCTGATCGCCGCCGTCGCCCTGGCCTATATGGCCATCATGTTCGCCATCGCCTTCTACGGCGACCGTCGCAGCACACCGTTGCCGCCGCGAGTGCGCGCCTGGGTGTACAGCCTGTCGCTGGCCGTCTATTGCACCAGCTGGACCTTCTTTGGCGCCGTGGGCCAGGCTGCCGAACAACTCTGGTCTTTCCTGCCGATCTACCTCGGTCCGATCCTGCTGCTGGTGTGCGCGCCGTGGGTCCTGCAAAAAATGGTGATGATCAGCAAGCAGGAGAACATCACCTCCATTGCCGACTTCATCGCTGCGCGTTATGGCAAATCCCAGTCGCTGGCGGTGGTGGTGGCGCTGATCTGCTTGGTCGGCGTGTTGCCCTACATCGCGCTGCAACTCAAGGGCATCGTGCTCGGGGTGAACTTGTTGATCGGCGCCGGTGCCGACGCCATGGGCACCCGCGCCCAGGACACGGCGCTGATCGTGTCGCTGGTGCTGGCGTTGTTCACCATCGTCTTCGGTACCCGCAACCTCGACGCCACGGAACACCACCGCGGCATGGTGCTGGCGATTGCGTTCGAATCACTGGTCAAGCTGTTCGCTTTTCTCGCGGTCGGTGCGTTCGTGACCTACGGCCTGTACGACGGTTTCGACGACCTGTTCGACCAGGCCATGCTCGCCCCGCGCTTGGAAGAATATTGGAAGGAAACCATCAACTGGCCGTCGATGGTGGTGCAGACCGGCGTGGCGATGATGGCAATCATCTGCCTGCCCCGGCAGTTCCACGTGACCGTGGTGGAAAACATCGACCCTCAGGATCTGCGCCTGGCCAAATGGGTGTTTCCGGCCTATCTGGCGCTGGCGGCGCTGTTCGTCGTTCCTATCGCCCTCGCCGGTCAGATGCTGCTGCCGAGTTCGGTACTGCCGGACTCGTTTGTCATCAGCCTGCCGCTGGCCCAATCCCACCCTGCCCTGGCGATGCTGGCGTTTATCGGTGGCGCCTCGGCGGCGACCGGCATGGTGATTGTCGCCAGCGTGGCGTTGTCGACCATGGTATCCAACGACATGCTGTTGCCATGGCTGCTGCGGCGCAACAACGCCGAGCGGCCGTTCGAAGTGTTCCGCCAGTGGATGCTCTCGGTGCGCCGAGTGAGCATTGTGGTGATTCTGCTGCTGGCCTACGTCAGTTATCGCCTGCTCGGCTCAACGGCGAGCCTTGCGACCATTGGCCAGATCGCCTTCGCCGCCGTGACCCAACTGGCCCCGGCCATGCTCGGCGCGCTGTACTGGAAACAGGCCAATCGTCGCGGTGTGTTCGCCGGTCTGGCTGCCGGGACGTTCCTGTGGTTCTACACCTTGATTCTGCCGATTGCCGCCAACAGCCTTGGTTTGTCGTTGAGCAGTTTCCCCGGCCTGGCCTGGTTGCACAGCAACCCGATGAAACTGCCGCTCACCCCGTTGACACAAGGCGTAGTGTTGTCGCTTGCAGCCAACTTCACGCTGTTCGCCTGGGTGTCGATGCTGTCACGTACGAGGGTTTCGGAACATTGGCAGGCGGGTCGCTTCATCGGTCAGGAAATCAGTGCCCGCCCTAGCGCCCGTTCGATGCTGTCGGTGCAGATCGACGATTTGTTGCAGCTGGCCGCACGCTTCGTCGGCGAAGAACGCGCCCGTCAGAGTTTTATCCGCTTCGCCTACCGTCAGGGCAAAGGCTTCAACCCGAACCAGAACGCCGATGGTGAATGGATCGCCCATACCGAACGTTTGCTGGCCGGTGTGCTGGGTGCTTCTTCGACCCGGGCGGTGGTAAAAGCCGCCATCGAAGGTAGGGAAATGCAACTCGAGGACGTCGTCCGAATCGCCGACGAAGCCTCGGAAGTGCTGCAGTTCAACCGCGCGCTGCTGCAAGGCGCGATCGAGAACATCACCCAAGGCATCAGTGTGGTCGACCAGTCGCTGAAACTGGTGGCCTGGAACCGGCGCTACCTGGAGTTATTCAACTACCCGGATGGACTGATCAGGCTTGGCCGCCCGATTGCCGACATTATTCGCTACAACGCCGAACGCGGCCTGTGCGGTCCCGGCGAAGCCGAAGTGCACGTCGCCCGCCGCTTGCACTGGATGCGTCAGGGCCGCGCCCATACCTCTGAAAGACTTTTCCCCAATGGCCGTGTGATCGAGCTGATCGGCAACCCGATGCCGGGCGGCGGTTTTGTCATGAGTTTCACCGACATCACCGCGTTCCGCGAGGCTGAGCAGGCGCTGACCGAAGCCAACGAGGGCCTAGAGCGACGGGTCACCGAGCGGACCCACGAACTGTCGCAACTCAACGTCGCCCTGACCGAAGCCAAGGGCACCGCGGAGTCGGCCAACCAGTCGAAAACCCGTTTCCTGGCGGCGGTCAGCCACGACTTGATGCAACCGCTGAATGCTGCGCGACTGTTCTCGGCCGCCCTTTCCCACCAGGAAGACGGCCTCTGCGGTGAGGCGCAGAAACTGGTCCATCATCTGGACACGTCACTGCGATCGGCCGAGGACTTGATCAGCGACCTGCTGGACATTTCCCGCCTGGAAAACGGCAAGATCAACCCTGATCCAAAACCGTTCGTGCTCAATGAGATGTTCGACGTCCTCGGTGCCGAGTTCAAGGCGCTGGCCCGCGATCAGGGGCTGAAGTTTCGCGTCAGGGGCAGTACGTTGCGCATCGACAGCGACATCAAACTATTGCGGCGAATCCTGCAGAACTTCCTGACCAATGCCTTCCGCTACGCCAAAGGCCCGGTACTGCTGGGGGTTCGCCGACGCAAGGGCGAGCTGTGCCTGGAAGTCTGGGACCGGGGGCCGGGCATTCCTGTGGATAAACAGCAGGTCATTTTCGAAGAATTCAAACGCCTCGACAGCCACCAGACGCGCGCTGAAAAAGGCCTGGGGCTGGGCCTGGCGATCGCCGACGGGTTGTGTCGCGTGCTCGGTCATACCTTGCGCGTGCGCTCCTGGCCGGGGCGCGGCAGCGTGTTCAGCGTCTGTGTGCCGTTGGCTCGGGCGCAATCCGCGATCCCGACCAAGGTCGCCGAGCTCAATGGCAAATTGCTGAGCGGCGCGCAGGTACTGTGCATCGACAACGAAGACAGCATCCTGATCGGCATGAACAGCTTGCTCACGCGCTGGGGTTGTCAGGTCTGGACCGCGCGCAACCGCGATGAATGCGCGGCGCTGCTCAGCGACGGGATGCGACCGCAATTGGCGCTGGTGGATTACCACCTGGACGATGGCGAGACCGGGACCGAGCTGATGGCATGGCTGCGAACCCGACTGGGTGAGCCAGTGCCAGGGGTTGTGATCAGCGCCGATGGGCGACCGGAGACGGTGGCCCAAGTGCATGCGGCGGGGCTGGATTACCTGGCTAAACCGGTGAAGCCGGCGGCGTTGCGGGCGTTGCTGAGTCGGCATTTGCCGCTGTAGCGCGGCAACAAAAAAGATCGCAGCCTGCGGCAGCTCCTACACGGAATTACGTACACCTGTAGCTGCCGCAGGCTGCGATCTTTTGATCTTATTCAGGCAACTCGGCCAACCCATCCACATCCGTCATCGCCCGCTCCAGCAAGTCTGCGGGCAGGCTCTTGCTCGCCCGCGCGCCAAGCAACTTGAGCTGCTCGCTACGACTGACCAGATTGCCCCGACCTTCTGTCAGCTTATTGCGCGCAGAGCTGTAGGCTTTATCCAATTGTTGTAGGCGATTGCCGACTTCATCCAGATCCTGGATGAACAACACGAACTTGTCGTACAGCCACCCGGCCCGCTCGGCGATTTCCCGGGCGTTCTGACTCTGGCGTTCCTGCTTCCACAGGCTGTCGATGACGCGCAGGGTCGCCAGCAACGTGGTTGGGCTGACGATCACGATGTTGCGATCGAAGGCCTCCTGAAACAGCGTCGGCTCAGCCTGTAATGCGGCGGAAAACGCCGCTTCGATCGGTACGAAGAGCAAGACGAAATCCAGGCTGTGCAGACCGTCGAGACGCTTGTAATCCTTGCCGGCCAGCCCTTTGACGTGAGTGCGCAAGGACAGCACGTGCTGCTTGATGGCAATCTGGCCGATGGCATCGTCTTCGGCCGCGACGTATTGCTGATAGGCCGTGAGGCTGACCTTGGAGTCGACCACCACCTGCTTGTCGCCCGGCAGATAAATGATCACGTCCGGCTGGAAACGCTCACCGTCCGGACCCTTGAGGTTGACCTGGGTCTGGTACTCGCGCCCCTTTTCCAGGCCCGCGTGTTCAAGCACTCGCTCAAGAATCAGCTCCCCCCAGTTGCCTTGGGTTTTCTGGCCTTTCAAGGCGCGGGTCAGGTTGGTGGCTTCGTCGCTCAGGCGCAGGTTCAGCTGTTGCAGCCGCTCCAGTTCCTTGGCCAGGGAAAAACGTTCACGGGCTTCTGCCTGATAACTTTCTTCGACGCGTTTTTCGAAGGACTGGATGCGTTCCTTCAACGGATCGAGCAACTGACCGAGGCGTTGTTGACTGGTTTCGGCAAAGCGCTGCTCGCGCTCGTCGAAGATCTTGCCGGCCAGCTCGGCGAACTGCGCTCGCAACTCGTCTCGCGAGCCCTGAAGGTCGTTGAGGCGCTGCTGATGGCTTTCCTGCTGCTCACGCAGCTCGGCGTTGAGCGAGGCGGCCTGGGCGTCCAGACGACGCAACTCAGCCTCTTTGCCGGCGCGTTCCAGATTCCAGGCGTGGGCGGCATCGCGTGCGTCGTCACGCTCGATCTGCAACAGTTCGACTTCACGGCGTACGGCGGCCAGGTCTGCCTGTTTGGCGGCGTTGGCCTGGCCCAGATCACCTATTTCATCGCGACAGGCTTCGAGTTGGGCGTTCAATCCGTCCTGGGCCAAATGGGCGGTGGCCAGACGCTCTTCCAACAGTGCAACGTCTGACTGCGTGGCGCTCGCTCGGCGCTGAAGTTGCCAGGCCAGTACCAGTAACGGCAGCGCAGCGCCCGCCAGACCAAGCAATGCGCTGGTCAAGTCCATAGCCATAGCCACTCCTGCCAATGAAATAAAGCTTGAAGGTTAACCAAGGCGTCAGGTCTTGGACAGCTCAGTCTTCGATCAGACCCAGTTCCTGCTGGGCGCGCCGATCCCCTGCCCGCGCGGCCGAACGCAAAAGGTCCTGGCCGATACGGCGATCCCGGGCATTCCCGCATTCACGGCACATCAGCTGACCGAGACGGCTTTGCGCGGCCACGACCCCTTCACGGGCTGGCTGCTTGAGCAAATGTCCGGCGAAGTGTTTGACGTTGGGGTTTTCGCCCAGACGCGGGCTGTCCAGCAGCCACTCGGCCACACGCATCGAAAAGCGCTTGGGCGGGGTAACGTTGGGAGGTGTGGAGATTGCAGGGACTGATACGCAGCGAAACTTCATAAAGCACTGTGGGGCAGATCGGAAGGCGCGCCACTCTACTCTTTTTTTCTTACAGGTAAAGCCTAAAAAAACCCGGCACGCCCGTCCTAGAGCAAGCGCTCGGGACAATCCACAGAAGCTGTGGATAACTCAGTGGACAACCGCCTTTGAACTCTCGCAAAGCCCTATGGAATGGGGCCCGCAGTCAAACTGACGATTTTTTCACCAGCAAAAAAAAGCGATGTTTTTCATTGACTTAAATTTTGGTTACAGGCACCCACTGCGTTTGAAGGGAAGATGACAGCGGCGTGACACCCCGCGTGACTTATGTGCACAAGTACCTTCGAGGCAGTTATATCGATGCGCTTTTACGGCGCATTTTTTGCCTGAATCTGGGGATAAACCTTGGCAAACCCATGATCCAGGCTGGTCCTGGCCCGATGAGCCGTGACTACCAATAGTCGGAATTTGTGCTATTACAGGGCAAGTCCTGCGGCTAACGGCTTTTTCCGAGCGCCAATCCGGACGTTGAATGAGGGCGTTCAGAGAACTTTTTTGCCAACACACTTCCCTTCAGCAATTCAATCCGTTAGTATCCGCGGCGTTAGTACCAAGCTGAAAGTCAATTCTGGTCGAACAAATCCCCCCGGTCAGCCTTCCCAAAGGAAGCCTCCACCGACAAAGCGGGATCGACCACCTCGATGGTTTCCAGGTAAACCTTGCGTCAACACAGCCTTTGAATCGAAAGCAAAGGGTGTTGCGAAGCTCACTTACTCTGACCGAACCAACCTGCAAATTGATCAGGATCTTCACCCCGGGCCCAGAACCTTTGCCCTTGATGTGTTGCCTGCCCTCCTAAGTACCTACCTGCCAGCCCAAGCGCGCCAATTTATCAGCGCTTCAAACTGGCTGCTTTGTTCCAGTCGGGTTCTTCGTTCGACCAATGGTGGTCGTCGTCACTGGAACGTTTTAACTTTGCACGGTTCTTATCCGTGTCGCTTGTAGGAACACCCAATGACTATGTCTACTCAAATCCACACCCAGGATGCCATTCGCACCCTAACCAACGCTTTTGCACCAATGAACTGCCTGATCATGGCTGCTCGCAAAGGCTGCTTCAGCTTCACTCTGGTCAACGAACACGGCATCGCTCGTCACAGCGAACGCCTGTACCCCGATCAATACTCCAGCGCCGAGCCGCTGCAGGCCGTGATCGAGCGTACCCGTCAGGCACTGGTTGCCTGATACGCCAGAAAGACTGAAAACCTCAAAAGCCTCGCTTAAAAAGCGGGGCTTTTTATTGCCAGAAATTTCTGTTTTCGCTGCCGCCGCCTAAGCACTAACCGATATAACGGTTATAACTCGCAGCCGGAAATATTTTAAAAACAGGCCTTTACGGCGCGAATATGACACTACACTTCAACTCAAGCGGCTTGTTCCGCTTCCGGCGAGCCTGATTCGATTCACTGCTGCCAAGGCCCCTTCAGGTATCGCCGTCCACTTCACGTTTCGAGGGCTTTATGGGTATCGCTGCCAGCGAACTGTGCCGTTATGTGATCCGCCCGACATTGATTTACCTCGGGCGCCATAGCGCAACTGCCGAATCCCTGCTGCTGGGCGTCGCCGCCAGCCAGTCGGCCCTTGGTACTGCCCTGCATGACCGCCGTGGACACGGCCTGTACCGAATCGCCGAACCCCGCCATCAGGCACTGTGGGACCACTACCTGGCACTTGACCCGGAACGCGCAAGCCTGGTTCGCGGCTTGGCCAGCCAACATGCTTTCCTGAGTGGTCCGCACCTCGAATTGACCGTCAACCTGCGTTACGCCACAGCCATCGCCTGGCTGCTGGTAGAAGAACAGAACACCCCGCTCCCCGAAGCAGACGACCTGCTGGGAATGGCCCGTATCTGGCGCCAGACCTTCCAGCCTCAAGGACGCCTGAGAGACTTCACCTACGCCTGGCAAACCTGTGTTTCATCGTTGAATCAGGTCGCCTGCTGATCTGCTGTTTCCACAAGATCGCGCAACTGCTGCGATTTTGGTCGGATTGTCCTACAAAACCGCTCTAAATCAAGCGATACAGCCTATAGCGCTGGGACGAAAATGTTGGTAATTTTCGCCCCGGTGATCATCAGGAGTTCTAATAATGAAAAAAGTAATGCTCAAAACCACCCTTAGCCTCGCCGTTACCTTGGCATCCACCCAAATCTTCGCAAGTGGCTTCGCCCTTAACGAACAAAGCATCAGCGGGATGGGGACAGGTTTTGCCGGGCGATCTTCTTCTGCCGACGATGCATCCACCGTTTTTGGCAACCCTGCCGGCATGTCTCGCCTCAAGCGCGAACAAGTGACCGGTGGTGTTGCATTTATCGACGCGCACACTGACATCAGTGATGCCAGCTCCCGCCCGAATAGTGGTACCAACAAAGGTGACATGGTCCCTTTCATGGGCGTGCCCATGGGCTACTACGTAAAGCCAATCGATGACCAGTGGGCAGTCGGTTTCGGCGTCTACGCTCCATTCGGTCTGGTGACCGACTACGAGAACGGCTTCGCCGGCAAATACTTCGGCAGCAAGAGCGAAGTCAAAATCGTGACTCTCCAGCCAACCGTCAGCTACGCCTTCAACGACAAGGTGTCGATCGGTTTCGGTCCGACCATCAACCGCATCGACGGTACTCTGGAATCGAACCTGTCGCTGACCCAACGTGCACCGGACGGTGAAGTCAAGATCAAGGGTGACGACACGGCGCTGGGCTACAACATCGGTATCCTGGTTCAAGCCACCGACTCCACCCGCGTCGGCCTGACCTACCACTCGAAAGTGAAGTACAAGCTTGAGGGTAACACCAAGGTCAACTACGGCTTCCTCGCGAACCTGCGTCAGAACCCGAACCAGAAGTACGACGCGTCGCTGGATATCACCACGCCTGAGTCGGTCGACTTCTCGGTCACTCATCAGCTGGACGACCAGTGGACCCTCTACGCAGGCAGCACCTGGACTCGCTGGAGCCGCCTGAAGGAAATCAGCGTCGAGAACAGCGGTGTTCCTGCCGCCCTGGCCCCCCAGTTCGGCACCATCACTGAAGAGCAGAACTGGCACGACACCTGGGCTCACGCCATCGGTGCTTCCTATCAGTTGAACAAGCAGTGGGTGCTGCGTACCGGCCTGTCCGTTGACCAGGCACCGACCAACAACGAAAACCGTTCCCCACGCATCCCGACGGGCGATCGCAAGATTTTCAGCCTGGGCGCCGGCTGGAGCCCGACCGACGACCTGACCATCGACGTAGCGTATTCTTACCTGCGCGAAGAGTCGGTCAAGGTCAACAACAGCAACGGTGCCCCTCGTAACCAGAGCTACAACGCCAAGTACGAAAACAGTGCGAACGGTTTCGGTGTCGGTGCGACCTACCGCTTCTGACGGTTCCTCACTCGCCGCCTGAATTGAAAAAGCCCCGCTCTCTTGTACAGAGGCGGGGCTTTTTAACGGGTGTCGATCAGGGTTGCGAGGCCAGGGCTTTCTCCACCGCAGCGATGAACTCGGGATCGTCAGGCGTGGTCAGGCTGGAGAAATTGGCGATCACCTTGCCCTTGCGATCGACCACATATTTGTAGAAATTCCACTTCGGCGCGGTGCTCTGCTTGGTGATGATCTTGAACAAATGAGTCGCATCATCACCGCGGACTTTCTGCGGTTCAGTCATGGTGAACGTCACGCCGTAGTTCACATAGCAGACCTTGGCGGTCTCTTCGCCATCCTTGGACTCTTGCTTGAAGTCGTTGGACGGAACGCCGACCACCTCCAGCCCCTGATCCTTGTAGCGCTGATTCAGTGCCTCAAGGCTCTTGAACTGCGGGGCAAAACCACAGAAGCTCGCGGTATTGACCACCACCAGCGGTTTTCCGGCGAAGCGCTGGCACAGGTCGATGGATTCCTTGGCGCGCAGCTTGGGCAACGAGCCTTGCAAAAGGTCCGGGCACTCTGCCGCTTGAGCCCATCCACTAAACGCTACCAGTAACGCGGGAACAGCGAGCCAGCGCATCAGCATGTCGGTGCATCCTTGAGAAGTCGTCAACAACGAAGTTACTCGCCCTCCTAGCCTGCTAGCAAGCACCCATGCCCAGTTGCATCAACGCGAGCCCGCCCTGATGCCAGCCCCACCACGACAGGGCCAGCAGCAAGGCGCAGGCAGCGACGACAGCGATCCGCGGCCAGAGACTGTTCATATCGCACTCATCTGTGTTTGCAGACGCGCCACCGGCCGCTCACGCACCGGCCAGTTCAGGGCGGCGGCCAACAGGCTCAAGAGAATCGCTACCTGCCAGATCAAGTCATAGCTTCCGGTTCGGTCGTACACCACCCCGCCCAACCAGCCGCCGAGGAACGATCCGAGCTGGTGAAACAGGAAAACAATCCCACCGAGCATGGACAGATTTCGCACGCCGAACAAGGTCGCGACGGTGCCGTTGGTCAAGGGCACGGTCGACAGCCACAGGAAGCCCATCGCCATGCCGAACAGGTACGCGGTGGTCGTCGTGACTGGCGCCCACAGGAACAACCCAATCACCACTGCCCGCAGCAGATACAGGCCGGTGAGCAAACGCGGCTTGGACATCCGCCCGCCAAGCCAGCCCGCCGTGTATGTCCCGAATATGTTGAACAGCCCGATCAGCGCCAGCACTGTCGTACCGACGCTCGCCGGGAGGTGCTGATCCACCAGATAAGCCGGCAAGTGCACGCCGATGAATACCACCTGGAAGCCGCAAACAAAAAAGCCGAACGCCAGCAGCCAGAAACCCGAATGGGAACAGGCCTCGTGCAGGGCCTCGGACAGTGTTTGCTCATGGCCGAACACCGGCAGCGGCTTGTCCTTGAGCATGCTCACCAGCGGCACAATCAGCGCCACCAACAGGCCCAACACCAGCAATGCCGCGGACCAGCCGAGCCAGCCGATCAACCCCAGCGTGCCGGGCAACATGGCGAACTGGCCGAAAGAACCGGCTGCGCTGGCAATGCCCATGCCCATGCTGCGTTTCTCCGGCGGCACTGCGCGGCCGACCACGCCGAGGATCACCGAGAAGGAGGTGCCGGACAGGCCGATGCCAATCAACAGGCCGGCACTCAGGGACAAGGTCACGGCCGAATCCGACAGGCCCATGAACATCAGGCCCAATGCATACAAGACACCGCCGACCAGCACCACTTTCGCGGCGCCAAAGCGGTCGGCCAGCGCGCCGGTGAATGGCTGCGCCAGGCCCCAGATCAGGTTCTGCAAGGCAATGGCGAAGGCAAACGTCTCACGCCCCCAGCCGAACTCGGCACTCATCGGCGCCAGAAACAGCCCGAAGCCGTGTCTTACACCCAAGGACAATGCGAGAATCAGCGCACTCCCCAATAAAACCCAACCGCACGTACGCCACATCGATGTCATTCTTATTCTCCGGTAGCGGGTATATACCCGCTTAAGATCGGAAAAACCGGCATCACGCCAGTTCGTCCAGCAGTCGCAGCAAGGTTTCGCGTTTCTCGGCACCCAGGCGGTCAATCAATCGCTGTTGCGCCGCTTCCCACGCGGGCAAGGCCGCTTTCAGGCGCTCAACACCGGCCTCGGTGAGCATGACGATGCGGTTACGCATGTCTTCGCCCTCGACCAGCATCAGCAGGCCTTCGCCTTCCAGCACCCGCAGATTGCGCCCCAAGGTACTGCGATCCAGCCCCATGGCCTCGGCCAACGTGGAAATACTCGGTTTATCCAGACGCAGCAGATTACACAGCAGAGAATACTGGGCAACGTTGATCCCGAAGCCGTCGAGCGCGCCGTCGTAGTGCCTGCTGACGCCTCGGGCGGCGCGACGCAGGTTGATGCATAAACATTGGGAGTCGAGCATGGTGCGTGTATATACCCGCGGTTGTGTTAAATCAAGTTACATGATGTGGGAAGTTCAGCAGATCGCCAATCCCACCAGCACCGCGACTTCAAGGATTTCCAACAACGCCCCCGCCGTATCGCCCGTCGTGCCGCCCAATCGTCGCTGCATCACTTGCCGCAGCCAGACAAACACCAACGCCGCCAGCACCACTGCCAACACGCCGCTGAGGCCGGCAATCAAAACACACGTCAACGCACTCACCGCCAACACCCGTTTACCCGCCAAACGCGGCAGATGATCGGCCAGGGCTTGCCCCAAACCGCCGGCACGCACATAAGGCGTGGTCAGGAACAAGCCCAGCATCGCGCTGCGCCCGATCAACGGGACAATGATCAGGACAACGGCGTGTTGCTGCTCGATCAATGCCAGCAACGCAGCGAACTTGAGCAGCAACACCAGCACCAACGTCACCACCGCGATCGGCCCGCTGCGCGGGTCCTTCATGATCGTCAACGTGCGCTCGCGGTCGCCGAACCCACCGAGCCACGCATCGGCGCTGTCGGCCAGGCCGTCCAGGTGCAACGCGCCGCTGAGCAATACCCAAACCGTCAGCAACAGCGCTGCGTGAAGCAACAACGGGGTGCCGAGCAGCAGCCAGTTGAACGCCCACAAAATCCCGCCGAACAGCAAGCCGACCAGCGGATAAAACAGCAACGACCGCCCCAGTTCCTGTGGTTCCGGCATGCCCGGCAGACGAATCGGCAGACTGCTCAAAAATTGCAGGGCGATCCAGAACGGCAACATGGTCAGATCGCTTCCTTTAACAACACGCCGGATTCGACCGTCAGCGAAAACAACGCGCCATGGCCGACTTCGACGTTGAGCAACTGCTCACGAGGCAATCCCCGCGCCTGAGCCAGCAACAAACGCATGACCCCGCCGTGACTGATCAGCAATACCCGCTCGCCTGCGTAGGTAGCCTGTAAGCGCTCAACAGCTGCCAACACCCGCGTCGCAAAATCCGCCACCGGCTCACCCTGAGGCGGCGTAAACGAATAAGGGTCGGCCCAGAACAATCCCAACGCCTCGGCATCAGTTTCCATCAGCGCCGCAGCGCTCTGCCCTTCCCAGGCGCCGAAGTGTAGCTCTTGCAGGTCTTTATCCAACTGCACTGGCAAACCCAGTTGTGCGCCGAGTTCTTCGGCGAACCGCGCACACCGCTGCAACGGCGAGCTGACCAAACGATCCCAAGGCCCACACTCGACCACCGCCGCGCGCATCTGTGCCCAGCCCTTTTCAGTCAGCGCATCGTCGAGGCTGCCGCGCAAACCGCCGCCGAGTTCGGTTTCACCGTGGCGCAACAGGTCCAGGCGCAAGGTCATGCCGGACGGTCCGCCACGGCGGCCTCGGCGAACGTCGCCATCTGCCCGTGAAGGTCGCACGCCAGACGCAGCAACGGCACGGCCAACGCCGCGCCACTGCCCTCGCCCAGACGCAGGCCGAGGTCCAGCAGCGGTTCGGCGTTCAGGGTTTCCAGCACGTGACGATGACCCGGCTCGACGCCGCGATGACCGAACAACAGCCACTGACGGCATTCAGGATTCAAGCGCACCGCCACCAACGCCGCGACGCTGCAAATGAAACCGTCCACCAGCGCCGCGACGCCTTCCTGGGCACACGCCAGATACGCGCCGACTAGTGCCGCGATTTCAAAACCGCCGAGGTTGAACAGGGTTTGCAGTGCATCGCCACGTTGAGCGCTGTGCAACGCCAAAGCGCGCTCGATAACCTGGGCTTTATGACTGACGCCCGCCGCGTTCAAACCCGTGCCCGGACCGGCCAGATGTACCACCGGGCAATCGAGCAAGGCACAGGCCAATGCGCTGGCTGCGGTGGTGTTGCCGATGCCCATCTCGCCACCGATAAACAACTGCGCACCCGCCACGATGGCGCGCTGCACGCTGTCGCGGCCGGCCTGCAAAGCGAGTTCGCCTTGAGCCGGCGTCATGGCCGCCCCTTCGACGAAATTCGCCGTGCCCGGGCCGATGTTCAAGTGCCGCACGCCCGGCAAATTCAACGACGGTGTGACCGTGCCGAGGTCGACAACTTCCAGGGATGCCCCGAGTTGCCGCGCCAACACGCTGATCGCCGCCCCACCACTGACGAAGTTGTGCAGCATCTGCCCGGTAACTTCCTGGGGAAATGCCGATACCCCTTCAGCGACCACGCCATGGTCACCGGCAAAAATCGCGATCCACAGCTGATCCAGACTCGGCTTGACCTGCCCCTGCATCCCGGCCAATTGCACGGCCACCCACTCAAGCCGACCGAGGGAGCCGGCCGGTTTGGTCAGCTGTTGTTGCCGGGCCTGCGCCTGCTCGACCGCTTGAGCATCGATCGGTTTGCACGGGTTAAGCCACCAGGATTGAGTCATAACGCAGTTCCTTTCAAAGTCAGGGGCAGACCGGCGACGGTCAGGACGACGCGTTGACAGCGCTCGGCCAACGCTTGATGCAGCCAACCGGCTTCATCGACATAGCGGCGAGTCAATTCGCCCAGCGGCACGACACCCATTCCGGTCTCGTTGCTGACAAAAATGATTTCACCCGGCAACGACGCCAGGCACTCCAGCAATGCATCACGTTCGGCAGACAGTCGCTCGGCGTCGTCGAGCATCAGCAGATTGGTCATCCACAACGTCAGGCAATCCACCAGCAGGCAACGTTCGGCACTGGCGGTTTCGCGCAGGATGCGGGCGAGTTCCACAGGCTCTTCGATCAACGCCCATTCGGCTGGACGACGGGCGCGGTGATGGGCGACCCGCTCGTTCATTTCACCGTCGAGGGGTTGGCTGGTGGCAATGTAGGTCACCGCCAGATTGCTGTCGGAGGCGAGTTTTTCGGCCAGGCGGCTTTTACCGGAACGGGCGCCGCCGAGGATCAGTTGCAGCATGGTTCATTCCTTCAAATTGGCGGTGTGGCGACGGGCCTCATCGCGAGCAAGCTCGCTCCCACATTGGAATGCGATCACCTGTGGGAGCGAGCTTGCTCGCGATGAGGCCATCAAATTCAACCTAAAACCCGCAGAGCTCACGCAACAGCCGTGTATCCAGATGCTTCTCCACCAGATCCGCCAGCCGCTCGATATCGCGCTCACGCAACGCGTGATAATCCACTTCCTGCACAGCCTGCAAACCTGCCCAGCGCAACAACGCACTGCACGCCGCGGGCGATTCAAACAGCCCATGCAGATAGGTGCCGAATATCTGCCCGTCCACACTTTGCGCACCGTCGCAGCGACCGTCGTCCAGCTGCACCGCGGCGTTTTCCAATGCCGGCCCGGTGGTGACGCCGGCATGAATTTCGTAACCGCTGACCGGCGCGTCTTCGAGCGCCAGACGTCCGCGCACATTGCGCATCTGCTTCTCTTCTTCGAGCTGCGTTTCAAACGCCAACAAGCCCAAACCGGCGCTGGAACCCGGTGCGCCTTCGAGGCCTAGCGGGTCGTGTACCTGCTCGCCGAGCATTTGCAGACCGCCGCAAATCCCCAGCACTTTACCGCCATAACGAAGATGACGACTGATCGCGGTGTCCCAGCCATTGGCCCGCAGATACGCGAGGTCGCTGCGCACGCTTTTCGAACCGGGGAGAATAATCAGGTCCGCCGGCGGAATCGCCTGGCCGGGGCCGATGAATTGCAGATCCACCTGCGGATGCAGGCGCAACGGATCGAAATCGGTGTGGTTGCTGATGCGCGGCAGCACCGGCACCAGCACTTTCAGCACCTGGTCGGCCTTGTCGGTCTGACGCTGATCGATGCCGTCCTCGGCTTCCAGGTGCAGGTCCATCACGTAAGGCAGAACGCCGATCACCGGTTTGCCGGTGCGCGCTTCCAGCCAGTCGAGACCCGGTTGCAGCAAAGCGATATCGCCGCGAAACCGGTTGATGATGAAGCCTTTGACCCGCGCCTGCTCGCTGGGCGACAGCAGTTCCAGTGTGCCCACCAGATGCGCGAAAACCCCGCCGCGATTGATGTCGGCGATCAGCACCACCGGACAATCCACGGCCTCGGCAAAGCCCATGTTGGCGATGTCACCGGCACGCAGATTGATCTCGGCCGGCGAGCCCGCTCCTTCGACCATGACCACTGGATACGCTGCGCTCAGCCGTTCATGGGAGGCCAGCACTGCTTGCATGGCGATGGCTTTGTAGTCGTGATACGCGACCGCGTTCATCGTCGTGACCGCGCGACCATGGATGATCACTTGGGCGCCGGTGTCGCTGTTGGGTTTGAGCAGCACCGGGTTCATGTCGGTGTGCGGCTCAAGGTTGGCGGCCTGAGCCTGCACCGCTTGCGCGCGACCGATCTCGCCACCGTCGGCGGTCACCGCACTGTTAAGTGCCATGTTCTGCGGCTTGAACGGCACGACGCTGACGCCCTGACGCGTGACCCAGCGGCACAACGCCGTCACCAGCGTGCTTTTACCGGCGTCGGAAGTGGTGCCCTGCACCATCAACGTAGTCATTGGGTTTCCTTGGCGTAGGCTTGCAGGGCTTTTTCGAGACGGGTGAAATCCGCGTCATCGGCGGGCAAACCAAAACGCAGGCTGCTGTTGTGCGTGAACAACCGCAGCAAAATGCCGCGCCGAGCCATGAACTCATGCAGGTCTTCGGCGCGGTCGGTGATCAGCCATTGAAACAAGGCGCAGCCGCCCTGTGGTTTGAAACCGTGCTGTTCCAGCAGCAGCGCCAGACGCTCGCTGGCCTCTTCAGCGCGAACCCGTTGCCGGGCATGCCCTTCGGTATCCCGCAGACAGGCCTGCCCCAACACCCGCGTCGGCCCGCTGACCGCCCACGGTCCCACTTGCTCGGCCAGCAACTTGAGCAACTTGCGCTCGGCCAGTACGAAACCCAGGCGCACACCGGCCAGGCCGAAAAACTTGCCGAAGGAACGCAGCACGATCAACCCGACCTGATTGGCAAAAGGTGCCAGGCTCAGCGGCGGCGTGTTGTCCATAAACGCCTCGTCCACCACCAGCCAGCCACCGCGCTGCGCCAGCCGCGAATGCCAGTCGAGCAGCCGACTCGGCGTCAGGCTCAGGCCGGTTGGGTTGTTCGGGTTGACCACCACCAACACGTCGAGACTGTCGAGAAAGAAGTCGACTTCCTGCTCCAGCACTTCACGCACGATGTAGCCATTACGGCGCCACGCTTCGGCGTGTTCGGCGTAACACGGCGAGAGCACGCCGACCTTGCCGACCCGTCGCAAACGCGGCAGCAACTGGATCGCCATTTGCGAGCCGGCCACCGGCAGCACCTGAGCAGCGCCGTAATAATCACAGGCCGCCCGCTCCAGACCGTCATCGGTTTCCGGCAACCGCGCCCAGGCCCGCAACGGGATCTGCGGGACCGGAAACGGCCAGGGCGCGAGGCCGCTGGACAGGTCGAGCCAATCGGCTTCGGCAATGCCGTAATCGAGCGCTGCCTTGCGTAACCGACCACCGTGCTCAAGCATAAAATTCAGCCCCCACGCAGAGGATCAGCAACCATAACCATACCCCGCGCTGGACCAATTGCCAGCCGCGGTCGATGGAGTCGGCGTCCGCCGGCACGCCTTCGCCCAGTGGCGGACGCTGATGCAGTTCACCGTGATAAATCGCCGCCCCGCCCAACTCGACTCCGAGCGCACCGGCACCGGCCGCCATCACCGGACCGGCATTCGGGCTGTCCCAGGTCGGGCCCTGGGTGCGCCAGCATTTCAGCGCCAGTCGGGTTTTACCCAGCAGCGCGTAGGTCAGCGCCACCAGGCGTGCAGGAATATAGTTGAGGACATCGTCGATCTTTGCCGCGGCCCAGCCGAAACGCTCGAATCGTACATTGCGATAACCCCACATCGCATCCAGCGTGTTGCTCAAACGGTAGAGCACCACACCAGGCGCGCCGGCCACGGCAAAC
Organism: Pseudomonas sp. ACM7; assembly: GCF_004136015.1. NCBI lineage: Bacteria > Pseudomonadati > Pseudomonadota > Gammaproteobacteria > Pseudomonadales > Pseudomonadaceae > Pseudomonas > Pseudomonas sp. ACM7. Next base: position 4,620,219 of record NZ_CP024866.1, on the reverse strand, counting down.
CAGAACAGCGCAGCGAATACCGCATCGCTGCCGTTCTCCAGCACCGATTCTGTGGCGGCGCGGGCGACTTCGGTTTTATCCAGTTCGCTGGTCTGGCGGCTGACCAGATAACTGACCCGTTTGCGCGCCTCGTCCAAATCATCGCTGCGCAGCGCCTTGGCCACCGGCTCGACGTGTTCACCGAGGCTGCGCATGCCGAGGGCGCAATAGAGCACGAGAATTTCGACGATCCAGCCGACATAGGGCGCCCAGGAAAACGCCGTGGCCAGCAAGGTCAGCGGCAACACCGCGATCACCCAGGCAGTGACGCCATGACTGCGCCAGCCGCGACCTTCACCATTGAAACGTTGCTCGATGCGGTCGGCAAAACGGCCGAAAGCCACCAGCGGATGCCAGCGTTTGGGTTCACCCAGCAGCGCATCCAGCGCAACCGCGGCGACACTCAACAACGCCACACTCATTGACTCACTCCCCAATAATTTTCATACAGCAGCTCACTGAGCGAACGCGCCTGCGCCCAGCCTTCGAGTACCAGCATCGGCGCCGGATAGAATTCCTTGACCGGGCCGAGACAAAGAACAGCCAACGGCTTGGCCCCGGCGGGCAACCCCAGCAAGTCCGCTAGCGCTTGCGGCTCGAACAGCGAGACCCAGCCCATGCCCAATCCTTCAGCGCGGGAGGCCAGCCAGAGGTTCTGGATCGCGCAGGACAACGAGGCCATGTCCATTTCCGGCATCGTGCGACGGCCGAAGATGTGACGCTCGCGATCATCCATCAGCGCAGCAACCAGCACTTCGGCGCAGTCGTTGATGCCTTCGACTTTCAGCTTCATGAATTCGTCGGTGCGCTCGCCGAGGGCTTCGGCGGTGCGGATGCGCTCCTCTTCCACCAACAGCTGGATCTTGCCGCGCAGGGCCCGATCACTGATGCGGATGAACCGCCAGGGCTGCATCAGGCCGACACTCGGCGCCTGATGCGCGGCTTCGAGCAGGCGCCGCAGTAACTCGGGCTCGACCGTGCCACCGCTGAAATGACGCATGTCACGGCGTTCGCCGATGGCTCGGTAGACCGCCGCGCGCTCAGCTTCGGAGAAGGCGTTGTCCGTCATGGCCACTTCGCGAGCAAGCCCGCTCCCACATTAGAAAGGGTGTTGCCTGAAGAAACGCGGTCCAATGTGGGAGCGGCGGTGCGACGATTCGACTTGCTCGCGAAGGCGGCTTGAAGGTCAGGCACAAACAGCGCGGCAATCGCCGATGGATTGGACGGGAAATAGAAATGCACATAAGAAGCCGTCATCCGCCCTTCGCGGTAAACCGCCTCTGCCCCGCGCCCACCGTTCGGGCTCAAGCCACGAGCAATAGGTTCAAGCTCGGTACTGGTCAGCGAGTGGTGATAGGTGTGCCCGCGCAGCGAACCTTCCGGTAATTCGACCGCCTGCAACGCCAATGCAGCCAGACGCTTTTGCATCACCGCATCACCGGCCAACAAGCCGACCAATTCAGCGCGAGTGCCCTCGACATCGGTCAGCGAATCGAGCAGATAGAGCATGCCACCACACTCGGCCAACATCGGTTTCCCCGCCGCATGGTGAGCGCGGATTGCGGCCAGCATCGTGGTGTTCTGTGACAGCGCCACATGGTGCAATTCGGGATAACCGCCCGGCAGATAAAGACTGTCTGCCGGCGGCAATTGCGCATCACGGATCGGCGAGAAAAACAGCAACTCAGCGCCCATGGCTCGCAGCAAATCCAGGCTCGCGCCGTAGGTGAAGGCAAACGCTTCGTCACGGGCCACGGCAATTCGCACACCGGCCAACAGAGGCTCGACAGCGATCACATCAGGAGCGGCGAATTCCACTGCTGGTGGCAGCGCGACCTCGCAGCTGCTGGCCAGTGCATCGGCCGCCGCATCGAGGCGCAGGTCGAGATCGTTCAACTCACTGGCCTGAACCAGACCCAAATGGCGACTCGGCAATTCGATCCCGGTTTCCCGGGACAAGGCGCCGTACCAGCGCAAACCTTCAGTCAGGCTGCCTTCAAGTAATTGCGCATGACGCAGGGTGCCGACGCGGTTGGCCAGCACACCGGCAAACGGCAAGTCCGGCTGATAACGCGCCAGCCCCAACGCCAGTGCGCCAAAGGTCTGGGCCATGGCAGTGCCGTCGATCACACCGAGCACCGGCACACCGAAATGCCGCGCCAGATCAGCACTGGACGGAGTGCCGTCGAACAGACCCATGACGCCTTCGATGAGGATCAGATCGGCTTCGCCGGCGGCTTCCCACAATAGTCGACGACTTTCCTGTTCCCCGACCATCCACATGTCGAGTTGATACACCGGCGCACCGCTGGCGCGCTCGAGAATCATCGGGTCGAGAAAGTCGGGGCCGCATTTGAACACGCGCACCTTGCGGCCCTGATTGCGATGCAAACGGGCCAGTGCGGCGGTGACGGTGGTCTTGCCCTGACCGGAGGCCGGCGCGGCAATCAATACCGCCGGGCAATGACGTGGTTGACTCACAATTCGACGCCTTTTTGCGCTTTGATCCCGGCCTGGAATGCGTGCTTGATCACGCCCATTTCGGTGACGGTGTCGGCCAGTTCGATCATCTCCGGCTTGGCGCCGCGACCGGTCACCACCACGTGCTGCATCGGCGGACGGGCCTGCAAGTCGCTGAGCACTTGATCGAGATCCAGATAACCGTGCTTGAGCGCGATGTTCAATTCATCCAGCACCACCAGGCCGATCGACGGGTCACGCAGCAATTCGCGCGACACCGCCCACGCGGCTTCAGCGGCGGCGATGTCTCGCTGGCGATCCTGGGTTTCCCAAGTGAAGCCCTCGCCCATCACATGAAAACGCACCTGTTCCGCAAAGCGCCGGAAGAACAGTTCTTCGCCGGTGCTGCTGCGCCCCTTGATGAACTGAACCACGCCACACTGCATGCCGTGGCCCATGGACCGGGCGAGCATGCCGAAGGCCGAGCTGCTTTTGCCTTTGCCGTTGCCGGTCAGCACCAGCAGCAGGCCACATTCATTCGGGGAATTGGCGATGCGTTCGTCGATCACGGCTTTTTTGCGCAGCATGCGCGCCAGATGACGTTCGTCACGATCGGGGGTATCAGTCATGGGGGAGCTCTCCGTTGAGGCTGGATAACGGCGGGCAGGCACAAGAATAGACGGCAAGAAGCCTGGCATCGCCCACCGTGATGCCGCTGGATGGATCAGGCCGGTCTCCGGGCTCATGAGCGGCATTTTTTGCCTGACTGCGCGCCTTCCCATGTTGATATCAACACAGTGGCTCAAGGCGCAGCCTTCACTCATTTACCGTTGCGGGGGCAGCGCCGGGATCATGGCTCTTCGTCGCGTGAAGAGAGTCACTCACCGGCTTCCCTGTTTCACTCTGTCGACCAAGGTCACAGAGCACCTGAAACAAGCCGCGAAGGTTAGAGGGTTGGGGATGGAGCGTCAATTGAAGACGGGCGGCCTGCGAGCGAATAACTGCCGTCGATCAATTATCTGGCGCCAATCTTGTGCCACACTCTCAGCAGTGATATCAAAGAGCCACAATCTCACAACACAATAACAAGGGTGAGCCACATGCAAGGCATGATCATCAGCAATCCGAAGCTGGAATTCCTGCGCCCGGTGCTGGAACGCTGGTTTGACTGTATCGACCGCTACAACGCCGTGCGCGGCGATAACGACACGCCTTACTGGTTCGACGAAAAAGCCAACCTGAGCCTGCTTTCCGCCGCGGCCTGGATGGCAGAAATGATCACGCTGCAACAAACGCCGACCCGTAAGCAGACCGAGGAAGGCGAACGCAATGGCCGCGCCGATCTGTTTATCGCGACCAGCGAAGAACGCGCTTACCTTCAGGCGACCCAGCGCTGGCCACGCGTCAACAGCCTGAACCTGACTCAAGCATTGCAGGACATCACCAGCGACGCCAAGCGCATCAGCTACGCCAGCGACCTGAAACTCGGCTGCCTGTTCGTCGCGCCGCAAAAAGCCCAACAAAGCGCCACCCCGGAAGAACTCCAGGACATGGTCGACGACCTGCAAAAGGAACACTCCTGCGCGGTGGCCTGGTACTTCCCCTATGCCTATCGCAAGTTACGCAACGAAGCCGGCAACTATCACCCCGGCATTGCCGTGCTGTTCAAGGAAGCCCGCGGCTGACCGGTTGAACCATCGCGCATTTGCGCTTCTCTATTGATTAGGTCAATGCATTCATAGGGAAGATCAGCATGCGCAAGCCCCCGCTCGTTCTCGTCATCGTGCTCGCCGGAGGGCTTGCCGCCTGTGGTGAAACCTCCAGGCTGCAAGTCTCCGACGGCACCGGCCCGTCACCCAAGCTGCCAGAACCAAACAAAACCCTGATCCCGACAGTGAACATCGCCCCGGCGATTGGCTGGCCGAACGGCGCGAAGCCTATCGCCGCGACAGGGACTCAGGTGGCGGCGTTTGCCGAAGGTCTCGATCACCCGCGCTGGCTTTACGTATTACCTAACGGCGACGTGCTGGTGGCCGAAACCAACGCACCACCCAAACCCGATGACGGCAAAGGTATTCGTGGCTGGGTCATGGGCAAAGTCATGGACCGTGCCGGCGCCAAAGTACCGAGCCCGAATCGCATCACGCTGCTGCGGGACAAGGACCATGACGGCATCGCCGAAACCCGTACGGTGTTCCTGGAAAACCTCAACTCGCCCTTCGGCATGACCCTGGTCGGCAATGACCTGTACGTCGCCGACACGGACCGCTTGCTGCGCTTCCACTATGAAAACGGCGAGACGGCGATCAAGTCGCAGCCGATGAAGGTGATCGACCTGCCGGGCGGTACGCTGAATCACCACTGGACCAAAAACGTCATCGCCAGCAAGGACGGCAGCAAGCTGTACGTCACTGTAGGCTCCAACAGCAACGTGGCCGAAAACGGCATGGACAAGGAAGAAGGTCGGGCGGCGATCTGGGAAGTGGATCGCGCCACCGGCAACCATCGGATCTTTGCCTCGGGAATTCGTAATCCAAACGGTCTGGCCTGGGAACCTCGGAGCGGCGCATTGTGGACGGCAGTCAACGAACGTGACGAGATCGGCAGCGATCTGGTGCCGGACTACATCACGTCAGTGAAGGACGGCGGGTTCTATGGCTGGCCTTACAGTTATTACGGTCAGCACGTCGACATCCGCGTCGAACCGCAAAACCCCGACCTGGTGGCCACGGCCATTGCTCCGGACTACGCGGTCGGCCCGCATACCGCCTCGTTGGGCCTGACGTTCGCTGAAGGCAACAGACTGCCGGCGCAGTTCAAGGAAGGGGCGTTCGTCGGCCAGCACGGTTCGTGGAACCGTAAACCGCACAGTGGCTATAAAGTGATTTTCGTACCGTTCGCGGGAGGCAAACCGACTGGGCAACCGGTCGATGTGCTCACAGGTTTCCTCAACGCAGATGAGAAAGCCATGGGCCGGCCAGTGGGCGTGGTGATTGACCAGCAGGGTGATTTGTTGGTGGCGGATGACGTGGGCAATAAGGTGTGGCGCGTGTCGGCCGCAAAATAAATCTCCAACTGCCAACACATAACCAATGTGGGAGCGGGCTTGCTCGCGAAGGTGTCATGACATTCAACATCAATGTTGACTGTCAGTGCGCTTTCGCGAGCAAGCCCGCTCCCACATTAGATCGGTTCAGCGCCTACCTTTTGCGGCACAGCGTTAAACCATCGCCTATTGGCAACAACGACAGGTCAACACGCGAGTCATCCTTCAAGGCACGATTGAGTGCCTGGATGGCTCGGGTGTCTTCGCTCTCGGGATTGTCCTCAAGCACCCGGCCACTCCACAGCGTGTTATCAAACACCGCCAGACCGCCGACGCGCAGCAGACGTAATGCGTGCTCCAGATAGCGTGGGTAGTTGGCTTTGTCGGCATCGATGAAGATCAGGTCGAATGGCACTTGCTGATCCAGCTGAGCCAGGGTTTCCAGCGCGGGCGCCAGACGCAGATCGATCCGCTCAGCAAGCCCCGCCTCCTGCCAGTAACGGCGCGCGATGGCGTTGTAGTCGCCAGGTATGTCACAGCAGATCAGCGAACCGTCATCCGGCAATGTAGCCGCCATGCACAACGCGCTGTAACCGGTAAAGGTGCCCACTTCCAGCAGACGCTTGGCGCCGGTGAGCTTCACCAATAGCGCGAGGAACTGACCTTGCTCGGGCGCCACCTGCCAGCGAGCCATGGGCAGCGCCTGGGTTTCGTCACGCAAACGCTTGAGCAACGGCGTTTCGCGCAGGGAAACGTCGAGCACGTATTGATACAGGGAATCGTCGAGATTGAGTGTGCGAGCGGTCATGACAACCTCTGCCATTTAGGGGTTGCGTGCCAAGTGCTCAGGTTGCAAGACGCGCTTGGCACTCAGATAGGCTTTCTGCCAGTAAGCTTTGGACAAGCTGTCGAGCTTCACCGTGCCGCCGGTGGCTGGCGCATGGACGAAGCGACCTTCGCCGACGTAGATCCCGGCGTGACTGACCTGAGAACCGCCATTTGTGGCAAAGAAGATCAGGTCACCGGTCTGCAGGCCTTCCTTGCCCACACTGGCCGCCTGCATGCTGATCATCTCGCGCGTGGTACGCGGCAGAGAAATGCCGGCGACATCACGGTAGACATAACCGATCAGCCCGCTGCAATCGAAACCCGAATCCGGTGTGTTGCCACCCCAACGATACGGCGTGCCCACCAGGCCGAGCGCGCGGAACAATACGTCTTCTGCTTCAGGGGAGAATGCTTGGGAGGAACTGAAAATAATGGGCGCGCGAACCACCGGCGCAGGAGGCGGTGTACGGCTGGCGCAGGCGCTGAGCAGCGCGGCGAAGAACATGATTGCGAGGCGGGCCGACGTCGACATATGCAGAGCATCCTGATCTGGCTGCGGCTTTTTCTGCAGGGGCGCAGAAAAGAAAACCGCCTGCGCAGGACGCAGGCGGTTTGCCATCAATAATAGATCAGGATTCTAGCGGCTACGCGGCAAACTTCAAGTAAGACTTTAAGTTCACCTTACAAAATGTCCGCTTACTTGCGAGCCGTGACGATCGTCGGGGCTGCAGTCGGCGCCATCGCCAGTGCGCGCTTGGCTTCGATGAAGGTCTTGCTCCAGTAGCTGTCGCCCAGGCTATCGATCCGGACACCACCGCTTTTGCGGCTGCTGGAATGGATGAACTGGTTGTCACCCAGGTAGATCCCGGCGTGACTGACGCGGCCGCGACGGCCATTGGTGGCGAAAAACAGCAAGTCGCCCGGCTCCAGTTTGCTGCGAGAAACCAGCGGAGCGTCGACGTTGATCATTTCGCGAGTGGAGCGTGGCAGGTTCAGGCCGGCTTCTTCACGAAACAGGTAACCGATGAAGCCGCTGCAATCAAAGCCAGCTTCGGAGGTGCCGCCGAAACGGTAACGGGTACCGATCAGGGACATGCCGCGTTCGAGGATGCTGTCAGCCAGAACTGGAAGCTGGTAGGACTTGCCGCCGGCGAAGTCTGCCAGTTCTTTTTCGGTGGCCGCCTCTTCCTGGAAAAGAGCTTGCTGATAAAGAGCGGAAGATTGGGCGGTAGCAGAATTTTTAACCTGCTGTTGTTGCTCTTGCTGGGACACTGGAGAGTGGGCAGCGCAACCGAACAACAGGGTGACGAGTGCGAGAGGCACGAGGGGTGCAAAGCGATTTAGCATGGGCACGACCGTGGCTGATAGTTGTAAAGAAGGCGAGACTATGCCCGCTATCAACCTCATTTGCAAATTCAATCGATCTTGATGTGACTTATCGGTTTCTCGTTTACATCTAAGCGCTTAAGCCCGTTTTAGACGTTCGCGCAGCCTGCAACCCTGTAGGAAAGCGGAATTCTTGACGCCTGAAATATGCCAAATCCCGCTACAGGCCTTGGCTTTACCAGCCTAGCGTTTCTTTCAGGAACGGAATTGTCAGCTTGCGCTGAGCTTGAAGGGAAGCCTGATCGAGACGCTCAAGCAGCTCGAAAAGTGCACTCATGCTGCGCGTACCGCGGGTCAAAATAAAATGCCCGACTTCATCGGTCAGGTGCAGACCACGACGAGATGCGCGCAGTTGCAAGGCACGCAATTTGTCTTCGTCGGAGAGCGGACGCATCTGAAAGATCAGCGCCAACGTCAGACGGGATTTGAGGTCCGCCAGCTTCACCGGCAGTTCACGCGGGGATGTCGACGCGGCGATCAACAGGCGTCGACCGCTGTCACGCAGACGATTGAACAGATGGAACAGCGCCTCTTCCCAATCCGCCCGACCGGCCACCGCCTGCAAATCATCCAGGCAGACCAGTTCGTACTGTTCGAGGTTGTCGAGGATGGCGATGCCGCGATCAAGCAGTTCGGCCAACGGCAAATACACCGCCGGCTCCCCCAGTTGCTCGAAGCGCAGGCAGGCCGCCTGCAACAAGTGCGTACGCCCTACCCCGTCCTTGCCCCAGAGGTAAATCAGGCTTTCGGTCCAGCCGGCGTCGGCTTCGCATAGCCGCTCGACATAGCCGAGTGCAGCGGCATTGGCGCCTGGATAGTAATTGATAAAGGTAGCGTCATCACGCAGACGCACACCTAGGGGCAGCTGAATCGGTTTCATGCTGACTGAACAGTTCCAAAGGAACCGTTAGTGGCCTCTGTGTAAAGTTTGCGAAGTTTATACCCGTGAGGCGGGTCGCACAATGCGACAGACCACAAGCAAAATCAAAGGTTTGCGTTAACACACTGGTTTTATGACAGTTTCTTTGGCGGCGCATGTGACAGCCGCACGAGGGATGTGGGCCAACCCGGCATGGAACCAGGCCGCCCGTTACCCACCATCAACGAACCTTAGCGCTCAGGCTCGTCGACACCACTGTAGATATCAGAATCTTTATACAAATCATGCACATGCCGCACCAGCACCATGATCACCGCCGCCACCGGCAGCGCCAGCAACACACCGGTGAAACCGAACAGCTCACCCCCTGCCAGAATCGCGAAGATCACCGCCACCGGGTGCAGACCGATCCGGTCCCCCACCAGCAATGGCGTCAGCACCATACCTTCCAGCGCCTGTCCCACCATGAACACCGCGACGATTCCGATCATGGGATACAGATCGCCACCGAACTGGAACAGCCCGGCAATCAAGGCCGCACCGATCCCGATAACGAACCCCATGTACGGCACGATCGCCGCCAGACCGGCAATCAACCCAATCAACAGCCCCAGCTCCAGCCCTACCAACATCAGGCCCGCCGCGTAGATCACGCCCAGCGCCACCATCACCAGCAACTGTCCGCGCACGAATGCACCCAGCACTTCATGGCATTCACCCGCCAGGATCACAACGCGCTCTTCGCGGTCACGGGGCAGCAGACCGCGGATCTTGGCCATCATCAGGTCCCAGTCCCGCAGCAGATAGAAACTCACCACCGGGATCAGCACCAGATTCGCCAACCAACCGATCAGCGCCAGCCCGGAAGCCGTCGCCTGACTCAGCACGACCCCGACAATGTCAGTGGTCTGGCCCATGTGCTCACTGATTGCAGCCTTGAGCTTGTCGAATTTCCAGAAATTATCCGAGAGTCCGAATTTCGATTGCGCCCACGGCAGTGCGGTGTGCTGCAACCAGTCGAGCATCTGCGGTGCCAATTCGTACAAGCGAAACAGCTGCTTGGCGAGCATCGGCACCAACACCAGTAGCAAGGTCGTGAAAATCAGGGTGAACAGCGCAAACACCGCCACCACGCCCCAGGTCCGAGACAGACCGGCCTTCTCCAGCCGATCCACCAACGGGTCGAACAGATAGGCCAACAGCAGTGCCACCAGAAACGGCGTCAGGATCGGATGCAACAGCCAGACAAACGCGCAGAGCAGGACAACCCCACCCAACCAGAACCAACGCCGCGTATCGGCCATGTACCACTCCATATGCATCTATATAAAGAAAGAAAACCTTACCAACGGAATCGCAACTGCGGCACAGGTGCCGGAGTCGGCGCTACTACCGGTGCCGAACCCTCGGCCGGCTGAGCCGGTGCGACTGGCGCCGGCGCTTCACCGGCCGGAACTTCCTGCAACTTCGCCAGCGACAATTGCGACCTCAACTGTTCGGCGCTGCCATTGACCCGATAGACAATCCGGTCGCCGTCGACACTTTGCAGACGCGCACCAAACGGTTCCAGCAAACGCCCAAGCGCCGCGTAGTGCTCCAGATTCATGCCCTGTACTTCGAGCAATTGTTCGCCCGAAGCACCCGGTTTGACGACAAAGCGAGGCGCCAGCCGCTCACTGACCGCCAGCATCACCGCATCGGCCACCGCAGCCTGATCCGCACCTTCTACGCTGCCCGCCTCTTTCTTGTCACCGAGCCACAAATGCCACTTGGCCTGCCACTGCCCGCCCTCTTCACGGGCATGCACCGCGAGCAAGGCGTCAGCGTTGTAACGCTCCGATGCACCGCGCAGTGGCGTCGCGTCCGCACCTTCCAGATTCGGTGCCGTGGCGACGATCTGCTCACTCAGATCGGCCAGCGGCAGGCGCAGCGGCAAACCACGGTGTTGCGCTGCTCGGCGCAGCGGCGCAGCACTGGCCTGGCCATCACCGACGAGGCTCGAACCCTCGGTGGAATCGTTCAACCACCAGCCGAGGATCGAAGGCCGGTTCGCCCCCCACAACGACAGCCCGGCACGGCGCAACGCTTGCTCGGTGGTGGCCGGGTCGAAATCGACCTTCAGCACTTCCGGCGGGCCGGCGTCAAAGCCGTACTGACTGATGATTTGCTGCGGGTCCTTGCGCAGTGCCGCCAACCCCGGACTTTGCGCAGCCTTGGGATCACCGGTCAGACGCAACACCAACGTATCCAGCGCTTGCTGGGTCGCTTGCTCGCGCACTTCCGGGGTTTGACCACTGACAGGCTGACGCACCTGATACAGATTTTTGACGGTTTCGGCGTGACTCGCCAGGCTGACCAATGACATACAGCCCGCAAACAAAAATCTAGAAAAAAAACGCATGGAGGATTCCTGACGACAAGAGCGGCTGGAACAGGCCGCGTGAACCGGATTGAGCAAGGCTGTGACCACGCCCCCAAGCAAAACATTCACCTGACCCTGGTAAGTTTTTGCACTGTCCTAACGATAGACGGTTAATAGCGATACCTTATACAGCCATGAAGGATGCGGCCAACACGGGCAATGAAGGTTTTTTTAAGCTGATATGCCCCTGCCGTCGGCCTGAGGATGGCCGCTGCCCCTCAAGCCTGATAAAATCGCGCGCCTTCGCAGACCGGCAACAGCCGGGCACCCTGAAATTCGCGGATGGCAATCGCCTTCGTCAGTTTCGGTGGTCCCACTGGACTCGGTCGTTACCCCTGAATCCCCCCTAAAGGCCTGGATCATGAGCAAGCAACCCTCCCTGAGCTACAAGGACGCCGGTGTAGACATCGACGCCGGTGAAGCATTGGTCGAACGCATCAAGAGCGTCGCCAAGCGCACTGCGCGCCCGGAAGTCATGGGCGGCCTGGGCGGTTTCGGCGCCCTCTGCGAAATCCCGGCCGGCTACAAACAGCCCGTGCTGGTTTCCGGCACCGACGGCGTTGGCACCAAGCTGCGCCTGGCACTGAACCTGAACAAGCACGACAGCATCGGCATCGACCTGGTTGCCATGTGTGTGAACGACCTGGTGGTTTGCGGCGCTGAGCCGCTGTTCTTCCTCGACTACTACGCCACCGGCAAACTCAACGTCGAAACCGCGACCCAGGTCGTGACCGGCATTGGCGCTGGCTGTGAATTGTCCGGCTGCTCCCTGGTTGGCGGCGAAACCGCTGAAATGCCAGGCATGTACGAAGGCGAAGACTACGACCTGGCCGGCTTCTGCGTCGGCGTCGTGGAAAAATCCGAAATCATCGACGGTTCCAAAGTCGCTGCCGGCGATGCCCTGCTCGCCCTGCCGTCTTCCGGCCCGCACTCCAACGGCTACTCGCTGATCCGCAAGATCATCGAAGTCTCCGGTGCCGACATCGAAAACATCCAGCTCGACGGCAAACCGCTGACCGACCTGCTGATGGCCCCGACCCGCATCTACGTGAAGCCGCTGCTCAAGCTGATCAAGGAAACCGGCGCCGTGAAAGCCATGGCCCACATCACCGGCGGTGGCCTGCTGGACAACATCCCGCGCGTTCTGCCAAAAGGCGCACAAGCCGTGGTTGACGTTGCGAGCTGGACCCGTCCTGCCGTGTTCGACTGGCTGCAAGAGAAAGGCAACGTTGACGAAAACGAAATGCACCGCGTGCTGAACTGCGGCGTGGGCATGGTCATCTGCGTTGCTCAAGAGCACGTCGAAACCGCCCTGAACGTCCTGCGCGAAGCCGGCGAGCAGCCTTGGGTCATCGGTCAGATCTCCACCGCTGCCGAAGGCGCGGCTCAGGTTGAACTGAAGAACCTCAAGGCACACTGATGCAAGTGCCGATGTCCCAGACCTGTGATGTGGTGGTGCTGTTGTCCGGCACCGGCAGTAACTTGCAGGCCTTGATCGACAGCACGCGGACCGGCGACAGCCCGGCCCGCATCGCTGCGGTGATTTCCAACCGCGCCGACGCCTACGGCCTGCAACGCGCCAGGGACGCGGGTATCGACACCCGCACCCTGGATCACAAGGCTTTCGAAGGCCGCGAGGCCTTCGATGCCGCGCTGATCGAACTGATCGACGCGTTCAACCCCAAACTCGTGGTACTGGCCGGCTTCATGCGCATTCTCAGCGCAGGCTTCGTGCGCCACTACCAGGGTCGCCTGCTCAATATCCATCCTTCGCTGCTACCCAAATACAAAGGGTTACACACGCATCAGCGCGCGCTGGAGGCCGGCGACACCGAGCACGGCTGCTCCGTGCACTTCGTCACCGAGGAACTCGATGGCGGACCACTGGTCGTACAGGCAGTAATACCGGTAGAGTTGCACGATTCGCCGCAGAGTCTGGCGCAGCGAGTTCATACCCAGGAACACCTGATTTACCCGCTGGCTGTACGCTGGTTTGCCGAAGGTCGTGTATCACTCGGCGAGCAAGGTGCTTTACTGGATGGAAAGTTACTCGCGGCCAGCGGCCACTTGATTCGAACCTAGGAGATTTTATGCGTCGCGCCCTGCTCTTCGCTTGCGCTCTGCTCGCACTGCCATTTGCGCAGGCTGCAGAACTTCAACCTTTCTCCGCCAGCTACACCGCTGACTGGAAGCAGTTGCCCATGAGCGGCACCGCTGAACGAAGCCTGACCAAGCAAGCCAACGGCGCCTGGAAGCTCAGCTTCAAGGCCTCGATGATGATCGCCAGCCTGACCGAAGAAAGCACCCTGACGCTGGACAAGGACACCTTGCTGCCGCAGTCCTACCACTTCGAACGTGGCGGCTTGGGTAAAGCCAAGAAGGCTGACCTGGATTTCGACTGGACCAACAAAATGGTCACCGGCACCGATCGCGGTGACCCGGTCAAGATCCCGCTCAACCGTGGCATGGTCGACAAATCCACTTATCAGCTGGCCCTGCAACACGATGTGGCTGCCGGCAAGAAGAGCATGAGTTACCAGGTCGTCGATGCTGGCGAAGTCGATACCTATGACTTCCGCGTGCTGGGTTCGGAAAAGGTCGACACCAAGGCTGGCCAGATCGATGCGATCAAGGTCGAGCGCGTGCGCGACCCGACACAAAGCAAGCGCATCACCGTCCTGTGGTTCGCCAAGGACTGGGATTACCTGTTGGTTCGTTTGCAACAGGTTGAAACCGACGGCAAGGAGTACAACATCATGCTCCTCGACGGTACGGTCAACGGCAAGGCTGTCAAAGGCAGCTGATCCGGCTCGACACAAAAATCCGGAATCCGATAAGGGTTCCGGATTTTTTTTGCCTGCTGAAATTCAGATCCGCGCCAGCGCCTGTGCCAGGTCGGCGCGCAGGTCTTCGACATCCTCGACCCCCACGGACAACCGCACCAACGCATCACCGATGCCGAGTTGCGCGCGGGTGCCTGCGGGGATGCTGGCGTGAGTCATGATCGCCGGGTGCTCGATCAGGCTTTCCACCCCGCCCAGGCTCTCGGCCAAGGCAAAGATCCGCACACTCTCGAGGAAGCGCGTGGCGCCGGCCAGGTCGCTGTTCAGGTCGCTGTTCAGGTCGAGGGATATCATCCCGCCGAAACCGCGCATCTGCCGCTGCGCCAGTTCGTGCTGCGGGTGCGACGGCAGGCCCGGATAATAGACGCGCGCCACCTGCGGCTGACGTTCCAGCCATTGCGCCAGGTCCAGCGCGTTATTGCAGTGGCGTTCCATGCGCAGCGCCAGGGTCTTCACGCCGCGCAGGGTGAGGAAAGCGTCGAACGGCCCGGCAATCGCGCCTACCGAGTTCTGCAGGAAGCCCAGACGCTCCGCCAGGTCTGCGTTTTGTCCGACCACCGCAATGCCGCCGATCACGTCGGAGTGGCCGTTCAGGTACTTGGTGGTCGAGTGCAGCACGATGTCGAAGCCAAGCTCCAGCGGGCGCTGTATCCAGGGGCTGGCAAAGGTGTTGTCGGCGACACAAATAATGCCTCGCGAGCGACAGATGCGCGCGACGGCGGCGAGGTCCGTCAGGCTCAGCAAGGGATTGCTTGGCGTCTCGACCCAAACCATCTTCGTGTCGGGCTGCAGTGCTGCTTCGAATCCCGCCAGGTCAGTCAGGTCGACGAAGCTGAAGCGATGCCCGGCGCTGCGTTTGCGCACCTTGTCGAACAGCCGAAAGGTGCCGCCGTACAAATCATTGCCGGAGACGATGTGCGAGCCCGCGTCGAGCAGCTCGAGCACCGTGGAGATCGCTGCCAGCCCGGAGGCGAACGCGAAGGCCTGGGAGCCGCCTTCGAGGTCTGCAACGCAACGTTCCAGCGCAAAGCGCGTCGGGTTGTGCGAGCGCCCGTAGTCGAAGCCCTTGTGCACACCGGGGCTCTGCTGCAAATAGGTGGAGTTGGCGTAAATCGGCGGCATCAGCGCCCCGGTGGTGGGGTCGGGCGTTTGCCCGGCATGGATCACACGGGTGGCGAAGGCGCGTGGCACAGCGTTTTCATCGTGTTGACTCATGTAAGGGATCTCCGTAGGTGAATGAGCATGTCGACTCGAGTAATCAAGCCGTAGAAGCCCGAAGCGTCGGCGATGATCGCCACCAGCCCACGGTCGAGCTCCGCCCGTAGTTCAGCCAGACTGGCGCCTGGAGGCAGGGTTTGCAGCTTATCGGTCATCGCGCTGGCCACGCTCGCGCGAAAGTGCGAAGCCTCTTCTTGCATGCCCAGCAGAATGTCGGACTCGTCGATCACGCCGACCAGCCGCTGCCCGCCCTCCAGCACCGGCAGTTGCGACACATCCGCCAGGCGCATGCGCTGGAACGCGGTGAGCAGCGTGTCGTCCGGGCCCACGCTGATCACCCGGCCATCCTCGAAGCGCCGCGAGATCAGGTCGCGCAGATCGCCGTAATGTTTGTATTGCAGCAGGCCCTGATCGTTCATCCACTGGTCGTTGTAGACCTTCGACAGGTAGCGCGTGCCGGTGTCGCAGACGAAGCTGACGACCCGCTTCGGCTCGGTCTGCTCGCGGCAGTAACGCAGCGCCGCCGCCAGCAGTGTGCCGGTCGAAGAGCCGCCGAGTATGCCTTCGGCACGCAGCAGTTGGCGGGCATGGTCGAAGCTTTCCTCGTCGCTGATCGAGTAGGCGTGGCGGACGCTGGACAGATCGGCAATCGACGGAATGAAGTCCTCGCCGATGCCCTCCACCGCCCAGGAGCCGGGCGTGTTCATGGTGCCGCTGCGGCTGTATTCGGCCATCACCGAGCCGACCGGATCGGCCAGCACCATGACCAGGTCCGGTTGCACGCGGCGAAAGAAACGGGTCAACCCGGTCAGCGTGCCGGCCGAGCCGACGCCGACGACGATGGCGTCCAGGTCATGCTGAGTCTGCGCCCAGATTTCCGGCGCGGTGCTGCACTCGTGGGCCAGCGGGTTGGCCGGGTTGTTGAATTGATCGGCGAAGAAGGCGTCGGGAATTTCCTGCGCCAGCCGCGCCGCAACGTCCTGGTAGTAATCGGGGTGGCCCTTGCCGACGTCGGAGCGGGTGATGTGCACCTCGGCGCCCATCGCCTTGAGGTGCAAGACCTTCTCGGTGGACATCTTGTCCGGCACCACCAACACCACTCGGTAACCCTTGGCACGGCCGACCAGGGCCAAGCCAAGGCCGGTGTTGCCAGCGGTGGCCTCGACGATGGTGCCGCCGGGTCGCAGGCTGCCATCGCGCTCGGCGGCGTCGATCATCGCCAGGCCGATGCGATCCTTGATCGAGCCGCCGGGGTTCTGTGATTCGAGCTTGAGGAACAGCGTGCACGGGCCGGTATCGAAACGGCTGACGCGCACCAGCGGCGTATTGCCGATCAGTTCGAGCACGGCGGGTCGGGAGTCGGTGGGCATGTCGTCACCTCGCTACGAAAATTAGCACTGGATGGACAGCAACCGGCGACGAATCATTGCGCGCCAGTCGCAGGCAAAGTATCGCTTGGACCATAGGCCGGGATGGCGCCACCCGCAACCTTGCACAGCCAGCCGGTAGCGTCGCCGGAACGACAAAGCCGCTCGGCGTTCAGACCGAGAACCGCGCCACCATCGTATTAAGATCGACCGCCAACCGAGACAGCTCCTGGCTCGCCGCACTGGTTTGATTCGCCCCGGCCGACGTCTGCAACGCAAGATCGCGAATATTCATCAGGTTGCGATCCACCTCTCGCGCGACAGCCGCTTGTTCCTCCGAGGCACTGGCGATCACCAGGTTGCGTTCATTGATCAGGGTAAACGCCGTGGCGATTTCTTCCAGCGCCGTACCGGCGGCTTTCGCCACTTCCAGGGTCGAACGCGCCCGAGTGTTGCTCTGCTGCATCGAGCTGACCGCAGCATCGGTGCCTTGCTGGATGCCGGAGATCATCTGCTCGATTTCCTGGGTCGATTGCTGAGTCCGGTGCGCCAGCGCCCGCACTTCATCGGCCACCACCGCAAAGCCGCGCCCGGCACTCCCGGCCCGCGCCGCTTCGATGGCCGCGTTCAGGGCCAGCAAGTTCGTTTGCTCGGCAATCGAGCGAATCACGTCCAGGACTTTGCTGATGCCATAAACTTTCTGCGCCAGGTCCTCGACCTGGGTCGCATTGGCCGTGACATCGTCGGCCAGGGATTCGATGGACAACACGGTCTGATGCACCTGCTCGCGACCGTGCTGGGCAATCCGGTCGGACTCCCGAGACGCTTCGGACGTGGCCACCGCATTGCTCGCAACCTCCTCCACCGCAGCGGTCATCTGATTCACCGCCGTGGCGGCCTGGTCGATTTCCAGGCTCTGCTGATGCAGACCCCGGGTGGCCTCTTCGGTCACACAACTGAGTTCTTCCGAGGCCGAGGCCAATTGACTGGACGAGTCGGAAATACGCCGAAGGGTTTCGCGCAAACTCCCCTGCATGCTCTTGAGCGCGTGCAACAGCCGCGCTGGCTCGTCCTTGCCGCTGATGCTGATTTCACCGGTGAGATCGCCGCCAGCCACCTCTTCAGCCACCTTCAACGATTGGGAAAGCGGCACGACGATGCTGCGGGTCAGCAGCAGCGCCAGGCCGATGGTCATCAGCGCCGTCAGGCCGATCATCACCCCGACCCAGACCCGCGAACGGCTGAACACCTGGCGCCCCGCCTCCGTCGCCAGGTTGGCGTTGTGCTTGTTCAGTTCGACCAATGCCTTGAGGGTGACGGTGATTTCATCGGCCAACGGACTCATCTCGCCATTGAGGATGGCGGCCGCCTCTTCCACCCGTCCCTGGACCGACAGCGTCATCACCTGCGTCTGGAACTGCAGGTAGTGTTGCTCCGAGGCTTTGAAGCGGTCGAACAGCACGCGCTCTTCGGGCAGCACGATCAGCGCGTCATAACGCTGCTGAGGCTCACCCAGGGTGCCTTTGAGTTCGTTGAGTTTACTGACGTTTTGCATCAGCGCCTGCGGGTCCCGATTGAGCAGCAGACGCATAGTCAATGCCCGCAGCCGCAGCATGTCCTGATTCATCTCCCCGACCGCCATCACGCTGGGCAGCCAGTTGTCATCGACCTGATCGGACTGCGCGCGCATGTTCGACATTTGCAGCAGGGCGAACGCCCCCAATCCAAACACCATCAACGCCAGCAGGCCAAAACCCAGGCCCGCGCGCGGCGCAATATTGAGACTTCTGATACTCATTGCTCTGGTTCCTTCCAAAAGTGCCGCATCAACCCTGCAGCGGGTTGCCTTAGAAGGTATCGGCCCTGAGAGATTTTGCGTAAGACGAAAAAGTGATATCAAAACGCCTTACTACTTCGATCGTCGGGCGGTAACGATTCAGCGCACGGCAATGGGCGAGCGAAAAAGTGGAACGCGTAACAAGAGGAGTGCTCTATACCTTCAAGGTCTTTTTTGATCGAATGACTTTTCCTGTTGCCTACGAGGTTTCCCATGACTGTCACCGTCAATACCGTTTCCGCCGAAGGTTTTCGTCACAGCGTACAGATCGATGACCATGAACTCTTTGCCGACGTACCGACACTCGCCGGCGGCGAAGGCTCGGCGCCCGAGCCACACGATTACTTCGACGCGGCCCTCGGTGCCTGCAAGGCCCTGACCCTGAAGATGTACGCGAAGAAGAAAGACATCCCGCTGACCGGTGTCACGGTCGAAGTCAAACGTGACAACAGCGAAGAGCAGAAAGGTAAATATGCCCTGCACGTCAAACTGACACTCAAAGGTGTGCTCACCGACGCTCAGCGCGATGAGCTGCACCGCGTGGCCGACCGTTGCCCGGTACACAAGTTGATGACCACCACCGACGTCAGCATCGAAACGCACCTGTCTGAAGGTGCCTTCAGCCAATAGCGGCAAGGGCTGCGCAAGCGGGTTATGCTCCACGCATTACCCGCTCAGCCTGGAATGCAGCATGAACACTCCGCTCGTGATTCGTCCCCGCGCCGAAGATGTCGAGGGTCAACCGATTCTTCGCCCGCTGCCGTCAGCCAAATGCCGCAGCGTCGGGCCTTTCGTGTTTTTCGACCATATGCTCGAAACCCGTTATGAGGCGGGAAAAGGCATGAACATCCGTCAGCATCCGCACATTGGTCTGTCGACCCTCACGTACTTGTTCGAAGGAAAAATCCAGCACAAGGACAGCCTCGGCTCCGATCAGGTGGTGGAGGCCGGTGATGTCAGCTGGATGACGGCGGGCAGCGCGATTGCCCACGTCGAGCGCACGCCTGAGGCGTTGAAGGACAGCGGCTTCACGATGCATGGTTTGCAGATTTGGCTGGCCTCACCAAAAGATAAAGAGCACGGTCCCGGACACTACAGTCACCACCCGGCGGCCACGCTGCCGGTCAGCGATAACCTGGGAGTGAAGATCCGGATGATTGCCGGGTCAGGCTTTTGCCTGGAATCACCGGTCCCGGTGCTTTCTCCCACGCTGTATGCCGAATTGAACCTGCAATCGGCGACCACATTGCTGATTCCAACCGAGCATGAAGAGCGGGCGTTGTATGTGCTGGACGGCGAGGTGCAACTGGATGGCGAGCTGGTAGAACCGCATTCACTGGTGGTGTTGCCGGCCGGGGAAGAGATGACGCTGTTCGCTGAAAGCGACTGTCATGCCGTGCTGTTTGGGGGTGCGCCTCTGGATGGGCCGCGGCGAATCAACTGGAACTTCGTGGCGAGTGATCCGGCGTTGATCGATGAAGCGCGGCGACGCTGGGCGGCCGGGGATTGGCCGACGGTGCCGGGGGAAAGTGAGCGGATCGAATTGCCTTAGGGCAAAAATCAAAAGATCGCAGCCTTCGGCAGCTCCTACATGTAAATGCATACCCCTGTAGGAGCTGGCGCAGCCTGCGATCTTTTGATCTTGAGGCAATCAGCCTTTAAAAACTTCATCCAGCAAGTTGTGCATCGAGGTAAACGCACGACTTGCCGTCTTCGCGTCATACATCATCATGCCCGGCACATTGGCGTGCGGATCGGTGAAGGAATGCACCGCGCCGCCGTAGCTCAGCAGTTGCCAATCCACGCCCGCCGCATTCATTTCTTCTTCAAACGCCGGCAGTTGGTCTTTCGGCACCAATGGATCGGATGCGCCGTGCAGCACCAGTACCGAGCCTTTGATGTTTTTGGCATCCGCCAGGTTCGGCGTATCGAGCGAGCCATGGAACGACACCGCCGCTTTCACTGGCGCACCAGTGCGGGCCAACTCCAGCGCACAGCAACCGCCAAAGCAGAAACCGAACGTCGCCAGCTTCGCGGTATCGACTGCCGCCTCGCCCTGGGCCTGCAATTGCTCGAAGGCCGCCGCCATACGTTTGCGCAGCAATGCGCGGTCGTTCTTCAGCGGCATCATCGCCGCACCCGCCTCGTCGCCGTTCTGCGGACGGACCGACTGGCCGTAGAGGTCCGCGATCAGCACCACATAACCCTTGGACGCCACGGACTTGGCAATCTCCTCGGCACCGGCGCTGACGCCCATCCAGTTCGGCGCCATCAACAGGCCGGGACGTGGGCCTTTGTGGTCAGCATCGAACGCCAGACGGCTTTCATACGACTGGCCATCAATCTGATAAGCGACGGAACGAACAATGATCTGGCTCATGACTAACTCCCAGTAAAAGACACCAATCGAGTAGGAGGCGGCTTTACAGCCGCCGTCCTCTCACACCACCGTACGTACGGATCCGTATACGGCGGTTCAAGCTATGCGGCTAAGCCGGTTTATCGTATCCAGTACCGAAACTAACCCAAGCTGACCCCATAGTTTCTTCGGCAGCGCCTGATTCATATGAGATGCGCCTGAGCTCCACCATGGGCCTCGGCCATTGAAGGCTGATTTGCAGGCGCGAGCTTCGCTAAGCCCCAGGCGCATCAAGTTACGTGCCCTCGTTGAGGGCCGCTTCCATTGTCGCCAGACGACGCAG